>NC_008340.1:0-327594 GCF_000014785.1 Alkalilimnicola ehrlichii MLHE-1
TCTCCGGCCCGTCGGTACACTCGGGGCACACCCACCCGCAGACGCTATCCCGTGTCGAGGTACGCCGTTTATCCATGGAGAATTCGCTCTGGAAACAATGCCTGCGCCGTTTGGAGCAGGAGATCCCGGACCAGCAACTCAACACTTGGATCCGACCGCTGCAGGCCCAGGAGGAAGAGGATCGGCTGCGCCTGCTGGCGCCCAACCGCTTCGTCCTCGACTGGGTCAAGGCCCACTTCGCCGACCGCATCACTGAGCTGTTGAGTGCGCAGCGCCCGGACCGTCCGCCCCGCCTCGAACTGCAGATCGGTAGCAGTGCGGTGGTGGCCCCGCCGCGGCGCCGCCAGGTTTCGGTGACCACACCCAGCCCCTCGGCAGCGGCCGACCAGACGCCGGCCACCCGTTCAGCGGCCAGCAACCTGAACAGTAACTTCACCTTCGACACCTTCGTCGAGGGCAAATCCAACCAGCTCGCCCGGGCCGCCAGCATGCAGGTGGTGGAGAACCCGGGCACCGCCTACAACCCGCTGTTCCTCTACGGCGGTGTGGGGCTGGGCAAGACCCACCTGATGCACGCCGTGGGCAACGCCATGCTGCGCCGGCGGCCTGAGGCCCGGGTGCTCTACCTACACTCGGAGCGCTTCGTTGCCGACATGGTGAAGGCCCTGCAGCACAACGCCATCAACGAATTCAAGCGCCACTACCGCATGGTGGATGCACTACTGATCGACGATATTCAGTTCTTTGCCCGCAAGGAGCGCTCTCAGGAAGAGTTTTTCCATACCTTCAACGCCCTGCTGGAGGGCGAACAGCAGGTCATCATGACCTGCGACCGGTATCCCAAGGAGGTCAACGGCCTGGAGGAGCGACTCAAATCGCGCTTCGGCTGGGGGCTGACAGTGGCCATTGAGCCCCCGGAACTGGAAACCCGGGTCGCCATCCTGATGAGTAAGGCGCTACAGGAGGGCGTGGACCTGCCTCATGAGGTGGCCTTCTTCATCGCCAAGCGGATTCGCTCCAATATCCGTGAACTCGAAGGGGCCCTGCGACGAGTAGTGGCCAACGCCCAGTTCACCGGCCAGGAGATCACCGTGGAGTTCACCAAGGAGGCCCTGCGCGATCTGCTGGCGCTGCAGGACAAGCTGGTGACTATCGACAACATCCAAAAGACCGTGGCCGAGTATTACAAGATCCGGGTGGCGGACCTCCTGTCAAAACGGCGCAGTCGATCCATCACCCGCCCCCGGCAGATGGCGATGGCGCTGGCCAAGGAGTTGACCAGCCACTCCCTGCCGGAGATCGGTGACGCCTTCGGCGGACGTGACCACACCACCGTGCTGCACGCCTGCCGAAAGGTGGAGTCGCTCTGCGCCGAGGACAGCCGGATCGAGGAAGACTATAGCAACCTGTTGAGAACCCTCAGCACATGATGTGGATAACCCCGGGACGAAACCGAGCGGACCGATGCGACCAATCTTATCCACAGATTGTTCCACAGCGGTCCCCAGGCAAACCGCCCGCTTACTCACCCCGGAAAACAGAAGCAACCTATTGATTGAAAAAGGGAATAAAAACTTATGCACAGCGTGCTGTGCACACAGTAATAACAACAGTCTTTACTTATCTACATATTGATTATTAGGGATCGGCATGCGCATCGATATCCAACGCGAAGACCTGCTCAAGCCTCTACAAGCCATCATCGGCGTCGTGGAACGACGGCAGACCCTGCCGGTGCTGGCCAACGTCCGCCTGGAGTTGGGCGACGGCCTGGCCCGGCTGACCGCTACCGATCTGGAAGTGGAACTGGTCGCCAGTCTGCCCTGCCAAGTCACGGAAGGCGGGGACATCACACTGCCGGCGAGGAAGCTGCTGGATATTTGTCGCAACCTGCCGGATCAGAGTCAGATCCAGCTTCAGGTCGACGGCGAACGGGCGAGTCTGCGGGCCGGGCGGAGTCGGTTCACCCTCGCCACACTGTCGGCGGACGATTACCCGAGCATCGAAGACATTGGCGCCCGGGAGACCGTGCGGCTGCCCCAGGGGCAACTGAGGAAGCTGATTGAGCGCACACACTTTTCCATGGCCGTGCAGGATGTCCGGTACTATCTGAACGGGCTGATGGTGGAGCTGGAACCGGCGATGGCGCGCATGGTGGCCACCGACGGCCACCGCCTGGCACTGGCCGAGCAAGCCATCGACACCGGGGTCGAGGCACCGCGTCAGGTGATTGTCCCGCGCAAGGGGGTTCAGGAACTGTTACGGTTGTTGGATCACAGCGATGAGGGGGCCGACCTGGAGTTGGGCGACAACCATATCCGGGTCAAGCTCGGGGACGTCCGGTTCACCTCCAAATTGATCGATGGCCGCTTCCCGGACTACCGTCGGGTGGTGCCGGAGGCCACCGAGACCCCCGCGACAGTGAATCGGGAGGACCTTCGCCACGCCCTCCTCCGGGTCTCGATCCTATCCAACGAAAAGTACCGCGGTGTCCGGTTCCTGCTCGACGGTGGTACGCTCAAGGTCGCATCGCACAACCCCGAGCAGGAGGAGGCCGAAGAGGAGGTCTCGGTCGACTACGGCGGGGCCCCGCTGGAGGTCGGCTTCAATGCCGGGTATGTGCTCGATGCGCTGGGGGCGTTGGACGATGAGGATGTTCGCCTGACACTCCGGGACAGCGCGAGCAGTGGGCTGATCCAAGGGGTAGACGACCAGACCTCAAGGTACGTCGTCATGCCCATGCGCCTGTGAGCGCCGAAACGGTGACAGGCGTAATGGCGGTGGTCGGCAAACGCCCCGGGTGGTGATGGGCATTATGTCACTGGCGGCCGAAGGGGTGCGCAACCTCCAGCCGTTTGAGCTTACGCCTGGCGCCGGAATCAACGTGGTGGTGGGTGCCAACGCCGCGGGGAAGACGAGCCTGTTGGAGGCCATCTACTTCGTGGCGCGGACCCGGTCCTTCCGCGCCACGCGGACGGCGCAAATGATCGGGAACGGTCATGAGGCCTTGTGGGTTCGGGCTCAGACTCAGGGGCATACCATCGGGGTCGCCCGGGACAGCCAGGAGACGCAGGTCCGTCTGGACGGTCGGGACGGGCGAAGCCTTTCCGAACTGGCCCGCTACCTACCGGTGCAGGTCATCAATAGTGAGCACCAGCGGTTATTGCTGGACGGCCCTGCCGTGCGGCGCAGTTTTTTGAACTGGGCGGTGTTCCACGTGGAACCACAGTTCTCAACTGTGTGGGGCCGTTACGTCCGCGCCCTCCGGCAGCGCAATGCTGCCCTCAAGGCGGGCGAGTCCCGCTTGGCGTGGGCCTACGACGAGGGCCTCATCGAAACGGCCGACACCATCGACCGTAACCGGCGCCACCTCATCGACGCCCTGGAGCCGCGCTGGTCGGCCTTGGTCCGCCGCTGGCTGCCGGACGAACCGGTGGCCCTCCATTACCGCCCGGGCTGGCGGAGCGACGAGCCGCTCGCTGATCGCCTTGAAGCCCAGCGGGAGTTGGATCGTCAGCGGGGGTTCACCAACAGTGGGCCGCATCGCGCCGATCTGAGTTTCCGCGTGGCCGGTGTCGAGGCCCAGCACCGGCTCTCGCGCGGACAGCAAAAGCTTCTGGTGCTCGCCCTGCTGCTCGCCCAGGCAGCGGTTACCCACACCCTGACCGGCCAGTCGCTCACCTTGTTGGTGGATGACCTCGCTGCGGAGCTCGACCCGGCGCGGCGTGCCGCCGTGGTGGAGGCGATCGCCTCCAGTGGCAATCAGGCCTTCCTGACCGCCATTGAGCCGGGCGATATCCCCCTCGCCCCCGACGCCGCGCAATGGTTCCACGTGGAACAGGGCCGTATTCACTCCGGCCCGCCGCCGGCGGCCGGCTGACCCGATAGGCCTGGGCCCCGCCCTTGCTCCGGGTGATATACTCGTTCCCTTAATCCAGAGAGCGTGACCCCATGACCGAGCAAACCAGCTACGACTCCGACAGTATCAAGGTCCTCCGTGGCCTCGACGCCGTCCGCAAGCGTCCCGGGATGTACATCGGTGACACCGATGACGGCACCGGACTGCACCATATGGTGTTCGAGGTGGTGGACAACTCTGTGGACGAGGCCCTGGCGGGCTACTGCAGCGAGATCCAGGTGACCATCCATGGCGATAACTCCGTCACCGTTGCCGACAACGGTCGGGGTATCCCGGTGGACATCCACACCGAGGAAGGTTGTTCCGCCGCCGAGGTCATCATGACCGTCCTGCATGCCGGCGGTAAGTTTGACGACAACAGCTACAAGGTCTCCGGTGGCCTGCACGGTGTCGGCGTCTCGGTGGTCAACGCCCTTTCCGAGCGCCTGCGCCTGGTAATCCAGCGCAACGGCAAGGTGCATACCCAGGAGTACCGGATGGGTGTCCCGGTGGAACCGCTGAAGGTAGTGGGCGAGACCCAGGAGACGGGCACCCGACTAACCTTCCTGCCAAGCCGCGAGGTCTTCACCCAGACCCAGTACAACTACGACATTCTCGCCAAACGGTTCCGCGAGCTCTCCTTCCTCAACCCCGGGGTGCGCATCGCCCTGAAGGACGAGCGCACCGAGAAGGAAGATGTCTTTGAGTACGCCGGCGGCATCAAGGCCTTCGTCGAGCACCTCAACCGCAATAAGGACCCGCTCCATCCGACGGTTTTCTACCTTGCGGGTATGCGGGAGAGCGTCGGCGTGGATGTGGCCATGCAGTGGAACGACTCCTACCAGGAGAATATCTTCTGTTTCACCAATAACATCCCCCAACGCGACGGCGGTACCCACCTGTCCGGTTTCCGCGCCGCACTCACCCGGACCCTGAACCAGTACCTGGAGGCGCAGGGCTACGCCAAGAAGCTCAAGGTTACCCCCACCGGGGACGATATCCGTGAGGGCCTGACGGCGGTGGTCTCGGTCAAGGCACCCGACCCTAAGTTCTCCAGTCAGACCAAGGACAAGCTGGTCTCCTCTGAGATCAAGGGCATCGTAGAGGGGGTGCTGGCCGAGGCCTTTAACGACTTCCTTTACGAGAATCCCGCCGAGGCCAAGGCCATTGCGGAGAAGATCATCGACGCCTCCCGCGCCCGCGAGGCCGCCCGCAAGGCCCGTGAGATGACCCGGCGTAAGGGGGTGCTGGACGTTGCCGGCCTGCCGGGCAAGCTGGCCGATTGCCAGGAAAAGGACCCCGCCCAGTCCGAGATCTACCTGGTGGAGGGTGACTCCGCCGGCGGCTCCGCCAAGCAGGGCCGTGATCGCCGTTATCAGGCCATCCTGCCCCTGAAGGGCAAGATCCTGAATGTGGAGAAGGCTCGCTTCGACAAGATGCTCGCCTCCGTGGAGGTGGGCACCCTGATCACTGCCCTGGGCTGCGGTATCGGTAAGGACGAGTTCGACCCGGACAAGCTGCGCTATCACCGCATCATCATCATGACCGACGCGGACGTGGACGGCTCCCACATCCGGACCCTGCTCCTGACCTTCTTTTACCGCCAGATGCGCGAATTGGTGGAGCGGGGTCACGTCTACATCGCCCAGCCGCCACTGTATAAGGTCAAGCGCGGCAAGCAGGAGCATTACGTCAAAGACGAGGCGGAACTCACCGAATACCTGCTCCAGATCGCCCTCGCCGATGCCAGCCTGCACAGCCAGGAGGGCGCTCCGCCCATCTCCGGTGAGGCGTTGGGCCGCCTGGCGCGCCGCTACCTGGAGGCAATGGACCTGGTCGACCATATGCGTCGGCGCTGGGACCCGACCCTGCTGTCAGAGATGACCGCCCTGGCGCCGGTCTCGGAGCAGGACTTCGCCGACGGCGCGGCCATGACCCGATGGTTCGAGACCCTGGTGGAGCGGGCCAATGCCCAGCAGGACAAGTCGGTCACCTATACCCTGGACCTGCAGCTGGGCACCGAGGGCGGCTTCAAAGAGGCGCGGGTCATCAAGCGGATGCACGGCATCCTCTACCCCTATACCTTCAACTCGGCCTTCTTCCTCTCTGCCGAGTACGAAACCCTCAAGCGGCTGGCCGAGCAACTCCATGGCCTGTTCGGTGACGGTGGTTTCATCCAGCGGGGCGAACGGCGTAAGCCGGTGGCCACCCTGCAGGAGGTGGTGGACTGGCTGATGGATGAGGCCCGCCGGGGCCAGAGCATCCAGCGCTACAAGGGGTTGGGTGAGATGAATCCGGATCAACTCTGGGAGACCACGATGAACCCCGACACCCGCCGCCTGTTGCGGGTGACCATCGAGGATGCGGTGGCCTCCGACGAGATCTTCACCACCCTCATGGGCGACCAGGTGGAGCCTCGCCGGGATTTCATCGAACAGAATGCCCTGACGGTGGCCAACCTGGACATCTGATCCGTCCGTGGGGGAGAGGGCCGGGCCATGGACTCTGGGCACAAGACGCACCTCTGGCGGCGACCGGACCTGGCCTTCTTCCTCGATCTCGACGGCACCCTCCTCCCCATCGTCCCCCATCCCGACGACGCCACGCTGGACGCTTGTGGCCGCACCGTCCTGCGCGAGCTGATGGCGCTCAGTGGCGGCGCCGTCGCCCTGGTCAGTGGCCGCACCATCTCCGCCGTCGACCGGGTCGTCGAGCCGCTGCGCCTGCCGGTGGCGGGGGTGCACGGGGCGGAATGGCGCGATCCCGCCGGCCGCTACCACCGGCCCTCTGCGCCCTCGCCGCGGCTCATGACGGCCCTTCGCGATCGCCTCCGCGCCCTCACCGCCGCCTACCCGGGAACCTTCGTCGAGGAGAAGGGCATCGCCCTTGCCGTTCACTTCCGCCGGGCGCCCGAATACCAAATGCCGATCCAGCGGGCCCTGAGTGAGATCGCGGCCGGCGCCGCCGGTCAGCTCACGCTGCAAGCCGGCAAGTGCGTCTACGAACTTCGCCCGGCCGACGGGGACAAGGGCCGGGCGGTCAGACACTTTATGGCCGAGGCCCCGTTCGCCAGCCGGGCCCCGGTCTACCTGGGCGATGACCTGACGGATGAACACGCCTTTGTGGCAGTGAATGCCCTGGGCGGCTATAGCATTAAGGTGGGTGCCGGTCACACCGAGGCGCGCTGGCGCCTGCCCGATCAACCGGCGGTGATCGACTGGCTCCGAGGAAATCGTCCGGCCGCCGCTATCAGGGGGGAGCACGGTGACTGATCTCAACCAGGCGCTAATCGGCAATTGCAGCTTCGCTGCCCTGGTCAACCGGGAGGCCGAGGTTACCTGGGCCTGTATGCCCCGGTTCGACGGTGATCCGGTGTTCTGCAGTCTCCTTGGGGACCCCGGTGTCGGTGACGGCCACGGCCGTTTCGCCATCCTTCTCGAGGGCCTTGCCCGCAGTGAACAGGCCTACGACCGCAACACCGCCATCCTCCGCACCCGCCTCTACGACCACCAGGGCGGGGTTGTGGAGGTCCTCGATTTTGCACCCCGATTCAAACAGTTCGGCCGCAGCTTCCATCCGGTGACCCTGGTGCGCCAGGTGCGCTGCCTGGGGGGCGCTCCCCGCGTCCGGATGGTGGTCCGGCCGGTGTTCGACTACGGCACGACCCGACCGATCATCACCCACGGAAGCAATCACATCCGCTACGTCTCGGGCGAGCAGGTGCTGCGCCTTACTACCAACGCCTCACTGACCGCCATTCTTGACGAGACGCCGGTGGTGGTGGATCAGGTCTTTACCTTGATCCTGGGACCGGACGAGACCCTGCCGCTCTCCCCGCACGAGGCCGCCAGCCAGTTCTACGAGCGCACCACTCACTACTGGCAGGAGTGGGTCCGCTACCTGGCCGTGCCCTTCGAATGGCAGGAGGCGGTAATCCGCGCCGCCATCACCCTCAAACTCAATACCTATGAAGACACTGGGGCGGTCATCGCCGCGGTGACCACCTCGTTACCGGAGGCGCCGCATACCACCCGGAACTGGGACTACCGCTACTGCTGGCTGCGCGACGCCTATTTCGTCATCAATGCCCTCAATCGCCTGGGTGCCACCAAGACCCTGGAGGACTACGCCCGCTTCATCATCAACACCACCGCGTCCAACGGTCAGCGGCCCCTGCGGCCGGTGTATCGGATCAACGGCCGGGACGATCTGGATGAGTACGTCGCCGAGGGCCTACCAGGTTACCGCGGCATGGGCCCGGTCCGGGTGGGGAACCAGGCCTATGAGCAGCAGCAGAACGACGTCTACGGCGCGGTGATCCTTGCCACCGCCCACCTCTTCTTCGACCGCAGGCTCCGCCGCATGGGCGATGAACCCCTGTTCCGGCGGCTGGAGGTTCTGGGGGAGCAGGCGGTGGCGGTCCACGAGCAGCCGGATGCCGGGCTCTGGGAGTTTCGCGGCATGGCCGGGGTGCATACCTTCTCCGCCACCATGTGCTGGGCCGGGGTCAATGCCCTGGCGGCCATCGCCCGGGAGCTGAACCTGCCGGACCGGGCCACCTATTGGATCACCCGGGCCCATCGGATACGCCGGACCATCCGGGAGCGCGCCTGGAACCCCCGCCGCCAGTCCTATGTCGCCACCTTCGGAGGCGAGGTCCTGGACGCCAGCCTGACGCAGCTCTATGACCTGGGGTTTCTCAAACCGGGGGATCCCCGCCTTACCCAGACAGTGGTGGCCCTTGAAGGCGAACTGCGTCACGGTGATTTTCTTTTCCGCTATATTCATGAAGACGACTTCGGAAAACCGACCACGGCGTTCACCACCTGCACCTTCTGGTATGTCGACGCCCTGGCCGCCACCGGCCGGCGGGAGGAGGCGAGGGCGCTGTTCGAGAAGCTGCTGGCCTGCCGTAATCACGTGGGCCTGCTTTCCGAGGATATCGACCCCTACACGGGGGAGCTTTGGGGGAACTTCCCCCAGACCTATAGCATGGTGGGTCTGATCAATTCGGCGATGCGACTGAGCAAACCGTGGGAGCAGGCCTACTGAGGGATGGATGACAATGGCGCCGGGCCGCTCTATCGCCCGGTGCGGAGGTAGTCCATGTCGTTGATCACCATATCGAACCGGGTTGCCCTGCCCAGCCAGCTCCAGGGGGCCCAAGGCGGACTGGCGGTGGGTCTGCGCAGTGCACTGGAGGATGGCGGTGGGCTCTGGTTCGGTTGGGACGGTCGCCACGAACCCCGGTTACCCGATCCCCGCCCACTGGCGGTGCAGAACGCCAACGGCGTGCGCTACGCCACCCTGCGCCTGACTCGTGCCGAGTACGAGCGGTTCTATCTCGGCTTCTCCAACCAGGTGCTCTGGCCCCTGTTCCATTACCGCTTGCCCTATGTCCACTGCCAACGGGCGGATCGGGAAGGGTACTGGGCCGTCAACCGCCTGTTCGCGGATCGGCTGCCCGATCTACCGGACGCCGAGTCGCCCATCTGGATCCACGATTACCACTTCATTCCCCTGGGCCAGATGTTGCGGGAGCGGGGGATCACTAACCCCCTGGGCTTTTTCCTCCACACCCCCTTCCCGGCTTGGGATGTCTACCGCGCATTGCCGGATCACCAGGCCCTGCTGGAAGCCCTCTGCGCCCATGACCTGGTGGGCTTCCAAACCGACCTGGATCGTGACAACTTCCTGGACTGTCTGCGCCACACCGACGCCATCGAGGTGATCGACACGGCCCGGGCGCGCTACCGCGGCCGGGTGGTCCACATCGGCGTCTTCCCGATCGGTATCGACGTGGACTCTGTGGCCGCCCACGCCCGGCACGGCTTCTACTCGCAGCAGGGACGCCGGTTGCAGGCCAGCCTTGGGGACAGACGCCTGATCATCGGTGTTGACCGCCTGGATTACAGCAAGGGGCTGGATATCCGCTTCGAAGCCTATCGGCGTATGCTGGAGCGCCGCCGGGAGCACCGGGCGCGGGTCGTTTACCTGCAGATTGCGCCGATATCGCGGGGTGAGGTGCCGGAGTACGACGAGATTCGCCGCGAACTGGAGTACCAGGCGGGTCACCTCAACTGCCAGTTCGCCGAGTACGACTGGGCCCCGCTGCGGTACCTGAACCGCGGCTTCCACCGGGCGAACGTGCTCGGGTTTCTGTCCCGGGCCCATGTCGGGCTGGTCACCCCTATGCGCGACGGTATGAACCTCGTGGCCAAGGAGTTCGTGGCCGCCCAGGATCCGGACGACCCGGGTGTGTTGGTCCTCTCGCATTTGGCCGGGGCGGCGCGCGAGCTGGACGCGGCGGTTCTGGTCAACCCCTACGATCCCGATGAGGTGGCGGAGCGGCTTCACCAGGCGCTGACCATGCCGTTAGCGGAGCGGCGTGAGCGTTGGACCCGCATGATCCGGTGCCTGCGCGAGCAGGACATTACCTGTTGGCGTGACGACTACCTGCAGGCCCTGCAGACGGCGGCCGGTGCGTCCGGGTGAGCGCCATGAGCTCTTACCTCCTGGCCGACATCGGCGGCACCCATACCCGTATCGCCCTCGCGACGCCGGGCGGGGAACCGCAGCAAAGGCACCGCTACCGTAACAGCGAGCTTGGCGATCCCCTTTCCGGTCTGCAGCATTTTCTCGCTCAGGTCGCACCAGCCCGCCCCACGACCCTGGCGATCGCCGTGGCCGGCCCGGTCCAGGGCGGGCGTGTTCAGTTGACGAACCGAAGCTGGATGCTGCACGACGGCAGCCTGGCCCGCGCCCTCGGGCTCGATGCCGTGCACCTCTACAATGACTTTCAGGCGCTCGCCCGTGCCCTCCCCCTGCTCTGCGCTTCCTCGGTGCGGCCGTTGGCGCCGGGTGTTGCCGAGCCGGGGGCGCCGCGGGCGGTTCTGGGTCCCGGTACCGGCTTGGGGGTGGCTGCCGCCGTGCCCTGCCCGGCGGGTTGGTCGGCGCTCGCCTGTGAAGGGGGGCATGTCACCCTGGCACCGGGCGATGTGGCGGAGAGCACCCTGATCGATCGCCTGCGGCAGCAGTTGGATCACGTGTCGGCGGAGGCGGTACTGTGCGGTGCCGGGCTCTGCCGGCTGCACGCCGTGCTGCATGGGGCGCCCTGTGACGATCCGAAGGCGATCACCGAGGCGGGGCGCGCCGGCGATCCCCGGGCGACTGAGACCATCCAGCGGTTCTTCAGCCTGCTTGGCGGGTTTGCCGGCAACCTGGCGTTGACCCTCGGCGCCCGCGGCGGTCTCTACCTTGCCGGAGGGATGCTGCCAGCGCTGTGGCAACCGATGCAGGAGTCCGCCTTCCTCGAGCGCTTCCGGGCCAAGGGACGGTTTCGCGATTACCTCACGGCCATTCCGGTCCTGCTCATCCGCGACCCGGAGGGTGCCACCCTCCTCGGCCTGCGCGCCCTGCTCGATGACGCCGGGGGCGGTTGAACCGGTGGCCGGCTACTTCCGGAAGGAACGGGTGTAGAGGGTGCCGGGGTAGCCGCGCTCGCTGATCTCCGGCATCTGCGCCTCAATCCACGCCTCGACCTCGGCCAGGACCTCGCCGACCTGCCGTCCCTCGGTGGCGATCGCCGGGCCGATCCGCACCCGGATCTCCCCGGGTTGTTTGATGATGGAGCCCCGTGGCCAGATCTCGCCGGCGTTGTGTGCTACCGGTAGGATCGGGGTGCCGGTCTCGCAGGCCAGAATGGCACCGCCGGCGCGGTAGCGCCCCTTGCGGCCGGCCGGCACGCGGGTGCCCTCCGGAAAGATGATCACCCAGCGGCCCGCCCGCAACCGTTCCCGTCCCTGTTCCACCACCTGGCGTCGGGCCAGGGCCCCGGAGCCGCGGTCGATAGCGATGGGCTGAAGCAGCGCCAGCCCCCAGCCGAACACCGGGATGCGCATCAGCTCGCGCTTCAGCACCCAGGTCTGCGGTTGAAACCATCTCAGCAGCCCGAGCGTCTCCCACGCAGACTGGTGCTTGGCCATGACCACGCAGGGTTGCTCCGGCCGATGCGCCAGGCCCTCAACCCGGACCCGGACCCGGCAGAGCCGCTCCAGGGTCCAGAGCTGCAGGTGACCCCAGCTGGTGATCAGGCGGTAGCGCAGTCGATAGGGCAAGGGAAGGGTCAGCAGTGCCAACAGTCCCCACACCGGCAGCGTGATCACCAATAGCGCCTGGTGCAGCACGCTGGCAAAGACCACCCGGGCCCCTCTCATGACGCTATCCCCCATTCCCCTATGAGTGCCGCCACCGCCTCGGCCAGATCGTCATAGACCGCCACCGCCCAGGGCAACCCCTGGGCCAGGGTCCGCGCCCCCTTGCCGGTACGCACCAGCATGGGCCGGGCATTGACCGCGCGGCCGGCCTCCAGGTCGCGCAGGCTGTCTCCGATCACCGGCACCCCGTCCAGCGGGCAGTCAAAGTGGGCGGCCGCCTGCAGCAGTAGCCCGGGCCGCGGCTTGCGACACTCACAGCGGTCCTCCGGGCGGTGGGGGCAGTGAAACACCGCGTCGATCCGCGCACCGGCCCGGGCCAGCACTGCGTGCATATGGGCGGTGATGGCCCGGTAGGTGGCGTCGTCGAACAGCCCGCGACCGATCCCGCTCTGATTGGTGCACACGGCCACCGGCACGCCGGCGCGGTTGAGGCGGGCGATTGCCTCGGCACTGCCGGGGATCACCCGCCACTCCTCCGGCGCCTTGATATAGGCGTCGGAGTCCTGGTTGATTACCCCGTCCCGGTCGAGGATGACCAGTGGCGGGCGGTTAGCGGCCGGGCAGTCGTGAGACATCGGCGATTTCCAGGAACAGGGCCTGAATGGCCTTGAGCAGCGCCAGGCGGTTGACCCGCACGCCCGGGTCCTCGGCCATGACCAGGATGTCGTCAAAGAAGGTGTCGACAGGCTCACGCAGCCGTGCCAGCCCCTCCAGGGCGCCGGCGTAATCGCCTTCGGCGAGCCGGGGCTGCAGTTGCTCCCGGGTCGCCTCCAGGCTCCGGGCCAGGGCCTGTTCCGCCGGCTCCTTGAGCTGTGCTGAAGCGACGGTGTCCGGCACCGTCTCCCCGGCCTTGCGCAGGATGTTGCCGATCCGCTTGTTGGCCGCGGCCAGGGCCTCCGCCTCCGGCAGGCCGGCGAAGCGGCGGCAGGCCAGCAACCGGCGGTGGAAATCCAACGGGCAGCGGGGCCGAACCGCAAGCACCGCCTCGAACAGCTCCGCGCCGATCCCCTGCTCCTGGTAGTAGCCGCGCAGGCGCTCAAGGCAGAAATCGTAGACCTCCTCGGCAATGCTGCGCCCGGCGATACCCTCTGGCAGCAATACCGCGGCCCGACCCAGCAGCCCCTCCAGGTCCAGCGGCAGCTCCCCCTCGATCAGCGTCCGCATCAAGCCGAGGGCCGCGCGGCGCAGGGCAAAGGGGTCCTTGTCGCCAGTGGGGGCCAGGCCGATGGCAAAGATACCGGCCAGGGTGTCGGCGCGCTCGGCGATCGCCAGCAGACGGCCCGCCGGGGTGGCTGGTATGGCCTCGCCGGCGTAGCGCGGGCGGTAGTGTTCGAGAATGGCGTCGGCGACGGCCTTGGGTTCCCCGTCGTGGAGGGCGTAGTAACGGCCCATGATGCCCTGGAGCTCGGGAAACTCACCGACCATCTCCGTGCCCAGGTCGCAGCGGGCCAGCCAGGCGGCGCGGGCCACCGGCGCCGGGTCGTGATCCATCTCCACCGCCAATTGTTCGGCCAGATGCGCGACCCGTTGGGTCTTGTCGTAAAGGGTGCCGAGCTGCTTCTGGAAGATCACCCCCTTGAGATCGGCCAGCCGATCGATGAGGGGGCGCTTGCGATCCTGTTGCCAGAAGAAGTCGGCGTCCGCCAGCCGGGGCCGGATCACCCGCTCGTTGCCGGAGCGGACCTGATCCGGATCGCGGCTCTCGATGTTGGCCACGGTAATGAACAGCGGCAACAGCTGACCGTCCTGGCCGCGGACGGGGAAATACTTTTGGTGGCCTTGCATGCTGGAGATCAACGCTTCCTCGGGCACCTCCAGGAAGCCGGGGTCGAAGCTGCCCACCAGCGGCACGGGCCACTCCACCAGGGCCGTCACCTCATCGAGCAGGCCCTCGTCCATGATCGCTACCCCCTGCTCCTGCTCGGCCAGCCGCAGCACACCGCGTCGGATCCTCTCCCGCCGCGCCTCGAAGCTCGCCTCCACCCGGCCCTCGCCCCGCAGCCGCTCGGCGTAGTCATCGGCGCTGGCCAGCTCGATGGGCTCCGGGGCATGGAAGCGGTGGCCGCGGGTGGTCCGGCCGGACGTCACATCCATCAGCGTGGCCGGTACCACGTCGGCGCCGAGCAGGAAGACGATCCAATGGACCGGCCGCACGAAGGTGGCCTGGCCGCTGCCCCAGCGCATCCGCTTGGGAATGGGGAGGCGGGAGAGGCTCTGGTTGACGATGTCAGGGAGCAACTCCGTGGCCGCGCGGCCGGGCTGCACACCGCGCCAGGCGAGCCAAGTGCCTTTGGGGGTCTCCAGACGCTCCAGCTGCTCCACCGTGGCGCCACAGGAGCGGGCAAAGCCCTCGGCAGCCTTGGTGGGCCGGCCGTGGTCGTCAAAGGCGACGTTCAGCGCGGGACCGCGGCGTTCGATCGCCTTGTCCTCCTGGCGGGCCTGCAGGGCCTCCACCTGCAGTGCCAGCCGGCGCGGGGTGGCGTAGCTGTGCACCGGGCCGTGCCCCAGCTCCGCCTGCTCCAGGCCCTGCACCACACCGTCGCGGAAGGCCGCCTCCAGCCTGGGCAGGGCCACCGGCGGCAGCTCCTCGGTACCGATCTCGATGAGCAGTGTGCGGGTGGACTCAGCCATTCGCGTTCTCCTTTTGCGGCTCGCGGCAGAGGGGGAAGCCCAGTGACTCACGGCGGTCGTAATAGGCCTGGGCCACCGCCCGCGCCATACTGCGCACCCTCAGGATGTAGCCTTGGCGTTCGGTGACCGAGATGGCGTGGCGGGCGTCGAGCAGATTGAAGGTGTGAGACGCCTTGAGGGTCATCTCGTAGGCAGGCAACGGCAGGTCGCCTTCGATCAGGCGCTCACACTCCCGCTCATAGGTCTCGAAGGCCTGAAACAGCGCCTCCACCGGCGCCTGCTCGAAGTTGTAGGCGGACATCTCCCGCTCGTTCTGCAGGAAGACGTCGCCGTAGGTCACCGGACCCTCCGGACTGTCGGCCCAGAGCAGGTCGTAGACGCTCTCCACCCCCTGCAGGTACATGGCGATGCGTTCCAGTCCGTAGGTGATCTCGCCCATCACCGGGTGGCAGTCGAGGCCGCCCACCTGCTGGAAGTAGGTGAACTGGGTGATCTCCATGCCGTTGAGCCAGACCTCCCAGCCCAGGCCCCAGGCGCCCAGGGTCGGGGACTCCCAGTTGTCCTCCACGAAACGGATGTCGTGGGTCAGCGGGTCGAGGCCCAGGAAGCGCAGGGAGTCCAGGTACTGCTCCTGGATGTCGGCCGGTGACGGTTTGAGCACCACCTGGAACTGGTAGTAGTGCTGCAAACGGTTGGGGTTCTCGCCGTAGCGGCCGTCGGTGGGCCGGCGGGAGGGCTGGACGTAGGCCGAATGCCAGGGCTCCGGCCCGATGGCGCGCAGGAAGGTGGCCGGGTGGAAAGTACCGGCGCCCACCTCCTGATCCAGCGGCTGCAACACCACGCAGCCCCGCTCGGCCCAGAACCGCTGCAGGGCGAGGATCAGGCCCTGGAATGTACGCACCTGACCGGCCGCGCTGTCCTTTTCGTTTCTGACACTCAGGGACAAGGTAACCCCCAATCTGTTCGGCTTGCCTCGGATAAGCCGATCAGTATACCGGGTCTGCCCGCCTCCTTGCAGGCGCCCCGCCGGGATGTCTTGGATTGGTGCAGGCCGCCTCAGGGGGGTGCCCAATGGCCGGCCCGGCGGTCCATCGCCCAGGTGATGCGCACCCTATTGGTGCAACAACGCGGAAAGACGCGCCATCCTGGTGCGGTTATACTGCCTGGCGACGGGGCGCAGGTCCCCTAACCCGCAGAGGCTCGGGGAATCTCACGATTGGCATGCAACCTGCTTGCAAGGGCCTGCATCGACATTCCGAGCTGATCATATTCCGGAGGTACAGAATGGCTCGCACCGCTGCTGACGTACTCAAGCTGATCCAGGACGAGGACGTGAAGTTCGTCGACCTGCGCTTCACCGACACCCGTGGCAAGGAACAGCACGTGACCATCCCCGCCCACGAACTGGACGAGGACATGTTCGAGGACGGCAAGATGTTCGACGGCTCCTCAATCGCGGGCTGGAAGGGCATCAACGAGTCCGACATGATCATGATGCCGGACCCGGAGACCGCCACCCTGGATCCCTTTTTCGACGATCCCACCATCAACCTCACCTGCGACATCATCGAGCCCAGCACCATGCAGGGCTACGAGAAGGACCCCCGCTCCGTGGCCCGCCGGGCAGAGGCCTACCTGAAGTCCACCGGACTGGGTGAGAGCGCGCTGTTCGGCCCGGAGAACGAGTTTTTCGTGTTCGATGACGTGCGCTGGGGCGCCGACATGAGCGGCTCCTTCTACAAGATCGATTCGGAGGAGGCCGGCTGGAACTCCGAGCGGGTCTACGGTGACGGCAACATGGGTCACCGGCCGAAGGTAAAGGGCGGGTACTTCCCGGTACCGCCGGTGGACTCGCTGCACGATCTGCGCGCGGCCATGTGCGAGGCCCTCGAGGACCTGGGTCTGACCGTCGAGGTGCACCACCATGAGGTGGCCACGGCCGGTCAGTGTGAGATCGGCGTCGGTCCCAACACCCTGGTGAAGAAGGCCGACGAGATTCAGAAACTCAAGTACGCCGTGCACAACGTCGCCCACGCCTACGGCAAGACCGCCACCTTCATGCCCAAGCCCCTGGTAGGCGACAACGGCAGCGGCATGCACGTGCACCAGTCGGTGATGAAGGACGGCAACAACGTCTTCGGTGGCGACAGCTACGGTGGCCTGTCCGAGTTCGCCCTGTACTACATCGGCGGCATCATCAAGCATGCCCGTGCTATCAACGCCTTCGCCAACGCCAGCACCAACAGCTACAAGCGGTTGGTCAAGGGCTTCGAGGCGCCGGTGCTGCTCGCCTACTCGGCCCGCAACCGCTCCGCCTCCATTCGCGTGCCCTACGTGCCCAACCCCAAGGCGCGCCGGATCGAGGTCCGTTTCCCGGACTCCACCGCCAACCCCTACTTCGCCTTCGCCGCGATGCTGATGGCCGGTCTGGACGGGGTGCAGAACAAGATCCATCCCGGCGAGGCCATGGACAAGGATCTCTACGATCTGCCCCCGGAGGAGGAGCGCGACATCCCGAAGGTGGCCCTGTCGCTGAATGAGGCGCTGGAGGCCCTGGATCAGGATCGCGAGTTCCTCAAACAGGGCGGGGTGTTCACCGACGACACCATCGACGCCTACATCGAGCTGAAGATGGAAGAGGTGGAGCGGTTGAACATGACCACCCACCCGGTGGAGTTCGACCTTTACTACAGTGTCTGAAGCCGGCGCTGCCGCACGACGCCATTGCAGGGGGCCTTCGGGCCCCCTTTTTCGTGCCCGCCGGACCGGCTTGTTGTGCCGCCCCCCCGATTTGCCTAATCTGGTGGCTATGAACCGAATCATCATCGCAGCCCTGCTCTGTCTGCTGCCTGCGCTCGCCACCGCCGATCGGATCTACACCTGGACCGACGACCAGGGGGTGAGGCACTACTCCGATACGCCGAAGGATCAGCGGGCGGAGGAGCTGACGCCCGACCGGCTCAATCTCTACCAGCGCTTTACCGCACCGGTTCCCGAGCCTGCCGAACCGGACCAGGCCGCGGATGACCCGAACGCCTTTCCCGGCTATGACCGCCTGGCCATCCTCAGCCCCGGGGACGAGCAGGTGGTTCGTGACAACCTGGGCAACGTCGACGTGGAGTTGGCCCTGGAGCCGGAGCTGCAGGAGGGGCACCGCCTGGTGGCCCGGATTAACGACGAGGTGCGCGGCGAGTTCGAACGCCCCCGGTTCACCCTTGCGGAGGTCCACCGGGGGACCTGGGCGTTGCAGGTCTCGGTGGTGGACGAGGAGGGCCGCACGCTGATCGAATCGGGCACCGTTACCTTCTTCATGCATCAGGCCTCACGCCACTTCTGATCCCCGCCCATGGCTTCGCGGCGGTATAATGCACTAAAATAGTGCAAGACTGCCTGCACCATTTGCGCGCCTCCTGCCCGACAGCGCCGTAACAAGCGGTTGTCGCGACCCTGCCTGCCCTGGCGCATCTCTTGCAAAGTAAGCCGACATGGAAACGCACACCCCCCCGTACGTGGACCTTCTGGAGCACATCACCACCGCCGTGGTGATGATGGATACGGATACCCGGGTCCTCCACCTGAATCCCGCGGCGGAGATGCTGTTCCGGGTGAGCCTCCGCCAGGTCTCCGGCCAGCCGCTGCTGGCCTTTGCCCCGTCGGCGGAATTGCTGGACACCCTGGTGCGCGACGTGGTGGAGACCGGCCGGACCTATACTCAGCGTGAGCGCCGCCTGCCGGTGAGCCAGAACCACCTGATCACCGTGGATTGCACTGTCACCCCGATGCCCAACGGCCGGGTCCTGCTGGAACTGGCCGAGATCGACCGCCACCTGCGCATCACCCGCGAGCACCATCTGGTGGCCCAGAACCGGGCCATCCGGGAGCTGATCCGCGGTCTCGCCCATGAGATCAAGAATCCGCTGGGCGGCTTGCGTGGGGCGGCGCAATTGTTGGAGCGGGAGCTGGCCGGAGAAGAGCTGCGCGAATACACCCAGGTGATCATCAACGAGGCGGACCGCCTGCAAAACCTGGTGGACAGCCTGCTCGGTCCCAATGCGGTGCCGCGGCGGGAACCGGTGAATATCCACCAGGTGCTGGAGCGGGTGCGCCAGCTGGTCGTGGCTGAGGCCCCGGCCGGCGTGCAGCTGGAACGCGATTACGACCCGAGCATCCCCCCGGTGACGGCGCAGTTCGACCATCTGGTCCAGGCGTGCCTCAACTTGGTGCGCAATGCCCTGCAGGCGGTGGCCGGCGAAGGCACCATCACCCTACGCACCCGTACCCAGCGTCAGTTCACCATTGCCGGCCGCAACCACAAGCTGGTGGCGCGGATAGACGTGGTGGACGACGGGCCCGGTATCCCCGCGGAACAATTGGAACAGATCTTTTACCCCATGGTGACCACCCGGCCGGAGGGCTCCGGGCTGGGCCTGCCGATCGCCCAGACCCTGGTTGGCCAGCACAGCGGCCTGGTCGAATGCAGCAGCGAGCCCGGGCACACGGTGTTCACCATCTGGTTACCCCTGGAGACGACCCCATGAAGGAACAGGCATCGGTTTGGGTGGTGGACGACGATCGGTCCATCCGCTGGGTATTGCAAAAGGCCCTGGAGCGGGCCGGTTTCAAGGTCACCTGCTTTGACACGGCCGAGCGGGTGCTGCGGGCGCTGGAGCGTAACCAGCCCGATGTGCTGTTGACCGATATCCGTATGCCCGGTGTCAGCGGGCTGGATCTGCTCGCCCAGGTGGGTGATCGCTGGCCCGATATGCCGGTGATCGTGATGACGGCCCACTCCGACCTGGACGCCGCAGTGGCCTCGTATGAGGGCGGGGCCTTTGAGTACCTACCGAAGCCCTTTGATGTGGACGAGGCGGTGGAGTTGGTCACCCGCGCCCGGGAGAGCACCCGGACGGCTGAGGCCACGGAGGCCGCGGAAGCCCCAGCCCAGCATCCGGAGATCCTCGGTGAAGCGCCGGCGATGCAGGAGGTGTTCCGCGCCATCGGCCGCTTGTCGCGCTCGTCGGTGACGGTGTTGATCAACGGCGAATCGGGAACCGGTAAGGAGCTGGTGGCGCGGGCGCTGCATCGCCACAGCCCCCGGTCGGAGGGGCCGTTCATCGCCCTGAATATGGCGGCTATTCCGCGGGATCTGATGGAATCGGAGCTTTTCGGGCACGAGAAGGGGGCCTTCACTGGTGCCCAGGCGACGCGCCGCGGCCGTTTTGAGCAGGCGGACGGGGGCACCCTCTTTCTCGACGAGATCGGGGATATGCCGGCGGAGCTGCAGACCCGCCTGCTGCGGGTGCTGGCGGATGGTGAGTTCTACCGGGTGGGCGCGCACACGTCGATGCGGGTGGATGTGCGCATCATCGCCGCCACGCACCAGAACCTGGAGGCGCGGGTGGCCGACGGCTACTTCCGCGAGGACCTGTTCCACCGCCTGAACGTGATCCGGGTGCATGTGCCCTCGCTGCGCGAGCGACGGGAGGATGTGCCGTTGCTGGCCCGACACTTCCTGGCAGCGGCGGGACGGGAGCTGAACGTGGAGCCCAAGACCCTGCGCCCGGAGGTGGAGCGTTACTTCATGGGCCTGGACTGGCCGGGCAATGTGCGCCAGCTTGAGAACACCTGCCGTTGGCTGACGGTGATGGCGAGCGGGCAGGAGGTGCTGCTGGAGGATTTGCCGCCGGAGCTGCGTGAGGAGGCGGAAGCCGGTCGTCCGGGGGGCGGAAACTGGGAGACGGCGCTGAGTCGCTGGGTGGACCAGGCCCTGGCGCGGGGGCAGGAGGGGCTGCTGGATGAGCTGCAGCCGCGCTTCGAGGTGATTATGATCCGGGCCGCCCTGCAGCGGACGGGCGGCCGACGCCAGGACGCCGCCCGCCTGCTGGGGTGGGGCCGGAACACGCTGACCCGGAAGATCAAAGAACTCGGGATGGAGTTATAGGGGGAGCGGCTTGGGCCGGCGGGCCGGGGGCGGGGGGTACCGGCAGGCCTCCGATTGCGCACCCCTTCGGGGTGCCCTGCGCTACTCGGGAAAAATCGGCGCGCGTGAACTCGCTTCGCTCGAACAGGCACGCGCTTTTCCCGATTTTTCCCTGCGTTGCTCGGTGCGCAAAAGTCGGCCTGCCGGCACCCCCCGCCCCCGGCCCAAGCCGCGCGTCAGGGGATGCCGAGCAGCTTGTGGGTCTGCAGGCTCAATGACCATTGCGGGTGGGCGAGACAGTAGTCCACGCAGGCCTGGGTGTTGGCCTCGCGCTCCGGCCCGTCCATGGGTTGCAGAAAGAAGTGGCGGAAGGCCAGGTGCTGGAAGCGTTCCGGCTCCGCCCCCGGTTGCGGGTGGACCAGCTTGAGCTCGTCGCCGGTGGTGAGCACCAGGGGGGCGCCCGCCTTGGGGCTGACGCAGATCCAGTCCAGCCCGGCCGGCGCCGGCCGGGTGCCGTTGGTCTCCACCGCCACCTCAAACCCCCGACGGTGCAGGGCGTCGATCAGTGCGGAATCCAATTGCAACAGGGGCTCGCCGCCGGTGCAGACCACCAGCGGCCGGCCGCCGCCCGGCCAATAGCCGGCCAGCCTTTCGGCCAGCTCGTTCGCGCTGCGGAAACGGCCGCCGCCGGACCCGCCGGTGCCCACGAAGGCGGTATCGCAAAACCGGCAGATGGCCGATGCCCGGTGGGCCTCGCGACCGCTCCAGAGGTTGCAGCCGGCGAAGCGGCAGAACACGGCGGGCCGCCCGGTCTGGGCGCCCTCCCCCTGCAGAGTGTAATGGATTTCATGGACGCTGTAGGTCATGGCTCATTCGCCGACGAGGGGGTCGGTGGCGGGTCGTCGCGCAGCAACAGCAGCCGGTTGACCGCCCGCAGCAACCGCCAGGCGCCCACCACCCCGGGGTCCACATCCACATGGGTGAGGCCGGTCACCAGCCGCAACTCGGCCTGCCCCCTGGGGGCGGCCTGCTTGAGGGCCTGGCTCTGGGTCCAGGGGATGACATCGTCGTCGCGGCCGTGGACCAGCAGCAGGTAGGCCTGAAGCCGGGACAGGTCCCGGTTGGCAAGATTCAGCGCTTTAATCTCGTCGCGGACGCCGTCGGGCAACGCCGCCAGCAGGTCCGGTACCCGATCCGGATCCCGGTTGGTGAGCAAGGCATAGACCGCGCGCCCGGGCGGTGACAGCCGCTCGGCCAGCGGCCCGGTCTCGGCCTCCGGGTCCGCCAGGCGCTCGCGGGCGATACGGTCGAGCAGGCGGCGGTCGTCGGCATCCGGCACCCGGTCCAGCTGGGTCAGCAGGACCACCCAGCGGCCCTCCACCCGGGGGATCTGGTAGCGCCGCTCGCCGTCCTCGGTGAAATAGCCGGTGGTGACGTAGGTCAGGGTCTCCACCAGATCGTAGTAGCCGCCCACCCCGACGATCCAGCCGATGTGTGGCCGGCCGTCCTCCTCCAGCGCCGCCAGCACGGCGGTGGCGACGGAGAAGCTCATCGCGGCCACGCCCACCCCCTCGCCGTCGTCCCGCGCGTCCAGCCAGTGGGCGGCATCCACCACATCGCGGATGTTCTCCGGCGAGACGTCCATGCGGGTGAGGGTCTCCACCTCTGGGGCGAGGACGCGAAAACCGGCCCGGCTCAGCGTCTTGGCGAACTGCACCAGGCGCGGGTCCCGCCGGCCCGCCTCGGTGAAGCCGTGGACCAGCACCAGGTTGGAGCGGACCTCGTCGCCCGGGGTATAGAGGTCGGCCACCCGTGGCACCCCGGTGGGGCCGGTGTACTCGACGGTCTCTCGTTCCGGGGCCGGTCGGGTGCGTTTCCAGCGGCTGTCGGCCTCGCCGGCGCGGATATCGGCCAGGATCAGCCCCGCCTCGTAATGGCGTTGCATGGCACCGCAGCCGGGGAGCGCAATGACTGCCGTCAGGGCAAGCACCAGAAACAGTGTGGGGTGCAGGGCATTCATAGCTCGCAATGATGGCATAAATCGCCCGACCAGGCTCCCGGGCGGGCCCGGGTTCCGGACACAAAAAACCCGCCGGCGGCAGGACCGTCGGCGGGTTCGGTTTGGGTCGGCCGGTGGGCCGGACGGCTTACATCATGCCGCCCATGCCCCCCATGCCGCCCATACCACCCATGTCGCCCATGCCGCCGCCGGCACCGGCGTCGTCGTCCTTGGGCAGGTCGGCGACCATCACCTCGGTGGTGATCATCAGCGCGGCCACGGAGGCGGCGTTCTGCAGCGCGGTGCGGGTCACCTTGGTGGGATC
Organism: Alkalilimnicola ehrlichii MLHE-1; assembly: GCF_000014785.1. Classification (NCBI taxonomy): domain Bacteria; kingdom Pseudomonadati; phylum Pseudomonadota; class Gammaproteobacteria; order Chromatiales; family Ectothiorhodospiraceae; genus Alkalilimnicola; species Alkalilimnicola ehrlichii. Next base: position 22,990 of record NC_008340.1, read on the forward strand.
GAGAATGCCCATCTCGACCAAGTCACCGTACTCACCGCTCTGGGCGTTGTAGCCGTAGTTGCCCTCGCCGTTGCGCACTTCGTTGACCACCACGGCGCCATCACCACCGGCGTTGTAGACGATCTGGCGCAGGGGCTCTTCCATGGCGCGGCGGACGATGTTGATGCCCACCTCCTGGTCGTGGTTGGCATACTCCAAGCCGTCGAGGGAGGCCTGGGCGCGCAGCAGCGCGGTGCCACCACCGGGGACGATGCCCTCTTCCACCGCGGCGCGGGTGGCGTGCAGGGCGTCCTCCACGCGGGCCTTCTTCTCCTTCATCTCGATCTCGGAGGTGGCGCCCACCTTGATGACGGCCACGCCGCCAGCCAGCTTGGCCACGCGCTCCTGCAGCTTCTCCTTGTCGTACTCGGAGGTGCTCTCCTCGATCTGGGCACGGATCTGCTCGACGCGGGCCATGATGTCGTCGTGACGGCCGGCGCCGCCGACGATGGTGGTCTCTTCCTTGGAGACGTCCACCTTCTTGGCCTGGCCCAGGTCGTCCAGGGTGGCCTTCTCCAGGGACAGACCCACTTCCTCGGAGATCACGGTGCCGCCGGTGAGCACGGCGATGTCCTGCAGCATGGCCTTGCGGCGGTCACCGAAGCCGGGGGCCTTGACCGCAGCCACCTTGACGATGCCACGGATGCTGTTGACCACCAGGGTGGCCAGGGCCTCGCCCTCGATGTCCTCGGAGATGATCAGCAGCGGCTTGTTGGCCTTGGCGACATTCTCCAGCAGCGGCAGCAGGTCGCGGATGTTGGAGATCTTCTTGTCGTGCAGCAGGATGAAGGCGTCTTCCAGCTCGGCCTTCATGGACTGCTGGTTGTTGATGAAGTAGGGGCTGAGGTAGCCGCGGTCGAACTGCATGCCCTCAACCACGTCCAGCTCGTTCTCCAGGCCGGAGCCCTCTTCCACGGTGATGACGCCTTCCTTGCCCACCTTCTGCATGGCGTCGGCGATGATGCGACCCACGGACTCGTCGGAGTTGGCGGAGATGGAGCCCACCTGGGCGATGGACGTGTCGGTCTCGCAGGGCTTGGAGAGTTCGTCGGCCAGGTACTTGGTGGCCGCGGAGACGCCCTTGTCGATGCCGCGCTTGAGGTCCATGGGGTTCATGCCGGCGGCCACGGCCTTCATGCCTTCGCGCAGGATGGCCTGGGCCAGCACGGTGGCCGTGGTGGTGCCGTCACCGGCGATGTCGGAGGTCTGGCTGGAGACCTCTTTGAGCATCTGCGCGCCCATGTTCTCGAACTTGTCCTCCAGCTCGATCTCCTTGGCCACGGAGACGCCGTCCTTGGTGACGGTGGGGGCGCCGAAGGACTTGTCCAGCACGGCGTTGCGGCCGCGCGGGCCCAGGGTGGCCTTGACCGCGTTGGCCAGGGTGTTCACGCCCTTCATCATGCGCTGGCGGGCGTCGTCGGAGAAACGGATCTCTTTAGCTGCCATTGTGTGTTGTCCTCTCTAAAACGGAATTCGGCGGAAAGCGGTTTACTCGACGATGGCCATGACGTCGTCTTCGCGCATGACGAGCAGCTCCTCGCCATCGACCTTGACCTCGGTGCCGGCGAACTTGCCGAACAGCACCTTGTCGCCCACCTTCAGGTCCAGCGGGCGGGTCTCGCCGTTGTCCAGCAGCTTGCCGTTACCCACGGCCACCACCTCGCCCTTGATGGGCTTCTCGGCGGCGGAATCGGGGATGACGATGCCACCGGGGGAGGTGCGCTCCTCTTCCATGCGCTTGATGACCACGCGATCGTGCAGGGGACGAATGTTCATGGGGCTGTTACTCCCTTATGCGTTTGCTGTCGTTCGTGTTTGGCGGTTTTGGAGAGAGGGCAGGGTTAGCACTCTCAAGTTGTGAGTGCTAATGATAGTGACCGCCCCCCTCGAGTCAAGAGCCGCTGTCGCGGCGCTGTCCTCTGAATGGGGTCGGCGGTGGTAGAATTCAAGGCCAGTCTCGCAATTCGGACACCATAGAGCCCCGGAGGTGGCGATATGCCCGCCGAGCAGTACCTGGTTTACTGCACCTGCCCCGATGACGCCGTGGCGCGGGAACTGGCCGGCGCGCTGGTGGAGAGGCGCTTGGCCGCCTGCGTCAATATCGTGCCCGGACTGACTTCCGTGTTCTTTTGGGAGGGTGAGGCCCAGGCCGAGCCCGAGGTGCTACTGCTGATCAAGACCTCGGCGGCCGCCTACCCGGCGCTGGAGCAGGCCATCCTGGAGCAGCACCCCTATGAACTTCCCGAGATTGTGGGGGTCCCTTTGGAAAAGGGCCTGCCCGGTTTCCTGCATTGGATCGCCATGGAAACCGCGGGCGGGGCCGGTGACAACGACGACCCCAAGGACCTGCCAGACCCCGATGTCCGCTAAGGAACGCCCATGACCGCACTGGCCCGACCCCTGCCAGCGGCCACGCCGTTGCGCTGGCCGCTCTACTGGCTGCTGGTATTGCTGCTCGCCCTGCCTCTGTGGGGTGCGGATGCGCGCGCCAACCCGCTGGATCAACTGGGCGGGGGCCAGCAGCAAATCCTCCCCGCTGAGGAGGCCTTTCCCCTTTTTCTGGAGCGGATCGGCGAGCACCGCCTGCTGCTGACGGTGGATGTGGCCGAGGGCTACTACCTCTACCGTGAGAAGTTGGCGTTCGAGGTGCGTAACGGCGGCGTCGCGCTCACCGACGTGGCCATACCCGAAGGCCGGGAGAAAGACGACCCCTTCTTCGGGCAAACCACCATCCTCCGCGGCGTGGCGCAGGTGCAACTGCAGTTCGACGGCCCGGTGCCCGACGATCTGCGTTTGGAGGTGGCCTACCGCGGTTGCGCCGATATCGGTGTCTGTTATCCACCGCTGACCGCCGATCTGGGGCTCGATGGGCAGGGCGCTATTGCCAGTGGTGTCGGCGGCGGTGGCGGCGGGACGGCCGGCGGCGCCGAGGGCCGGCTCTCCAGCCTGCTTCAGGACGGCAGCGCCTGGATGATCCTCGGTGGCTTCTTCGTCGCCGGGCTGCTGCTGGCCTTCACCGCCTGTCTCTACCCCATGATCCCCATCCTCTCCGGGCTGATTGCCGGTGACAGCCAGCGCGGCAGCGGGCGGGCGCTGCTGCTCTCTTTCGTTTATGTCCAGAGTGTGGCCATTACCTATGCCCTTGCCGGGGCCGCGGCGGGCTTGACCGGCCGGGTGGTTCAGGCCGAGCTGCAGAATCTCTGGGTGTTGGGCGGGTTCTCATTGGTCCTGGTGTTGATGGCTATGGCCATGTTCGGCCTGTTCACCGTGCAGATGCCGGGTGTGCTCCAGAACCGACTGGACGCCCTGTCCCGCCGCCAGAAGGGCGGGCGGCTGCTGGGGGTGGCGGTCATGGGCATGCTCTCGGCGCTGATTGTCGGGGCCTGCTCCGGCCCGGCACTCATCGCCGCGCTCAGTTTCATCGGTACCACCGGCGAGGTCGGTCTCGGGGCGCTGGCGCTCTACGTGATGGCGCTGGGCATGGGGCTGCCGCTGCTGCTCATTGGGACCGCCGCCGGCAAGTGGCTGCCGCGCTCCGGGGCCTGGATGGACGGCGTCCGCCAACTGTTCGGTTTCGTGCTGCTGGGCGTCGCCATCTGGATGATTGAGCGGTTGCTGAGCGATGCCTTTGCCCTCGCCCTCTGGGGCCTGCTGCTGATCGCCTTTGCCGTCTGGGTCGGCTGGCGTCTGCGCGGTGGCCGGCTGCTGTGGCGCTGGAGCGGCCGTGCAGTGGGGCTGGCGGCGCTGCTTTGGGGCGCCGCCGCCCTGGTGGGGGCCGGGACCGGCGCCCATCAGCTCAGCCAGCCCCTGGCGGGGCTGAGCGGGGAGTCCCGGACGGAACTTGCCTGGGTCGATGCGCACAGCCTGGACGAGTTGGATGCCCTGCGCGAGCAGGCGCAGGCCGAGGGCCGGCCGGTGATGCTCGATGTCACTGCCGATTGGTGTATCTACTGCCAACAGCTCAAGGACCGGACCTTCCCTGACCCCGGCGTGCAGGCGGCGCTGAGCGATGCAAAGCTGGTGCGGGTGGATGTCACCGCCATGGACGATGCCGAGCGCGCGCTACTGGAGGCGCTGGGTGTTTTCCTGCCACCGGCCATCATCTTCTACCGCGCCGACGGCAGCGAGGCTCGCGGCCAGCGGGTCTCGGGTTTTCTCGGGGCCGAGGAGTTTCGGCAGCGGGTGGATGCCGCCCTGAACGGTGAGCCGGGGCCGCGGGGATGACGCGCGCCCTGCTGTTTACGGTGGTCATCCTTCTCGGCGCGGTGGCCGGGGTCTTCGGCTATCAGGTCTGGGACCAGGACCGTCCTGAGCCGCGCCCGGATCTCACCCTGCCCGATCTCCAAGAGCAGCCGCGCAGCCTCTCGGAGTGGGATGGGCGGCTGATCGTATTGAATTTCTGGGCCACCTGGTGCCCGCCCTGCGTCGAGGAGATGCCGCTGTTCCAGCGCCTCCAGGACGAGTATGGTGACCGGGGTTTACAGTTCATCGGGGTGGCGGTGGACCGGCCGGACGCCGTGGCCGAATTCGTCGCCGAGCACGACATCCGCTACCCCATCCTGTATGGCCGCCAGGCCGCCATGAGCGCCGGACAGGACTTTGGCAACCAGGCCGGGACCCTGCCCTGGACGGTGATCATCGACCGCGAAGGCCACATTCGCCACGTCTTCGACCGGGAGGTGAGCCGTGAGCAGATCGAGCCGGTGCTGCTGGACCTGCTCTAATCTGGGGTATTGATCCGCCGGCAACCTGCGGCCATTTTCTGCGAACTCGCGACGATCTGGACAACAACACGCGGATCCCGCAAAATCAGCGGCGATGTTGTCAGCCACCGCTTGGCGCCGGGGACTCATGCCAGAACTGCTGCTCCTGAACGGACCCAACCTCAACCTGCTGGGCACACGCGAGCCGGGCATCTATGGCAGTGATACCCTGGCCGACATCGAACGGCGTCTGGGCGAGCAATGCGCCGGGGCCGGCGTGCGCTTCTCCGCCTTTCAGACCAACGCCGAGCACGCGCTCATCGACCGTATTCATCAGGCCGGCCGGGCCGGGGTGGACTTCATCCTGATCAATCCCGGCGCCTGGACCCACACCAGCATTGCACTGCGTGACGCCCTGCTGGGCGTGGGCATCCCCTTTATCGAAATCCACATCTCCAACGTGCACGCCCGAGAGCCCTTCCGGCGCCAGTCCTACCTGGCCGACGTGGCCGTAGGGGTGATCTCCGGCCTCGGGGTGCACGGCTACGAACTGGCGCTGCAGGCCGCCCTGAAGCGGCTGGACGGCAGCCCAAGAGGACAGCACTGATGGATATCCGAAAAGTCAAACGACTCATCGAGCTGCTGGAGGACTCCGGCGTCAACGAGATCGAGATCCACGAGGGCGAGGAGTCGGTACGCATCACCCGCGGCGCCCCGCCGCAGGCGCCGCAGACCTATACGGTGCCCGCGCCGCCCCCGGCCCCGTCGCCGGCGGACGGCCCGGCGGCACCGGCGGGCTCCGCCCCGGCGGAGACCGAGGCGGAAGCGAAAGTCGACGGGCACGAGGTCCGCTCCCCCATGGTGGGCACCTTCTACCGCGCCCCCTCCCCGGGGGCCAAGGCCTTCGTGGAAGAGGGCGACAAGGTCAAGGCCGGCGACACCCTTTGCATCATCGAGGCCATGAAGATGCTCAACCAGATCGAGGCCGACCGCGACGGCGAGGTGGCCAAGGTGCTGGTGGAGAACGGCCAGCCGGTGGAGTTCGATCAGCCGTTGTTCATCATCAGGTAGTCGCCGCCCGGAGCCCTTCATGCTGGAAAAGATCGTCATTGCCAATCGCGGCGAAATCGCCCTGCGGGTCCTGCGTGCCTGCCGTCAGCTCGGCATCCGCACGGTGGCCGTGCACTCGTCGGCCGATCGTGACCTCAAGCACGTGCGTCTGGCCGACGAGTCGGTCTGCATCGGGCCGCCCGCCTCCGCCGAGAGCTACCTGAACATCCCGGCCATCATCAGCGCCGCCGAGGTCACGGACGCCATGGCCATCCACCCGGGCTATGGTTTTCTCTCCGAGAACGCCGACTTTGCCGAGCGGGTGGAGCAGTCCGGTTTCGTGTTCATCGGCCCAAAGGCGGAGACCATCCGTATCATGGGGGACAAGGTGGCCGCCATCCGCGCCATGCTGGCGGCGGACATCCCCTGTGTCCCCGGCTCCGGCGGTCCGCTCACCGATGACGCCGATGCCAACCTGCGCATCGCCCGCGAGATCGGCTATCCGGTGCTGATCAAGGCCGCGGCCGGCGGCGGCGGCCGCGGCATGCGCGTGGTGCGCTCGGAGGCCGGGCTGCTGAATGCCATTTCCCTCACCCAGACCGAGGCCCAGTCCGCGTTCGGCGACAGCACCGTCTATATGGAGAAGTACCTGGACAACCCGCGCCACGTGGAGGTCCAGGTGCTGGCGGACGGTCAGGGCAACGCCATCTACCTGGGCGAGCGCGATTGCTCCATGCAGCGGCGCCATCAGAAGGTGGTCGAAGAGGCGCCCGCACCCGGGATCACCGAGGAGGAGCGCCGCTTCATCGGCGAGCGCTGCGCCGATGCCTGCCGCCAGATCAACTACCGGGGGGCAGGCACCTTCGAGTTCCTCTACCAGGACGGCGAGTTTTTCTTCATCGAGATGAACACCCGTCTGCAGGTGGAGCACCCGGTCACCGAGATGATCACCGGCGTGGACCTGGTCAAGGAGCAGATCCTGGTGGCCAGTGGCCAGCCGCTGCGTTACCGCCAGGAGGACATCGAGATCCGCGGGCACGCGGTGGAGTGCCGGATCAACGCCGAGGATCCGCGCAGCTTCCTGCCCTCCCCGGGGACTATCGACCAGTACCATGCCCCGGGCGGGCCCGGGGTGCGGGTGGATTCGCACATCTACAGCGGGTACAAGGTGCCGCCCTACTACGACTCCATGATCGGCAAGCTGATCACCCATGGCGAGGACCGCGAGAGCGCCATCGCGCGCATGCGCACGGCCCTGTCCGAGGTGGTGATCAGCGGCATCAAGACCAACATCCCCCTGCACCAGGACATCATGGATGACGCCGGCTTCCAGGCCGGGGGCATGAATATCCATTACCTGGAAAAGAAGCTGGGCCTGAGTTGACGCGAGGCTCAGGCCGGTCATCTGGGCCGTCATTGAGAGGAGTAACCATGGTTCGTAAGCTTTTAGTCGCCTGTCTGGCCCTCACCGCCGCCAGCGGTGTCTCGGCCCGGGAGCTGGACATCGGCCTCAGTGATGAGGTGGCGGAGATCAACTTCTCCATGCCGGCCGGTCAGCCCTTCCAGGCCAGCCAGGCCCGTTGGGGACTGGGCTTTCTGTACAACGACAACGATGACTACGTGGCCACCGGCTCGCTGTCGGTCCGCGGTCACGCCCGTGAGGGGTACCGCCCGGTGCAGCTGGGCGCCGGGGTCAAGGCCTACGGCGGCCGGCTGGACCGGCCCAGCAAATCCGTCGGCGCACTGGGTGTGGGCGCCTCGGCCCGGTTCGGTATCCCCACGGACATTCCCCTGGCGCTGATCCTCAGCGGCACGGTTGCACCGAAGATCACCACCTTCGGCGACGCCGATCGGGTCACCGATCTCACCGGGCGGCTGGAGGCACAGATCACCGAGGCGGCCAGCCTGTATGCCGGCTATCGCTACCTGCGTTTCAACATGGAGCGCGGGTTGCGGGATGAGCGCGTGGCCGACGGCTTCCAGGTGGGGGTTAGCCTGCGCTTCTGAGCACGAGCGGCTTTTCTGGCGGCGCCCGCCTCAGCCGCTGAGGAGCAGTGGACGCAGGAGGTTCAGGCCCAGCACGATCAGGAGCAGCGCGAAGGCGCGCTGCAGGATGTGTTGGGGTAACCGGTGCGCGAGCCGGGCGCCGAGCGGTGCGGTGAACAGGCTCATAGCGATGATCCCCAGGAAGGCGGGCCAATAGACATAGCCGATGGCCCTCTGCGGCAGGTCGGGATGACCGAACCCGGTTGCCATGAAGGCCGCCGCCCCCACCAGCGCGATGGGCAGCCCACAGGCGGCCGAGGTGCCCACCGCCTGGCGCATGGGTATCCCCAGGCGGGCCAGCAGCGGCACGGTCATCGCCCCGCCGGCGATCCCCAGCAGCGACGAGACCGCACCGATGGCCGAGCCGGCAGGCGCCAGGATGAGGGCGCTGGGCGTGGCCGGGCGAGGGCCGGGGCGCGGCCCTCGCCCGAAGGCGAGCTGAAGACCGAGCGCCAGCAGGAAGACCCCGAACGCCGCCTTGAGCAGTGCCCCGCTCATCTGGCCGGCGATCAGCGCCCCCAGCACGGAACCCAGGCACATCCCCGCCGCCAGGCGGAGGAACACCGGCACGAGCACTCCGCCGCGCCGCCAGTGGGAGCGGACCGAACTGATGGCCGTGAAGACGATGGTGGCCAGGGAGGTGCCCACCGCCATGTGCATGATCACCGATGCCGGCACCTCGCGCAGGGCGAACAGGGCTAGCAGCACCGGGACGATAATGACCCCACCGCCGATGCCGAACAGCCCCGACAGCAGACCGGCGACGGCGCCCGCGGCCAGGTAGACCAGGATATCAAGCAACGTGTCTCTCCCGTTGGGGCGGTGCTTTTTCCCCCAGTCGCGGTGGCTTACAATGCCTGGATAAGCCACACCGTCTGCGAAAGCGTTTAACGATAACAGAAAGAGGCAGGGACCGACTCATGGCCAAGCACACCATCTGTATCCTCGGCGGCTCCGGGTTCATCGGCACCACCATCGCCGGGCGGCTCGGCCGCGACGGTCACCGGGTGATCGTGCCCACCCGCCACCGCGAGCGCAGCCGCCACTTGCTGCCGGTGCCCAATGTCGAGGTGGTGGAGCTGAACGTCAACGACGAGGACGCGCTGGTCGAGGCCTTCCAGGACTGCACCGCGGTCATCAACCTGGTGGGTATCCTCAACGAGCTCTCCGGTCCCAAGGGTGAGGGCTTCCGCCGCGCCCACGTGGAGCTGCCGCGCCGGGTCATCTCCGCCTGTCAGCGGGCCGGCGTCGGCCGTTACCTGCACATGAGCGCACTGGGGGCCGACCCCGAGGGTCCGAGCCTCTACCAGCAGACCAAGGGCGAGGGGGAGCGGCTGGCCATAGCGGCCCACGGCGACGGGTTGTCTGTGACTGCCTTCCGGCCCTCGGTGGTGTTCGGCAGCGGAGACAGCTTCTTCAACCGCTTCGCCGGCCTGCTCCGGCTCTCCCCCGGGTTCATGTTCCTGCCCACCCCGCATGCGGAGTTTCAGCCGGTGTGGGTCAACGACGTGGCCAGCGCCTTCATCCGTTGCCTGGAGGATCAGGCCACCGGCGGCCAGGTCTACGACTTGGTGGGCCCGAAGCGCTACACCCTGGAGGCGTTGGTGCGATACACCGCGCGCATCGCCGGCATCCGGCGCCACATCGTGCCGCTGTCCGACGGCATGTCGCGGCTGAACGCCCGCCTGCTCGGCCTGGTCCCGGGCAAGCCCTACAGCCTGGACAACTACCTCTCGGCCACCGTGCCCAATGTCTCCGACGACAACGGCCTGCCCAAGCTGGGCATCCACCCCACGGCGGTGGAGGCGGTGGTCCCGACCTTTCTTGGCCCGCACGAGAAAAACAACCGCTACCAGTCCCTGCGCCGCGAGGCCCGTCGCTGACCCGTGAAGGTCTACCTGGTCGGTGGCGCCGTGCGGGACCAACTCCTGGGCCGTGAGGTCCGGGAGCGCGACTGGGTGGTGGTGGGCGCCCGGCCTGAGGACCTGAAACAGCGCGGCTACCGCCCGGTGGGTCAGGACTTCCCCGTCTTTCTCCACCCCGAGACCCACGAGGAGTACGCCCTGGCGCGCACCGAGCGCAAGACCGGGCGTGGCTACCACGGCTTCGCGTTCCACGCCAGCCCGGAGGTGACCCTGGAGCAGGACCTGGCCCGGCGGGACCTGACCATCAACGCCATGGCCCGTGCCGACGACGGCACCCTGATCGATCCCTACGATGGTCGCCGCGACCTGGAGCAGCGCCTGCTGCGCCACGTCTCCCCGGCCTTCGCCGAGGACCCGGTGCGGATCCTCAGGCTGGCCCGCTTCGCCGCCCGCTTCCAGCCGCTGGGTTTTCGCGTCGCCCCCGAGACGCTGGCGCTCTGTCGCAAGATGGTTGCCGATGGCGAGGTGGATGCCCTGGTCCCCGAGCGGGTCTGGCAGGAACTCTCCCGCGCCCTGCTCGAGGACACACCGGTCCCGTTCTTCCGGGTGCTGCGCGAATGCGGTGCGCTGGCCCGGGTGCTGCCGGAACTCGACCGGCTGTTCGGGATCCCCGAGCCGGAGGCCTACCACCCGGAGGGGGATACCGGCGAGCACACCCTGTTGGCGCTGGCGCAGTCGGCCCGCCTGGGCGGTGACCTGCCGGTGCGCTGGGCGGTGTTGCTGCACGATTTGGGCAAGGCGACCACGCCCTCGCAGGTCTGGCCCCGCCATCCGGCCCACGAACACCGCGGCGTGCCCCTGGTGGAGGCGCTTTGCGAGCGCCTGCGTGCCCCCCGCGAGTGCCGCGACCTGGCCCGCCTGGTCTGCCGGTATCACCTGCAGGCCCACCGGGCCTTCGAGCTGCGCGCCAGCACCCTGCTGAAGTTGCTCGAAGGGCTCGATCTGTTCCGCCGGCAGGCCCGCCTGGAGCCCTTCCTACTCGCCTGTGAGGCCGATGCCCGCGGCCGACTGGGGTTGGAGGATCAGCCCTATCCCCAGGCCAGGTTTCTGCGCGAGGCTTACCGGGTCGCCGCGGCGGTCACCGCCCGGCCCTTCGTCCAGGCCGGGTTCAAGGGCCGCCAGATTGCCGAGGCGGTGACCCGGGAGCGGATCCGGGCGCTGGCGGCGCTGCAGCGTGACTACCCGCGCCCGGAGGCGCACTGAGCCCCGCGGGCGCTACGCCCGCTCCCGCCCCAGGCCGGTGATGGTTGCCATCGCAGCCCCGGCGACCATCCATGCCGGGGAGCCCGTCTCCCTCGCCCCGTGATTGGCGCACAGGCGAGCCAACCATAGCGCCAGGGTGGCCCAGCCGCTGTCGATCACTTGCCGGCCCAGGGCCCGCTCCGCGGTGCTGTCACCCAGCAGGCCGCGATTGGCGCAGGCGTTGGTCAGTGCCATTCCGGCCATCAGCAAAGGCGGGGCCTCCGCACCCTCCTCCAGCCAGTGGCGTAAGGCCGGGTGGGTGGGCTTATCGGCGCCAATGGATGCGGCCACGGCACTGCCCTCGGTTCTGTCCAGGACTGCCAGCAGGGCCCGCGCCCGGGCCCCGGGGTCGCGCGACAGTGCGCCGGGTCGTACCACCGTGAACCGTTGGGGGGCGGCCAGCAGCAGGCGGCGAAGGTTTTTCCGGTAGAGGGTCAGCAGCGCCCGCGAGCGGCTGTGCTCCCGGGCCTGCCAGGGGGCGTCCCGCACGGGCGCACAGCCCTGGAGGCATTGCGCACGGCTTTGGACAGCGCCCTGGAGCAAGAAAGGGTGGCGTCGCCAGGCCCGGTGGCACTGCACATGGTGATCGTCGCGCTGGAGCTCGAGCGCCGTCCCGATCGTGCGGGAGCCCTGGGTCAGGAGGACCAGTAAGGAGAAGGCGAGGCTGTGCCGCCCGTCCGCCTCCCGGCAGAGCGCCGGCAGCAGATAGCCGGCCAGGGCCTCCCAGCTGGTCGGCTCCGGTCCACCTGCCACCCGGCGCAGGGCGCGGATGGCGGCCCGGGTTCTCTCGGGCAGGGCCCGGTAGAGGGGATGGGCCTGCAACGCCTTCAGGTCCAGCACGGTCTGGGGAGCGGGCCGGTCCCCACCGGGGTGGGCGGATGGGAGGCCGCTGCCTCCGCCGCCAGCGGGCCGCTGGAGGCGCCCGGCCAGTGCGTCCAGCAGCCGTGCCAGCGCCGGCTGGAAGTTAAAGGGGGCCAGGCCCAGCAGGCCGCTGCGATCCCGCAGCCGGCGATAGAGCCAGCGGCGGCCCATCGGGTCGCGGGCCAGGGTGGCCGCAATCAGCGCGCAGTAGTCGAGCAGCGCCCGGCACTGGCGCACATCGGTGACATCCAGCCCCAGCAGACCCGGCTCGGCGGGCAGACCGTCCAGGGCCTTTATCAGTGCCGCAACGCTGCTCTCCCCCGCGCCGTCGGGCCGCGTCCGGGCCTGCCCGCCGGTGGTGCTCCAGCGGGCAGGCGCCCCGCCGCCCGGCGGTGGGGGGTGAAGCCGGTGCAGGTGCTCGTTGACGGCGGCCAGCGGTCCGGTCGTGGCATCGTGCAAGGGCTCAGAGAGAAGCGAGGGTGCGGGGGTGCCCCGCGGCGCGGCCGCAGCGGCCGGGCGGACCGGGGAGGGGTTGAGCGTCGGATCATCCATGATCACGCCTCCGGGTGGATGCTGGGTAGGGTTAGCACGTCGCGTCGTCCTTGACAGCACTAATCCTAGGGTGTGCCCCGGACGCGGTCAACCGCGCTGCCCTATCAGGGGCAGGGGTTGGGGTTGCCGGCGTGGACGGCGTCGATGGCCTCCAGCAGCTCATCGTCCAGGGTCAGGTCCATGCTGTCGATGTTGGTCTCCAGCTGGTTCAGATCGGTGGCACCGATGACGGTGCTGGTCACGAAGGGGCGTGAGGTGGCCCAGGCCAGGGCCATCTGTGCCGGATCCAGGCCAAAGCGGTGGGCCAGGGCCACATAATCGGCGGTCGCCTGCACCCCGCGCTGCCCGGTGTAGCGCTGGAACTGTTCGAACAGCGACAGACGGGCCCCCTCGGGCCAGCGGCCGTCCAGGTACTTGCCGCTGAGCACCCCGAAGGCCAGTGGCGAGTACGCCATCAGCCCCACACCCTCGCGGTGGGAGACCTCGGCGAGACCCACCTCGTAGCTGCGGTTGAGCAGGTTGTAGGGGTTCTGGACACTGACCACGCGCGGCAGATCCTGCTGCTCGGCCAACCACAGGCAGCGCATCACCCCCCAGGCGGTCTCGTTGGACAGCCCGATGTGGCGGATCTTGCCCGCCTCCACCAGGTCATAAAGCGCCTCCAGGGTGGCGCGAAGCTGCGGGATGGGGTCCGGCTCCCGCGGATCGGGCTGGTAGCCCAGCTTGCCGAAATAGTTGGTCTTCCGCTCCGGCCAGTGCAGTTGGTAGAGGTCGATATAGTCGGTCTGCAACCGTTGCAGGGAGCCCTCCACCGCCTCCACCAGGTGGGCGTGGGTGTAGCGGGTCCTCCCCTCACGTACCGTCTCCAGGCCCGGCCCCGCGATCTTGGTGGCCAGCACCACGTCCTCGCGGCGCCGGCGCCGCTTCAGCCAGCTGCCGATATAGCGCTCGGTGCGGCCGCCGGTCTCGCTTTTGGCCGGCACCGGGTACATCTCGGCGGTGTCGATGAAGTTGATCCCCCGGGCGAGGGCCTGGTCCAGTTGCTCATGGGCCTCGGCCTCGGTGTTCTGCTCGCCGAAGGTCATGGTGCCCAGGCAGAGGGCGCTGACCTCGATATCGGTATGACCCAGTTTGCGGTACTCCATGAGCCCCCCTTGTTCCTCGGGCGCGATGTGGTGTCAGCCTGGATGCTCGCGCTTGCGATAGTAAAGGTCGAACACCTGGTGGCCTTTGCGCAAGCCCCGCCGCTCGAACTTGGTCTCGGGACGCTCACCCCGCGGGCTGAACTGGCGCGGGCCGCAGGTGTTCTCCAGGTCCGGCTCCGCCTCCAGCACATCCAGCATGTGCTCGGCATAGTCCGCCCAGTCGGTGGCCAGGTGCAGAAAACCGCCGGGTGCGAGCTTGGCCGCCACCGCCCGCACCCACTGTGGCTGAACCAGCCGGCGTTTGTGGTGGCGCTTCTTCGGCCAGGGGTCAGGAAAGAAGAGCTGCACGCCGTGCAGGCTCCCGTCCGGGATATGGTGCGCCAGCACCTCGGCGGCATCGGCCATCATTACCCGTACGTTGCCCAAGTGGCGCTTTTCCACCTCCATCAGCAGGTGACCGACGCCGGGCCGGTGCACCTCAATACCCAGGTAATCCCGCTCCGGGTGGGTGGCCGCCTGCTCGGCCAGCGACTCGCCGTTGCCGAAGCCGATCTCGAGGATCCTCGGCGCCCGCCGGCCGAAGGCGCGATCCAAATCCAGCGGCTGGCCGGCAGGCGGCCGTTCCAGCCCGAACGCCGGCCAGAGCAGCTCCAGTGCCCGTTGTTGCCCGGCGGTCAGCCGCCCCTCCCGGCGCACGAAGCTGCGGATCGGGCGCTTGCCGGTGGCAGCGTCTGCGCGGCGCTCCATGTCAGAAAAAGGTGCCTTCCAGCGGACTGGAGGCACTGGCAAACCGCTTGCGCGGGATGCGCCCGGCCAGGTAGGCCTCGCGCCCTGCCTCGACCGCCTTGCGCATGGCGCTGGCCATCAGCACCGGTCTTTGGGCCCCGGCGATGGCGGTGTTCATCAGCACCCCGTCACAGCCCAGCTCCATGGCCTCGGAGGCATCGGAGGCGGTCCCCACGCCGGCATCCACCAACACCGGCACCGAGGCATTCTCGACGATGGTCAGGATGTTCCAGTGGTTCTGGATACCCAGCCCGGAGCCGATGGGCGCCCCCAGGGGCATCACCGCGACACAACCGACCTCCTCCAGGCGCTTGGCGGTGATCGGGTCGTCGCTGGTGTAGACCATCACGTCAAAACCGTCCGCCACCAGCTGCTCCGCCGCCTCCAGGGTGGCGGGGATGTCCGGGTAGAGGGTCTTCTCGTCGCCGAGCACCTCCAGTTTGACCAGGTTGTGCCCGTCCAACAGCTCCCGCGCCAAGCGGCAGGTGCGCACCGCGTCTTTGGCGGTGTAGCAACCGGCGGTGTTGGGCAGGAGGGTGTAGCGCTCGGGGGAGATGACGTCGAGCAGGTTGGGCTCGTCCGGGTTCTGGCCGATATTGGTGCGGCGGATGGCGACGGTGACGATCTCCGCACCGCTGACCTCGATGGCCTCGCGGGTCTCGTCCAGATCGCGATACTTGCCGGTACCCACCAGCAGACGGGACTGAAAGGTTCGGCCGGCAACGGTGAAGGTGTCCTGCGAGGCTTCCATGGGCCAATCTGCTCCTGAATAGAGGGGCTGGAACAAGGGGTGCGATAACGCTGCGGGTCAGCCGCCGCCGATGGCCTGGACCACCTCGACGCGGTCGCCGGGTTGCAGGCGGTGCTGCTCAAAGCGGCTGCGCGGGACGATGTCCTCGTTGACCTCCAGGGCCAGTCGCCGGCCGCCCAACTGCATCTCCTCCAGCAACTCGGCGGCGGTGATGCCGGTGCGGACCTCGCGGTCCTCTCCATTGACCCGGATGTGCATGGTATCGCTGTGCTCAGTCATGGGCCCGATTGTACAACAGGTTTTTTGTTGGTTTCCGCGTGAAGGCTTTCGGCTTGCCCGAGGGGGTAGGCGATCAACCTGCGACGGCGGTAGCCGGAAGGAGGGAGGTGTCCATGATGGGGGAGTGCAACGAGGAACCCGACCAAACCAACCGGTTGGCGGGTAGCCGGGTTTCGACTACCTTCATTGAAACCCGCCCCGTAGGAGTGATGCCCACTTAGATCGGGACGACTGCCCTGCGACGTCCTGGATTGAGCCTGTGCCGGCTACGGCATCTACTGGCCGGAATTCGACGAAGACCTCAGTACGGAAGGTATGTTTCGGGGGCGCCAGCGCCTAGCAAGTCGTATATGGACTCCTCCCGCAAGTAGCAACGGCGGATGCACGGGCGACTTTGCTTAAGCGGATCTAAACGGGGAGAGAATAGTGATTGAAGGTATCGTTGCGATACTTGCGGGGTTGCTGCTGATTACACCCATCATTGGTAGGGGGTCGGCTGGGGCCAAGGTCGTTGGCAAGCTTACCCCTTTCGAGGCCGTGATCGGTGTTGTCGCTCTGATAGTCGGTGTGCTTAACGTTATGAGTGTCACGGGGCTGGTGCTAATTGTGGCTGGCCTCCTATTAGCGGCCAGCGCGCTTGCGAAGATCCCCGCCATTGGTAGTCACCTCGCGCGTGCAGGCAAGGCTCTCAAACCGTTCCGGGTCGTAATTGGTGTGGTTGTGTTGGTGATCGGCGTGTTGGTTTTGCTTGGGATCGTCGGCGGGGGCCCGCCGCCGGGTCTCCGCACCGGCTGATGCTGTCCGTGCGCCAACCCTCCCTGGTGTTCCGCTCCAATGCCTTGGAACATCTCGTGCAGGTCGACGGTGGAACGCTCGCCGATGCCAGCGAAGTTCTCGTCCAGCCAGCGTGTCGCGGTGTCGCGGCCCATGTCACGCAGCTTGGTGAGAAACGCCCATTCGACGTTCATACACGACGAGGCGCTCAGCGGCTTCAGCTCCCGCCTGGTTTTCGATGATATGCACGCGCACCTAAGGGTGGTCGTCTGTCGAAAGCTTGCCCTGGCGGATCAAGCGATCGACGAAGTCTATCGAGCCAAGTTCCCTTAGCAGGCTGCCGTTGAAGCTGATCTCGTTCATCCGGTGCTCAATCTCCTGCGGCGTCCTTGGTGTGCCCTTGCGCTTGATTGGATTGATCTGGATCACCACGACATCGTCGGTGTCGGTCGCGCCATGAAAGGGGAACAGAGACGGATTGCCCATGTAGCCACCATCCCAGTACGGCACACCATCGATCTCAATGGCCTGATATGGACAGCCGGCCGTCCTCGAGAATGCGGTCCAGCACCGCCCAGGTGAACGCACCATGCGCGCCACCGCCCTGCAGGGCAAGATTCACGGCTTTCAGATTGGTTGTCATCGGATTTTAGCTCCTAAACCAGAGCCCGAGTCTCGCATCATGACGCTTAAGCTACTGACTCTACGCCACAATAGGGCGACCCCAGCCTGGGGTCGGTACGCTCGCGAACATACCGAGATCACACACGAATACAGCGCTCTTCCCGCTGCCAGTTCGGCATTGAGGCGTGGACTTCGGGCTGGGCAACTCGATGGCGATTTCCGAGCAGAAAGCCCAGGCCGGCAGCCGAACCCAACAGCGCCGGGGACGTCATCCGGTCATGGATTCGGTGGCGCAGCATGGCGCCCTGCGCGCCCATCGATCGCTGGCGCTCGGCGCCATTGATGCGTGCTGCCAGCGATTCGGAGTGGGGTGCGTTGCGGATCATGATGACGTGTCCGTTTCGGGGGTCAGACTGCGCACGGTGGCGGGGAACTGCAGATTTGGGCGTTGCTGGCGGATCGCCCAGCCACTCAGGAATATTGCCGTCGCCTGCATTGGCAACGTGAGGCGCCAGGTTCAACGACATCAGGCCTTCGATGGTTCGTGCGGAGAAGAGCGACGCTGGGTGTGGGGATCGAGGGTTTGCGGGGCGTCGGGGTGCAGGCCCTGGTCGCGCTCAATGTCGTAGAGTCGGGAGGTGGGGCCGTCGGCGCGGCAGCGTTCGCGCACGAGCGGGTGCCACTGGCTGCGGGCGGCGCGGCGCTGGGCCAACTGCCAGACAAAGTCGCGCAGGACGAGGGCGGGCAGCATGACGGCCTGGAAGGCGTTGGTGAACCACATGCGGTCGCGGGTCATGATGCCCATGTCGACCAACTCCCGGTGGAGTTCGATGTCGATCTTGCCCGTGCGATTGCGCTGGGCGAAGCGTTTGCGCACCGCCTGGCGGGTGGATTCGGGGGTGTTTCGGCCCTGCTCGTCGAACCAGGGGCCGTTTTCCATGTAACAGCGTAGGTACTCCCAGAGCATGGCCTGGGTCTGGGCGGTGTGGCCCATGGGAAGGTTGAGATTGACGGCGATGACCTCGTCGGGCTGCTGGAAGCGCTGGAGGAGGATCTGCAGGGGGGTGAGCCGGTTGACGCCGGCATGGTGGGTGACCTGGCGGGTTTCCTGCAGCCATGCGACGGCCTCGTCCCAGGGGGTGTGGTAGAGCTTTTTGCCGTCCTGGAAGTAGACCTCGCGGGTGCGGCGATTGAAGCGCAGGGGCAGGGCCGCGGGCCAGAAGACCTCGAGCAGGAAGAAGACCAGGGTGACGCCGGCCATGGCTCCATTGACCTGCAAAGCGAATACCGCTCTCTCTCCCCCGTGGAAAAAGTTGGGTGACATCACTACTAGACCCATCAGCGTTCCCCATCCCCAAAACCCGGTCCACAGGCCCCTTGAGCTTCCGGTGGTGATATCGAGGTAGTGCTCGGTCTGGTCCTGGACGTCGCCGGCCTGCATGGGCTGGGCGGCCGCGCGCCGGTCGGGGCGCAGGGTGATGACCTCGTCGGCGAGCCCGATATTGCGGGAGAGATCGGCGAAGAACCGGCGCAGGTGGTGCATGGCTAGTTGATCCGGATGGGAGGCAGGGTGAGATCGGGGAACGGGCGATAGTACAGGGTGCCGGAGAGGGAGCTCAGCCGGTCGCCGTCCCGGGTGTCGTGGTAGATGAGTCGGTAGACGGGGCCGTCGGGCGCCTCCGCCCCACCGATGTCGAGGTCGAGATCCTTTTCGGTGATGGTCCGGCTGCGTTCGTCATGCCGGACCAGCCCGGTGCGCCAGCGCTCGGTGGCCTCCAGAGTGAACATGCCCGGGAAGGGCGTGGCGCCGGGGAAGGTGACCAGCAGGACACGGTAGTGGTGGACATCGCCGGAGCGGGGGTTACGGGCCTGGCGGGCCTCCAGCCGGATGCGCGGCTCGTAGAGCAGCCGGTAGAGGTGGCCGAGTTCCTCGTCCAGGTCGCCGGCCCAGTCGGCCAGCCGCGGGAGTCGCCCGCGAACGCCGCGTAGGCCGTGCCACGCAGGACGCCATGGCCCGGGGTTGACCGCCCCATCGATCATCATCCATGAGCCTTGGTCCATGGCCTTACTCCTTTGCCGCCGCATACCTTTTACAGGCCAGCTCTGGGCTGGGCAGCCTGGAGCAGCGTAACGGTTGGTGTCTGGCTCATGGCGCCGGCTCAGGCCGCGCTGGCCGCAAATGGCAGTGTGCGATAAGCCGTACCTGGGGAGGGCTCCACCTCGACCCCAAAGCGTTTCTCGATATTGCCCATCTCGATGAACTTCTCGCCGCGCTGGTAGGCCTGCCGCAGCTTCTCGCCGAGTTCAGTGAGTTCGCGCGAAGGTCGGGCCCACTGGTCCCGGGGAAGGGGCCTGGACCATCCCGCCAGCCAGCCCTTGGGCACCGCCTTGGGCAGCACATGCTTCATGCGGTACTCGGTGTACCAGTGGGCGAAGCGTGCATGATTCCACCACTGCTCGCGCCGAAAGCGCCGCCAGCGGGCCTTGTCGTGGGTGCGTTCGCACTCGGCCTTTTCCCGGGCCACGTAGGCGTCGTACCACTCGAGGCCCCACTCCCGGGCGGAAGAGGTGATGGCCTCGGGCCCCTCCTCCATGAAGCGGCGGATGTACTCCCACTGGGCCAGCGCGCCCGGGAGGCCGCCGACCCCGACGATGATGCCGGCCCCGGGCAGGGTATAGCCGGGTCGTTCCGGATCGGGCGGCATCAGAGCGAAGTTCCAGCCGAAGCCGGTGACGGCCCCGGCGCTGAGGCTGGGGTTGAACCCGCAGACCGCGATCACGTCCTCCCAGGGCACCAACACGGTCTGGCGCTGTTGGCCGACGAGCTTGCGGCAGAAGTCATGGAAATAGGGATAGAGAGGCAGGAAGGCCAAGGAGGCGATGTGGATCAGCAGTACCTTGAGAGGGAAGACCGTATCTGGATTCGCCATCCATTCGAACACGTCCACAAAAACCATAATTCCGGTCAGCGAGGCAATGACACCCGAAGAAGCCATCAACCACATGTTGGTTGGGTCGGGCAGCCAGAAGCGCCGCCCGGGGGCATCCACGACGAAGGCCACCTCCCGGCGTTGGCGATGGAGGCGGATGGGGGGGATGCGTCTCAGTACGACATCGGGATAGAGAATGCCGGCAAAAAGAGGAAACAATATAACCGCGTAAATGCTTCCCAGCCCCCCTGCAACCAACTCCAAGGGCAGTGAGCCCTTGTACACCGCACTCAGGGAGAAAAGGAGCCCCAGTCCCGAAATTAGCGTCAGGCCGACACTAAAGATATGCCCCGTAATCAGGACGCTATCGAGGCTGGCAGCCTGGCGCAGGTCCATCGTGACCTCGTCGCGGCGAACGTCGATGTGGGCCACGTCCACGCCATGTTCGCTGTCGGTGGGCAGCGGCAGAGGGCTGAGACAGTACTGCTCGCCGCCGGCGCGGCTTTCCCGTTCGCCGGCGCGCATAGGGGGTAACGTATCGTCGATGGTTGATCTGGGCATGGAGGTCCTGTCCCTTGTTGTCACGGCCAGGGCGTCAGGGGCATGTCCGGCCAGTTGCCCACTTGGTACCGCGTGAGGAAACGATCGCCGAGGGCGGAGATCTCCCTCCACTCATCGGAGAGCGATGTGCCGCGGCGATGCAACTGGAAGACCCGGGTGGTGGATGCTTCGGGGCCCTTCGTGCGGATGACGAGGCGGAACTCGTGGCATTCGGCCAATGTTTCGGGATCGAAATGGTAGTGCAGGGCATAGCTCGAGCCCTGGTTTTCGAGCTCGGCATGTTCGAGAAAGTCTCGGGTCATTTCCTTGAGGCGAGGGGTGACGCCCCAGAGGCCCAGCGCGAGGTTTTCCGCATTGGGGGCGTCAAGCCCGGGCAAGCCAATGCGTATGGCGAGGTCGGTGCCTGCCGGCCCGGGCCCCGGGCCGCCATGGGGCTCGGCCTGCCCCTGCCGTTCCACCGTGAGATCGGTATCGCCAAGTCGGGCCAGTTCCC
The DNA here is from genome assembly GCF_000014785.1 of Alkalilimnicola ehrlichii MLHE-1. Taxonomy (NCBI): domain Bacteria; kingdom Pseudomonadati; phylum Pseudomonadota; class Gammaproteobacteria; order Chromatiales; family Ectothiorhodospiraceae; genus Alkalilimnicola; species Alkalilimnicola ehrlichii. The sequence continues at coordinate 43,751 of NC_008340.1, forward strand.
GCTCGTGGGCCTCGCGATCCCAGCCCTGATCTTCTCGCCCCCAGTGACTGCGCTGGCACCAGCGCTGCACAGGGCTCAACGAGAAGCGATTGGCCAGCACCTCGCCGATGATCAGCAGGGCGGTGCCAACCGCCACCACCCAGCCGGCGGGGCCGGCGAATTTCAGCAGCAGCAGTCGCCAGGCGACTGCGGGCTTGCCCAGCATCCTGCCAAGCGCGCTCATGCCGCCGATTAAGAAGCCACCACCGGCGACTCCGGCCGCACCTGTAAAGGCAACCTGTAAGGCCAGTCGCTCCGCCTGGGTTTCTGATCCCTGCATTCGTTTGTACTGCTTGTAGGTTTCTAAGAGACCTGCAAAGCCACCCAGTAGGGCCACGGCCCCCATCGCCCCATTGGCAACCCTTGCCCAGCGCTCCAGTTGCGCGGGGCTTCCGGCGGCGGCGCGGGTCTCGGCCAAGGCCACCTGCTGAAAGCCCCGCCCCTGGTAGAGGTTGCGATGGCGGGCGTCGATGATCATTTCTCGTATTGCCATGATGCTCGCTGCCGCCCCTGTCGCGTGAGAGCCCGTCGCGAAGGCGTGCTCCATGAGGCGTTCTTCGCCCCAGGCATCAAGCGTATTGCGCAGGGCCACGCCGGTCATGATCATACCCAGCATCGACAGGCTCCCATTAACCAGCACCCCCAGGCTCCGACTCGCCGACAGCTCGCCCTGTTCGTCGCGCACCAGGGTGTTCAAGGTGTCGTTCAGGGTCGCGGCTGGTTGACGGGCAACGGCCCGGTCGGCGGCACGCTCGGCCAGGGCGGCACGGGTGGCGGCCAGGCTCAGGCCGCCGACCTGGACGGCGTGGCCATTGGCCTTGTCGACGGGGAAGCTGTGTTCGGCCAGGGCGTCGAATGCCTCGCCCAGCAGGCGCCTGTGCCGGTTGATGTCGGCCTGGCTTTCGCGGATTTTGCGGGCATTGAACCGGTCGGCGGCCCGGCGATGCGCCTGGCTGGTGCCGCGCCTGGACGCCCGTGCCAACTCGACCTGGCGCTCCTGGTAGAGCTGCTCGAGCCTGCGCTCAAGGGTTGCCAGGTTGGCCACGGCCGAGTCCGCCTGGTCCAGTGCTTGCTGGATGCGGCCCAGTACGGAGCGGTCGGGGATGGCCCAGCCGAGCTCGAGCAGCCCCAGACGTTCGGCAAACATCAGCCGTTGCCCATCGGGCAAGCGCGAAGCCAGGGTAGTGATGCGCTGCCCCAGGTCGACATCCTGTACGTCATCGAGCAACGTCCCGAGCACCGCCTGCCCCAGCAGCTTCTCCTTGATTTGCACTTCGCCCGCGATGGCGGTTCGGGCTTCGTCGGAGAGGCCCTCGACGCTGCGAAAGCGCAGCCCGGTCTGATGTTCAACCTCGCCCCGCCACTGCTGGTAGCGGCTGAGTGCGCCCTGGGCGCCCATCAGTGCGGACGCCTGGGTGAGCGCTTTCTGGAGGCCAGTGTTTTGGGAAAGGAATCCCTCCACGAAGGACGCGGTGGGGACGTAATGCATCAGGTGTGCCGGTACCGGGTCGTCGCCGGCGTAGTAGCTCGACAGGAAGTCCTCCTGCCCGCAGGCCAGCAGGGTCTCGACGGCCTGCTTTTCCAGCAGGCAGGTCAGCAGGATGTGATGCTCCTCTTCGCGGTCGAGCAGCAGGGCCTGGGTGTGCCAGGTGGGCAGTATGGCGGCCAGGTCGGCCCCGATACGGTGATACTCGCTCTGCCACTGCGCCTGCATCGGGGTGGCATAGGCCAGGAAGTCTTCCATCGCCTGCCGGCGGATCACGTCGACGATGCCGTTGGGCGCCAGCGCCCCGCCAATGAAGCCCGGGTGGCCGCCTGAACGGGCAGTGACCTGCTCTATGGCTTCGCGATGCTGCGAATAGAGCTCGGCGAGCGACTCCAGGTCGTTACGCTCGGCATAACTGGCTTCGCTCAGCCACTCAGGAATATTGCCGTCGCCTGCATTGGCAATGTGAGGCGCCAGGTTCAACGACATCAGGCCTTCGATGGTTCGTGCCGAGAAGAGCGCCACCGCGTTCTCGTCGACCCACTGGCCCTGTTGTTCCGCCAGGCAGGCCCACGCCTGGGCGAGGTCCTTGATACGTCCGGCGATATCGTCCACTACCAGGCAGGCGCTGTCTTGCTGAAAGCCCCCCTGGATAGCCGCCTTGATCTCGGCGGCGCGCGCACGCTGCCACTCGGCGTGTTCGCCTTCCGCGTCGCACCAGGCGTAGCTGCCCGGGTCGAGCGGGTCGCCGTCCTGCTCGGTCGGGGCGCTGGGGGTCGCGCGGTGTTCGCCATGGTCGTCCGCCAGGACGTCGGCCAGGGCATCGGGATCGAGCAGGTGAGCGGTACCCGCCCCCGGACAGTAGGCGCCAACGTTGACCCGCGTCATCACCTGATCGCGGAAGGCAGGTTTAAGCAGCATCGATTGGTGCACGGCCGTCAGCGCCAAGGGACTGAACAGCACCTGGATGCTGCCCTCGCGCTCGACGATGATCGCATCGCCGCTGCCATCGGGTTTGACCTCGAAGACCTGCAGCTCATCGGGCGTTGAGCTGTGTACCAGGTAGAGCCAGCCTTCCCGTACCGGCCGTACGCCACAGCGACGGAAACTGCCGTCATGAACGGGCCGGAAGCCCGGCGTGCCCGAGGCCCGATCCGCCTCGGGCGCCTCGACCAGGGCATACCGCACCGGGACCAGCTGCAGCTCACCGCGCGTAAGAGGGCAGAGCCCCTGCTCTTGGCCCGGGTCGTTATCGTTCCGGCTCTCCGCGACGCGGTTGGCGGCTTCCATGTCGGTGCTCATGCCTTGCTCTCCCTGCTCGCTAGCCGCCGGGCCTCGGTGGCGGCGGCCTTGAGTCGCTCCATGGGGGTGCCGCTGGTCTGGGTGACGTGCCGAGCCAGATCCGGCATGCGCTGTTCATCCAGGGCCGCCGGACCATAGGCCCCCAGGATGTTGGCCATGTAGTAGTGGGCGCGCCGACCGGTGAAGCCCAGCTCCCGTGTGGTATCGATGACCCGCCGAGCGGCCATGCCAGCCGTCCCGCATTCGCTGATCAGCGGGCCGTGGGCGAAGAATGCCTGGAGGTGCTGTGCCAGCTCTCCGGCGAAACGCTGCCAGGCGATACGACTCAGCGATTCGAGATGTGCTGGCTGCAGCCTGAAGCGCTTCCGGTGCCGTACCGGCTCACCCTGGGTGTTGGTCAGATGGCGCCAGGTGATGCCGTCGTCTTCGGCTATCGGCAACCATAGCGCGCCGATCACCCCCAGGAGCGGGCTTTGCGAGGGCTCCGGCTCCGCCTCGAGCAGGCAGTGCACGACTTGGGCCGAGGCCAGCCGTAGTATCTTTTCGCCTTCCAGGGGGTGCTCGACAAACAACAGCCAGCGCAGATGCGCCGCGAGTTCCTCCAGCGAGGCATCGCTGGCCATGAGCCAGCCCCAGCTCTCGACCGCGCCCTGTTCCAGGAACCTCTCCCAGACCAGGCTGCCCGGCTCCAGAGCCACCAGGCATGGCGAGAGCTTTCGACACGCTTCCAGCGGCGTGTGCAGGTAGAGCGGCTCATAGACGGGTGTATCGAGGTGCTCGTAGAGCCAACGTTCCAGAGGTTCGAGCGCTATGCCGTCGAGCAGCAGGTAGTGCTTCCCGTCACCGAGGGCAGCCGCCGACGGTGGCGCGCTATTGGGGAGTGCCCCCGTGGTCATGCCGATCCCTCGTCATCGCCAGTGGGTGTGCAGGGCTGTGTCAAAGCCATCGCCTGGCGCAGGGCTGCCTCCTGCCGAATCGGCTCAATACGCGGCACGTTAGGGGCCGGCTCCACCTCCCTTTGCGATGCCAACTCCGCCTCCCGCGGCACCTCCGGTGCGAGGGCCGCCTGGCCCGAGCCCGATCCAGGGCTGCCCCCGGAGTTCATGCGGATGCCGGGGCCGCTGAGGGTGATGCCCGAGGGATCGACCTTGATGAAACTGCCGCCCGCCTGGAGGGTGATCTCGGCACCGGCGTCGATGACCGCCTTGTGCCCCGACTTGACGTGCAGTTCCCGGCCGCATTCGCTCAGCCAGGCCTCACCGGCTTTGAGATGCAGGGTGCCCTCCACGCTGAGATGCTGATCCCCACCGGTGCGCTCGCGCCGCTCGCCCTGCACGGTGAGGTGCTCGTCGCCGTGGATCTCCGCGAGCCGGTCGCCGTGGACGCCCAGGTGGCTGTGGCGGCCGATGGTCTCGGAGCGGTCGTTGCGGGTGTGCAGGTCGAGATCGCGCTGGGCGTGCAGGTGGATGCGCTCGGCCTCGCGGGCATCCTCGAAGTGCAGTTCGTTGTAGCCCTCACCGTCCTGGCTGCGGCTGCGCAGCACGCTGCGGGTCTTGTGCGCGGGCAGCGGATAGGGCGGGGTGTTGTGGCCATCGTAGACCCGGCCGGTGATCACCGGCTGATCCGGGTCGCCGGCCAGGAAGTCGACGATCACCGCATGGCCCACCCGGGGCAGGAACAGCCCGCCGTAGCCGGGCCCGGCCCAGGGCTGGGCGACGCGCAGCCAGGCGCTGGCGTGCTCGTCATCGGCGGCGTAGCGGTCCCAGGGGAAACGGACCTTGACCCGGCCGTGCTCATCGCAATGGATCGCCTCCCCCTCGGGGCCCACCACCCGGGCGATCTGCGGGCCCTCCATCCGCGGGCCGGCGTCCGGGTCGTGGGGCGGGCGCCGGTGCGGCCGCGCTGGAACTCGGTGACGATGCCGTGGACCCGGCGGGTGACCGCACCCCCCTGATGGATCACCAGCGCCAGGCCCTGCTCAAGCCAGTCGTCGGGGGCGATATCGGGCGAGGGGTGGACCAGGTCCAGGGTCAGCGTGAAGGGCCGGGAGAGGTGCTCATCCAGCAAGAACCCGGTGACCCGGGGCAGGTCGGCCTCCGCCGCGCCGGGGCGCGAGAGGGCGAGGTACAGTCCGTTGTCCGTAGGCATGGCCAGTCCGTTGGCATGGGAATCCGATTCGGAGCAGCCTAAGAGGGGGCCCCGGACCTGTCAAGCAAACCACCGGGGCAGCGTGTGGGGGGGGCTTGCAAGCCGGAATCGGTCCGTGCTAATCCTAAAACGTAGCCAGGAAGGCTACCCGATCCAGTCAACGCGGTTTGCTGTGCTGCAGTGGGCCGCGCCGAATCAAGGAAGAGTAAGTCAGACAATGGATTGTCTCCCTATTCATGCCACCGGTATACCCGGTATCCCCGTTCAGCCGCACCCCATGAGGGTTGTGGATCGCCCTTGCGTGCGTGCTGTCCCCCGCTCCGTTCTGCGAGCCCACCACAGGGAGTGAAACGATGTCCGACCAAGGAACGGTCGCGCCCAGAGAGCGCATCAATATCCGTTATGTGCCCGCCACCGGAGACCAGGCGTCCGAGGCCGAGCTGCCACTGAAGCTGCTGGTGGTTGGCGACTTCAAGGGCGGTTCCGAGGAGACGCCGATCGAGGAGAGAACGGCGGTCTCCGTGGACAAGAACAACTTTCACTCCGTGCTCGCCGAGTCGGGCCTGGGCCTGGAGGCCTGCGTGCCCAACCGGCTGCAGGCCGGTGACGAGGTCAGCGATCTGCCCGTCCGCCTCTCCTTCAAGGCGCTGGATGACTTTGCCCCCGACCGGTTGGCACAGCAGGTGCCGGAACTCCGCAAGCTGGTGGCCCTGCGTGAGGCCCTCGTGGCCCTGAAAGGGCCGCTGGGCAATATCCCGGCGTTCCGCAGGCAGTTGCAGGACCTGCTGGAGAGCGAGTCGGTCCGGGAACGGTTGCTGGAGGAACTGAAGCGCGTCACGTCCCCTGAGGACGACACCGAGTGATCGGTGCCCGCAACGGAAGCGAGGAGTCACCCCAATGAACGAAATGGTAGCCGAGCACACCGCGTCAGCGGCATCGGACGGCCCCCTGCTGGACCAGATCATGGCCAAGACCCGCATGGCGCCCAGCGACGAGGGCTACGATATCGCCCGGCAGGGTGTTGCGGCCTTCATCAGCGAGCTGCTCAAGGGTGAGGGGGAGGAGACGCCGCAGGTCAATAAAGCGGTGGTCGACCGGATGATCGTCGAACTGGACCGCAAGATCGGGCAGCAGGTGGACGAGATCCTTCATCTGCCCGAATTCCAGCGCCTGGAGTCCGCCTGGCGTGGCCTCAAGCTGTTGGTCGATCGCACGGACTTCCGCGAGAATATCCGCCTGAACCTCCTCCATGCCAGCAAGGAGGAATTGCTGGAGGATTTCGAGTTCTCGCCGGAACTGCCCCAGAGCGGGTTGTACCAGCACGTCTACGCCTCCGGTTACGGTCAGTTCGGCGGCGACCCGGTGGCGGGGGTCATCGGGGTCTACGACTTCCAGCCCACCACCCCGGACATCAAGCTCCTCCAGTACAGCGCCGCCGTGGGGGCCACCGCCCACGCCCCCTTCATCTCGTCGGTGGCCCCGGAGTTCTTCGGTATCGAGCGTTACCAGGACCTGCCCAACATCAAGGACCTGGCCGCCACCCTTCAGGGGCCCAAATACGCCCGTTGGCGCAGCCTGCGTGAGAGCGAGGATGCCCGATACCTCGGCCTCACGGCCCCGCGCTTTCTGCTGCGCATGCCCTACGACCCGGTGGAGAACCCGGTAAAGACCTTCAACTACCGGGAGTCGGTCAGCGAGAGCCACGAGCACTACCTGTGGGGCAACACGGCCTATCTGTTCGCCGAGCGGCTTACCGACAGCTTCGCGCGTTACCGCTGGTGCCCGAACATCATTGGCCCGCAGAGCGGCGGTGCCGTGGAGCACCTGCCGGTGCATACCTTCGAGTCCATGGGCCAACTGCAGGCCAAGATCCCTACCGAGGTGCTGATCACCGACCGGCGGGAGTACGAACTGGCCGAGGAAGGGTTCATCGCCCTGACCATGCGCAAGGACAGCGACAACGCCGCCTTCTTCTCGGCCAACTCGGTGCAGCGGCCCCGGCGCTTTCCCAACACGGCGGAGGGCCGCGCGGCGGAGACCAACTTCAAGCTGGGCACGCAACTGCCCTATCTGTTCGTCGTCAATCGCCTCGCCCACTACATCAAGGTGCTGCAGCGCGAGCAGATCGGTGCCTGGAAGGAGCGCCAGGACCTGGAGCGGGAGCTGAACGACTGGATCCGGCAGTACGTGGCGGACCAGGAAAACCCGCCGGCGGAGGTGCGCAGCCGGCGCCCCCTGCGCGCCGCCTCCATCCAGGTCTCCGACCTGGAGGGCGATCCGGGCTGGTATCAGGTCTCGCTGGCCGTGCGTCCCCACTTCAAGTACATGGGGGCCAACTTCGAGCTCTCCCTTGTCGGTCGACTGGACAAGGAGTAACCGGCCATGGCGTTGTCCCGGTCCTATCCGAGGGGTCCCCGGCTTTTCGAGCGTCTGGGGGGGCTGCCGCTGGACCCCGGCCCGTCCGCCGCCGACGGTGGTGTCCTGATCGAATCGATCAAGGCGCACCTGGCGGACCTGCTCAACAGCCACCCGGGGCACTGCGCCTGCGCCCCCGGGCTGGGCCTGGTGGACTTCAACGACGCCACCCTGGGGGCGTTGGACCTGAGGTTAAGCATCCGGCGGGCTGTCCGCGACTGCATCGAGCGCTACGAGCCGCGTATCCGCCAGGTGTCGGTGGAAGTGATGGATCAGGGCAGCGAGCCGGCCGCGCTGCGGTTCAAGCTCCACGCGGTCCTCAACACCGATCGGGGAGACCAACGCACCACGCTGGACCTCATGCTCAGCGACCGTCATTACCGGTTCATCGACTGAAGGCGGATCGGAGATGACCATGCTGAACCGCTACTACCGGGACGAACTCAACTTCCTTCGCCAGGAGGGCAGGGCGTTCGCTCAGGCGTATCCGCACCTCAGCCGTTTCCTCTCGGAGCCGGGGGACGACCCGGACGTGGAGCGGTTGCTGGAGGGCTTCGCCTTCCTCACCGGACGCATGCGCGAGAAGGTGGAGGATGAGTTCCCGGAGCTCACCCACTCGCTCATTAGCATGCTCTGGCCCAACTATCTGCGTCCGGTCCCGAGCATGACCATTGTCCGTTTCGATCCCCGGTGGCATGCGTTGCGTGCCGGGCACCGGCTGCCGCGCGGCACCGCGCTGCGGAGCCAGCCGGTACAGGGTACCCCCTGCCGATTCCGGACCAGTCACGACGTCACCCTGTATCCGTTGGAGGTGGCCGGTGTTGACACCGCCCGTTCACGCAGCCGGTCCCAGGTGACGTTACGGCTTGCCGTGCACAGTGATCAGCCGCTCGCGGACCTGCCGGCCGATCCGCTGCGTTTCTATCTTGGCGGTGACGGCTATACGGCGCGCACGCTCTATCTCTGGCTGCAGCATTATCTGGAGGGCGTGGATCTGGAGGTGGCCGGCGAGCGTCGCAGCCTGCCGGCGGACGCTATCAGTCCGGTCGGCTTCGAGCGTGATCAGTCCCTGCTGCCCTACCCGCGCAATAGTTTTCAAGGGTATCGCATCCTCCAGGAATACCTCTGTGTCCCGGACGCATTCCGTTTCCTTGACTTGCAGCGCTTGTCTGCCGCCCTGCCCCACGAGGCGGCCGACGAGATCCGGCTGGTGTTCCGTTTCTCACGCACCCTGCCGAGGGATGCCCGCCTGTCGGTGGACCACTTCCAGCTCCATTGCACCCCGGCGGTCAACCTCTTCGAGCAGGACGCCGACCCGATTGACCTGACCGGCGAGCGTGCCGAGTACCCGATCCTGCCCAGTAGCCGTAACCCCGCCCACTACGAGGTCTATAGTGTCGATGCGGTGGAAGGGTGGCTCACCACGGGCAGCGGCCGGTTCCGCGGCGAGCCCCGCCGTTATGTGCCCTTCGAGAGCTTCCAGCACCAGCTCGAGCGCGACCGTGGAGGGGATGCGCGCTACTACCGGCTCCGCGTACGGGAGAGCGTGCGCGACGACGGCTTCGCCCACGATATCGCCTTCGTACGGGAGGACGAGGTCTACCGGTTGGCGCACCATGAGACCGTCTCCTTGCGCCTGACCTGCACCAACCGGCGGTTGCCCGAATCCCTGGGCGTGGGTGACATCACCGACTTTGCCGACGACAGCCCCGCCCTGGTCACGGCCCGCAACATCACCCGGCCCACCCCTGCCCTCAGGCCGCAACTGGACGGCGGCCTGCTGTGGACGCTGATCTCCAATCTCGCCCTGAACTATCTCTCGCTGTTGCATACCGACGCGCTCCGTTCGGTCCTGCGGGCCTACGATTTTCGCGCGTTGGTGGACCGTCAGGCCGAGCGCGCCTCGCAGCAACGCCTGGCGGGCATACGGGCCATCGACACCGTGCCGGTGGATCGTTTGCACCACGGCCTGCCGGTGCGCGGGATGCGCTCGGTGGTAACGTTGGACGAAGCCGCCTTCGGTGACGAGGGCGGGCTCTACCAGTTCGGCTGCGTGCTGGCGCGCTTTCTGGCGCTGTACGCCAGCATCAACGCCTTTCACGAGCTGCAGGTCGTCAATCTCAGAAACCAGGAGCGCTACACATGGAAGTGGCAGCCCGGTCAGCAACCGCTGATGTGAGCCCGGGGCATCTCGCCACCCGCGCCCGGCACTACGATTTCTATCAGCTGGTGGAACTGCTCTTCCAGCAATGGGGCTGGCAGCCGGAAGCGGGGAGCGGAAGCGGTCCCCAGGTGGAAGGGGTGCGCTTCCGGGCCTCCGCGTCGCTGGGTTTTCCCGGCACCGACGTGGTGGCGCTGCGGCCCTGCCCGCGGGAGGGCCATATCCTCGAGGTCAGTTTTCTCGGGCTGCACGGCGCCCAGTCCCCGCTCCCTGGTTACTACCTGGAGCACTTGGCGCACGCCAGTGCTCACGGTGAGGGGGCGGCCGTTGACCTGCTGAATTTCTTCCACCACCGGTTATTGACCCTGCTCCATTTCGCCTGGCGCAAGTATCGCCACTACGTGCGTTACCAAGACGGGGCGCGCGACGGCTTCTCGGCGGCGTTGTTCGCCTTGAGCGGGCTGGCGGACAAGGACCTGCGGGCGGAAAGCCCGATCAACTGGAGCAAGCTGCTGGCGTACGCCGGCCTGGTGGCGGGGCGGTCACGCTCGCCCGAGGTGGTGGGCGGCATCCTCGCTCATTGCTTCGACCTGGAGGAGGTGGCGATCGTGCCCTGGCAGGCGCGGTGGGTGGCGGTGCCCGACGACCAGCGCAGCCGGTGCGGCACGGCCTGTATGAGCCTGAACCGCGATCTCACCATTGGCGACCGGGTGGTGGACATCAACGGCAAGTTCCTGATCCGCATTGGCCGGTTGTCCCGTCGCCGGATGGCGGATTTTCTCCCGGATGGGCGGGATTTCGCTCCGCTAAAGGCCGTGGTCGATTTCCTGTTGCGCGAGCCCCTGGCCTACGACCTGGAGTTGGAGCTGATGAGCGACCAGGTCCGGCCGATGCGTCTCTCCGCGCGGGACCCCGAGCGACTGGGCTGGACGACCTTTCTTGATCCACGAACCGATGCCATGCGCCGCCAGCGGCGCGTGCGCCTGCAGATAAGGGGGTAACAACGTGTCCCTGCAAGCACCCACGGTGACCTTGGTGGTCATCAATCCCGAGATCATGGACGGCCGGGCCGCTGGCGCCCACGTCTTCGACACCCGGGGGGGCTGCCTGGGCAGCGACCCCGCCCTCAGTGACTGGTGCCTGCCGGATGCCGGGGGCCGTGTCCATGGGGTGCACGCTGCCCTGCGCTACGAGCAGGGGCGGTTCATCCTGGATGATGAATCCGGTGACACCCGCATCAATGGTGTCAGCCGGCCCCTGGGCCGCGGGCAGCGGGTGCTGCTCTCGGAGGGGGATGTGCTGGCGGTGGGCAACTACCGGCTTCGGGTGCTGTTCGGGGGCGCCGGCGACGCGTGCCCCGCGGCCGATCTGGCCGCCCTTGCCGGAGAACCAGAGGCGGTCATGACCAGCGAACGTCCGCCTTTGATGGCGGAGCGGGCGGACGCGGGGAGCGACCCCCTGGCGGCCCTGGGGGCCCCTTCGGTCGCCACCCACACGGTGGCCGACCCGCTGCGCGCCCTGGATGCCGCCACGACCTTCCCGCAGGAAGAGCGGCCCCTTTACGGGCCGGAGGTGCCGGCCGGCGATCAACACGCCATGATGATGCCGTCCCGGCCCAGATACGGGCAGGATCGGCCCCGTTGCCCCCAGGCGGCCGAGGCGGCCATTGAGGCCGGGTTGCAGGCCGCGCGGCGCGAGCAGGAGGAGGGGGTATGACCATCAGTGGGTGTGCCCGTCCTGGCCGGCGCGGGTCGGTCCGGCTGTTGGCCCTGCTGGCCTGCCTGGTCATGGCGCCGGGGCTGTCCGGGTGCGCAGCGCCGTTGGAAGCGGCCGGAAAGGTGGGCCGGGTGCTTTGGGACCCGTCGATCCCGGTGGGCGAGCCGGAGGACCGGCCGTCCACAGCGAGCCTGAGCCTGGTGGCCGATGGGGACGTGAACCCCAACCTGGTGGACGAGGGGACCCCCCTCATGTTCCGGGTCCTGCAGCTTCGGGATGACTCCATGCTAATGGCTGCCGACTATGGCCAGATGAAGGATGATCTGGAGGAGGCCCTGGGCACCAATTACCTGTCCCACGATGACTTCACCCTGCTGCCCGGCCAATTCAAGGTCTTCCAGCTGAAGGCACTGGAGGAGGATGCGCGCTACCTCGGCCTGGTGGCCTATTACGCCGAGCCGGATCGGGCGCAATGGAAGAAGGTGCTGCGCGTGGAGTCGCGCGGCCAGGACTACCACGTACTGGTGCATCTGCGCCGGCACGAAGCCGAACTCAAGGACGAGAGCTGATGGTCTGCCGTAACCGAGTCGTTTGGCGTGAAGGGGCGTTCATCAAACCGCACCACTTCCAGCAACAACAGCGCAGCCTCGAGGGGCTGCTGGACCTGCGGCTGCAGGCGGTCAGCGGCTACAGCCACGGCTTCCTGCAACTGGAACTGAACAGCGAATTCCTGGGCTTCGGCCGGATTGCGCTCACCCGGGCCCGCGGCATCATGCCGGACGGCACCGCCTTCGACCTGCCGGGCGATGACCTGGAGCCACCACCACTGGCCGTGGACGAGGCCGGCATGGCCAACCAGCGGGTCTACCTGGGGCTGCCCCTGGCCGGTGATGGCGTGGCCGAGGTCAGCGACGAGGACGCCATCAGGGATGATGGCCGCTACCGCCTGCATCGCCGGGAGATCTGGGATCTTCACACCAGTCCTGGAGATGTCGCTGAACTGGCGGTGGCCCGCGCCGCCCCGCGCCTGCTGTTGGAGCACGATGACCGCAGCGGTTATGCCTGCCTGGCAGTGGCGCGGATACTGGAGCGGCGCCCGGATGGTTCACTGGTACTCGATCCCGACTTTATCCCCACCACCCTGACCACCCGGGTGGCGCCCGGCCTGCAGCGGTTCATTGGTGAGGTGGCCGGGTTGATGCAGGCGCGAGCGCGTCGGATCGCACAGCGGCTGGCCGCTCCGCAGCAGGCCGGGGTGGCTGATGTCTCCGACTTCATGCTGCTGCAATTGCTGAACCGCCTGCAGCCCCGGTTCCAGCACCTGCAACAGCACCGGCGGCTGCACCCGGAGGCCCTCTACAGCCACATGCTGGAGGCCTGCAGCGAACTGGCGACCTTCACCGACGAGTCGCGGTTGCCCCGGCGCTATCCTCCCTACGACCACGATGCCCCCGATACCGCCTTCCGTGCGCTCATGCAGGGGCTCCGTCAGGCTCTCTCCACCGTGCTGGAGGCCCGAGCGGTGGCCATTCCCCTGGAGGCCCGCCGTCACGGGCTCATGCTCGCGCCGCTAAGCGATTCGACGCTGCTGGACGAGGCCGAGTTCGTGGTCGCCGTGCGCGCGGACATGGCGGTGGAGACGCTGCGCCGACAGTTCATCCAGCAGACGAAGATCGCCGGTATCGAACGCATCCGCGACCTGGTCAGTCTGCAACTGCCCGGCATTCCGCTCGTTCCGCTGCCGGTCGCGCCGCGCCAGCTCCCCTATCACGCGAGTCATATCTACTTCCAGCTCGACCGTCGCAGCGAGGCCTGGGGCCTGCTGACCGGTGCGAGCGGTTTCGCCTTCCACCTGGGTGGTGACTTCCCAGGGCTGGATCTCCAGTTCTGGGCAATAAGGAGTTGATCATGTCGATGACAGCGCCCATTGCGGGCCCGGAGACCGTGCCAGCGGAGGCACCCGAACCCGCGGGCGGTCGGGGTACGCTCGTACCCGAGGAGCCGCACACCGCCTTCCGCCTGCGTGGCCACAGCCCGAATCCGCTGGTGGACGCGGCCAGCCCGCTGCTGGGCCTGGTCATCCGAGTCCGCGAGCTGGAGGTGCTGGACGATGTGGCCGCGCTCTACCGGCAAGTGGTGGAGGACATCGGTGCCATCGAGCTCGAGCTCACCGAGCAGGGTCTCGACCGCCCCACGCTGCTGGCCTATCGCTACGTCTTGTGCACCTTCGTCGACGAGGCGGTGATGGGGACCGAGTGGGGCCAGCAGAGCGATTGGTCCCGGCACTCGTTGCTGGCCCGGTTTCACAACGAGACCTGGGGCGGCGAGAAGGTCTTCGCCATCCTGGCCCGGCTGCAACAGGAGCCCCAGCGCTACGAGCCACTGCTCACCTTCATCTACATCTGCTTCAGCCTGGGTTTCCAGGGGCGCTACCGCATCCGCCCCGACCGACGCGAGGAGTACGAGCGGATCGTCCGTTCATTGGGGGAGCAACTCTCTAGCCTGCAGCCGTCCGGCGACGAGAACCTGACCGAACCCGAGCGCCATATCGCGCCCGCCGGCTGGCGATCCGGCGAGGGGGTGCCGGCCTGGTTGATCCCGGCCTTGTCCGTCCTGGTCGCAGTCGGCCTGTACCTGGCCATATCCTGGTCCTTGGACCAACAGGCCGCCGAGGTCCACGCCTTCCTGCACCAGGTCTTCGCGGACATGGGTGACGCATCGTGAGTGCAGCGGGCCGGAGCGTGACAGACGGGGATCACGGGCAGGCCCTCGGCGCGCTCGCAGGGCTTGACGCCGCCCTACCGCTGGTGGAGAGCGAGGCCCCCGCGCAGCTCCGCCGGCGCGCGTGCCGATTGCTTGCCCGCGCCCGGGGCCTGCCGCAGGTAGACTGCCTGGCGCTGGATACCGATGGCCGGAGGCTGTCTGCAGGTGCCGGCAATGCGGCGTATCGGTGCGACGACTTCCGCCATCCCTACGCCCACGTGATCCGCAGTGGGGCCCCCCTGCAGGCGTGCATCGGCACCCTGCGCGCCCGAATGGATCATCCCGACTTTCAGGCCGGGATGGCCGGCCTGAAAGGGGACTGGGAACTCCTCTGCCGCCCCTTGTGCGACCCGGATGCCCCGCGCGGCTGGCTGGGGGTCTGGGCGCTGGTCGGTCCGCGGGAGGTGGTGGCTGCCCTGGACGGCGATCCCGGCTTCATGGCCCTGGAAGGGCTCCTCTGCCGGTTGTGGTGCCGGTTGCTGACAGCGGCGAAGGCGCACCGCCAGGGCCAGGATCTGCGCCACTCCCTGCAACGGTTGGGGCGGGACACGCGAGCGCATGCGCTGTCCGGCGCCTTGAGCCGCGAATTGATTGGCAGCTCTCCGGCCATGTCCCGGTTGCGCGATCAGGTGATCCGCGCGGCCGGCACACGCCTGGCCGTCCTCCTGCAGGGCGAGACCGGGACCGGCAAGGAGCGTGTCGCCCGCGCGATTCACCGCCACTCGGCACAGGGCGATGGGCCCTTCGTGGCGATCAACTGTGCGGCGATCCCGGAGACGCTGCTGGAGTCCGAGCTCTTCGGCCACGTGCGCGGCGCCCACTCCAGCGCCACCCGGGATCGCACCGGTCTGCTGGCCGCGGCCGACGGCGGCACCCTGTTCCTGGACGAGATCGGCGATATGCCGCCAGCCTTGCAGGCCAAGCTGCTCCGGGTGCTGGAGAGTGGGTGGTACCGGCCGCTGGGTGGCGGACGCGAGCGGCGTGCCGACCTCCGGCTGGTGTCCGCCACCCACCAACCCTTGACGGCCCGCATCCGTGAAGGCCGGTTTCGTGCCGATCTCTATTACCGACTGAACCAGTTTCCGCTTCGTCTGCCCGCGCTGCGGGAACGCCGGGCGGACATCCCCGAACTGGCGGATCATTTCGCGGCCGCCTACGCCGCCAGAGAGGGGCGCCCCCGGGCCAGCCTGAGTCCGACGGCGCTGACACACCTGGCGGCCCGGGACTTTCCCGGGAACCTGCGGGAACTGCGCAACCAGGTGGAGTATGGCTGTGCCATGGCCCCGGCCGGTCAGCCCATCGGGCCGGCGGACCTGCCGCTGAGCGAGACCCGGGAACGGACGCCGGTGGAGGGCCTGCCGGGCCCGGCGTTCAATCTCCGGGAGGTGGTGCGTGACTACGAGGCCCGCCTCATCCGCGAAAAACTGCGCCAGTTCAACGGCAACCGGGCCAAGACGGCGGTCAGCCTGGGGCTCCCGAAGAGGACGCTGGCCCACAAGTGCCGGAAGCTGCAACTGGATGAGGACCCGGCATGAGCCGCCCCCGTCTCCTGCCCCTGCTTGTGCTCCTGCCGTTGCTGGCGATGCCTGCGGCCCAGGGCGCCGATGGGGAAAGCGGCCCCCCGGCCCACCGCTGCGCCGCCATCGAGAGCCGGGCCGAGCGACTGGCCTGCTACGACGCCCTCTTCCCCCCTGACGCCGTAGCGGCCGGGGCGAAGGCCTTGGCCGCGCCCCCGCTGTGGCAGGCCGCGGCACGCCAGGAGCGACGCCGGGCGGCGGACGACCGGGGGCTGGCGGTCGATACGACGGAGGGTGAGGGTGTATTGCTCACGGCCCCGGCCCTGGGCACCGCCCCGCCACGGCCCACGCTGGTCCTTGCCTGCCACAACGCCATCACCCACTTCGAGCTCCACCTGCCCGAGGCCGGTGGCCGGGGGCGGGTGGAACTCACCCTGGCCCGGGGTGAGACCCGGCTGCGGCAGACCTGGCAGATGCGGGCAGACGGGCATGTGCTCAGCGGCGGGCGTGGCCTGCCGGCCATAGCGACCCTGCGTCAGCTGCTGCCCGGCGGCACCCTGACCCTCCGCAGCGACGATGCGCCCGCGCTGGACGGACTGCGTTTCCAGCTGGGTGACCTTCGGGAAGCCCTGAAACCGCTGAGGAACCAATGCCAATGGTAGCGCTGCCCCACCGGATCAACCGAGAGCCGGACCTGGCCCTGGTGCTGGCGCCCCTGTCAGCGGACCGGGTCGCCGGTCAGCCGGTGGCGGAGGACCCGGATTACGCCTGGCTGGACGAGGAGCTGATAAAGGTCGGCTCCCTGCAGCACGGCGGGATCGACTGGGCGGGCGCCGAGCGCCGGGCGATCCGGTTGCTGAGCGGGCTTGGCAAGGACCTCCGGGTGCTTGCGCACCTGCTCCATTGCCTGCAGCGGGAGGGCGACGCCACGCGTTTCGAACTGGCGCTGCTGCTGTTGCAGCGTTGTCTTGGCACCTGGTGGTCCGAGGCCCACCCGGCGCCCGGGGACCGGGGGAGTCGTTGGCGTACCCGCCTGTTCAGCACCATCGTCCGGCGGGCGGCCGCCCTGGCGGAGGGACTGGAGGGCGCTGCCGCGCCGACCCTCCGTCGGTGTCGGCATGCTGTCGATGGGCTGCGATCGGCAACGCAGGATGCCGGCCTGTCTCCGCACCCCCTGGCTGAACTGGACCAGGCGCTGGTCCGCGTCACTCCGGCGCCTCGCACAGCCCCGCCGGCGGACGACCCGGGACAAGGCGAGCAGGCGCCCCGGCATCAGCCGCCCGCCCCGGAAAAGCCGTCGGCCGGCGCGCGCATTCCGGAACTGCGGCCGGGCAACGAGCGAGCCAACCGCGAGGCCCTGCAGCGCGTGGCCGATCACCTGAACGACCAGAGCCCGGACCACCCGCTGGGTTACCGGTTGCGCCGCTATGCGCTCTGGCGGTCCATCGACACGCTGCCCCCGGCCCGGGATGGTCAGCGCACCGAGCTGGCGCCTATGGCCGCGGACCTCGCGGCCCGCTACCGCGAGGCCGTTCAGGGCCGTGGGGATCACGCCCTTTGGGCCCGCCTGGAACAGAGTCTGGCGGTCAGTCCCTTCTGGCTGGAGGGCCATCGCCTGAGCGCCGAGATGGCGCGGCAGCTGGGCCATGAGCCCTGCGCCAGGGCCATCCGGGAGGAGACGGCCCATTTCATCGCCTGCCTTCCCGGTCTGGTGGACCTCCGGTTCAGTGACGGCAGCCCCTTCGCTGACGAGGCCACCCGGTGCTGGCTGGCAGAAGAGGCCGCCGCCGGGATTGCACAGAACGGGGCCGGTGAACCCTGGGACCGGGCCCTGGCCGAAGCCCGGGAAAGCCTGGCGGAGGACGGACTGGCCGCGGCATTGGAACGGCTGGATCGCGGCCTCGCGGCGGCCGGGTCCCCGAGGGCATCCGCCTACTGGCGCCTGGCCAGTGCCGATCTGTTGCACCACGCGGGCCTACAGGCCCTGGCGCACCAGCAGTACCAGGCCGTGCACAGTGTCGTACGGGGGCTGGCACTGGAGCGGTGGGAACCGCACCTGGTCAAGCGCCTGGAGGCCATCGGTCCCCGGTGAGCACACCTCGAAAACCAATGCAGGAAGCAGAACGAATGTCGGACAAGGCAAGGAATCGCGTGGCAGGACGCCTGCGCGGCACCATGGGCAGCGTAACGGGAGGGCGGGTCAGCCGCTATTCGGGGTGGGTGGGCGCGCTCCGTCGCGGGTGGCCCTGGGTCGTGGGGCTGCTGGGGATAGCATTGCTGGCGGTGGTCTGGATCTGGGGGCCGGCCTGGCAGATCGGTGGCGCCCGGCCCCTGGCCCCCTGGCCGAACCGGCTGCTGGTCATTCTCTGCGCGGTGCTGGTCGTGCTGGTGATTATTGGGCTCCGCCTCAGGGCCCGCCTGCGCGATGCCGAACCCCCCCGCGACGAGGCTGAGATCCCCGACCCGGTGGCCCAGGCAACCGCCGGGCAGGAGCAGGGCCTGAATCATTGCTTGGACCAGTTGCGGCGCCAGCGCGGGCGCCACGCCCTGCAGGCATTGCCCTGGTACCTCGTGCTGGGTCCGGAGGGCAGCGGCAAGACCAGTCTGGTGCAGCGCTCGGGCCAGCGCTTTTCACTCACCCGGAGCCTCCACCCGCAGGGCGGTGAGGCCTCGGATAGCGGGCTGCGCTGCTGGGCCAGTGACCGGGCCGTCACGCTGGAGCCCGGCGCCGCCTGGCTGTTGCAAGGGGGGTGGGACAGAGACGGTGCGGATGCCCTGAGCGCCTCCCTCTGGCAGCACCTGGTCGGCTGGCTGCAGCGGCGTCGCCCCCGACGGCCGCTCGACGGCGTGCTCCTGGTGCTGGACCTGTCCCGGCTCACCAGCGCCGGCGCCCGGGACGACTGGGGCGATGCCCTGCGCGAACGCCTGCAGGAGCTGACCACGACCTATCAGAGCCGGCTTCCGGTCTACGTGGTCTTCAGCCAGATGGATCGGTTGTACGGCTTTGACGCCTTCTTCCGGCACGCTGTCGGTGATGCCCGCTGCGAGCCATGGGGCTTCTCCTTCAGCGCCGGCAGCCTGGCCGACCCGGACGCCTGGGAGGAGGAGTTCACCGGCGCCTACCGACGCATGCTCGGCCGCATCGAACGGCAACTGGTCGCATGGCTGGCCGCGTGTCGTGATCAGGGCGAACGGGAGGCCCTTTTCCGCTTCTCCCGACAGCTGGCCGGTCTCGAGCCCCTCCTGAGCGAAACCCTGCAACGGGTGCTCGGCAGCCGGCGTTATGCCGTTGAACCGCTGGTGCGCGGGGTGTACTTCGCCTCGCTCGGCCAGCAGGGGGTGCCCATCGATGCCTTTGCCGACGCGGCCACCGCCCGCTATCGCCTGCCCGACCTGGTGCACCGTGCCCGCCGCAATGGCCAGCAGTCGCTGGCCTGGTTCTCGGAGCGGTTGCTGCAGCGGGTGGTCTTCCCCGAGGCCGGCCTTGCCGGGGACAGCCTCCGCTTCGTCCGCCGCCGGCGTTGGCTGCGCGGTGCCGGCCTGGTGTTCTCCCTGGCAGGGCTGAGCGGATTGGTCATCGGCTGGGGGCACTACTATCAGCACAATCTCGTGGCCCTGCAGGCCGTGGAGGCGAGGGCGGAGGCCCTGGCGGACCTGCGACCGGCGCAGGAGCACCTCGACGACCCCAGCGGCCAGCACCTGGTGCCGGCGCTGGATGAGCTCCGCGAGGTCGCCGGCGTCTTTGACGGACCCCGCGGGGCGTGGGCAGGCCTGGCGGATATGGGGCTCTACCAGGGGCACAGGGTCGGTGATGCCATGGACCAGGCGTACCTGGACGCGCTCCGCTACCGGTTCCTGCCGGCCCTGATGCTCGGCATTGCCGACGAGATGAACACGCTGGCACCGGGGAGCGAGGAGCAGCTCGTCCGGCTCCGCGTCCTGCGCATGCTCGCCGATGCCCGCGGACGGGAACCGGATCGGGTGCGGGACTATATGGCCGATCGCTGGCAGGCGCTGTTGCCCAACCGGGGGCGGCTGCAGGGCCGGCTGCTGGAGCACCTGGACCATGCCCTCGTCCATACCGACCTGGCGGGCCGGCAGGCGCACGATCCCCGCGCGGCGGCCGCGCTGGCGCCGGTGGCCGGCAGCATCCGGAAGGCCCAGCAGGCGTTCTCCCGCAGTCCGGTGGATGAGCGGGTCTATACCCTCCTGAAGCGCCGCGGGCAGGACCGAGCCGGTGGCGGCGTAAGGCTGGACCGCAGCGTTGGGTCGGGTTGGGGCACGGTCTTCCGCGCCGATGACGATGATCCGGACGGGGTGACCGTATCGCCGCTGCTGACCCGTGACGGCTTTGAGCAGGTCTTTCTCGGAGAGTTGGACGGCGCCACGGTCCTCGCCCTGAACGACCTCTGGGTGCTGGGCGAGCGGGACGACCCGCAGTTCAGCGAGCGCGACGAGCAGCGCTTGCGGGAGGCCCTGCGTGAGCAGTATGTGGCCGACTTCCACGCCGGTTGGCGCCGAGCCCTGGGTAACATCCATCTCACCGATCTGGAGAGTATTCCCCACGCCGTGATCGTCATCGACGCGCTGCTGGGGGGCGGCCGTCCGCTGGAACGCCTGCTGGCCGAGATCGAGCGCCACACCCGACTCTACCCCGAACTCCCGGTGGATGACGACGTGGCCCGGGACCGGCTCAGGGGCTCGTCGCGCTACCGGCTGGCCGGGAAGCTGGCCGCGCCCTTCCAACCCCTCCACGCCCTGCATCGGAAGGGGGAGGAGGCGGACGGCGATCTGGCCGCCGTCCGGGCCGCACTGGGGGCATTGCGAGACCATCTGCGGGCGGTGGAGCAGTCCAGCGAGCCGGGGCGCATCGCCTACCGTCACGCCCGCAACCGGCTACTGCAGGACAGCGGGGATCCGGTGGACCGGGTGGAGCGGCTGGCCGAAGAGTTGCCTGCCCCGTTGGATGGATTCATGGCGGGTATCGCCGAGCAGAGCTGGCGGCTGATCAGTGGTGAGGCCATCCGGTACCTGGAGCAGCAGTGGCTGGACGAGGTGATTGCCCCGTTTGAGGCGGATCTGGCCGGCCGTTACCCGCTGGAACCGAACGCCCGGCGGGAGGTGGCGCTGGAGGACTTCGAGCGCTTCTTTGCGGCGGGCGGCACCCTGGACAGCTTCTTCATGGACAAACTGCAGCCCTTCCTCGACGAGGCCCCGGAACTGCTGGAGGGGCCCGACGGGCGTTCGCTGCTCAATCCCCGGTTGCGGACGGCGCTGGAGCGGGCGGAGCGGATCCGGGAGGCCTACTTTGGCCGGGACGGGCTGCTGGATGTCGGTTTCACCCTGGCCCCGGTGAGCCTCAGCGGTGACAAGCGGCGTAGCGTGCTCAACGTGGACGGGCAGATTCTGGAGTATCGCCACGGCGCCCCCCAGCGGGTCGCCATGCTCTGGCCCAACAGCCTGCGTCAGACCAATGAAAGCGGGATCACGCTGGTACCCGACCGCGTCAACCGTTCGCCGCGCAGCGAACGCCACCAGGGGGCCTGGGCCTGGTTCCGCCTGCTCGACGAAGCCCGTGTGGTGGCGGTGGGCGAGCGGGAGCTGCGGCTCAGCTTCCAGGTGGATGGCGGGGAGATGAGCTACCGCCTGACCGCGGACCGGACCCGCAATCCGTTCACCCGGCCGCTGACCCGGGGGTACACGGTGCCTGCCACCCTGTACCGCAACGGGGTCGGCGGACGCTGATGGTCCGTGCCGGATGGCGATGCGGGCCGGCGGACCGGGCCAGATATTGCAAGCCGGCCAGGTTTGGCCCGGGTTCATGGCAATGATTGGCCCGGTCAGCCGGCAGGCCGCTGGGGCAATTCCGCAGGTGGTTGTTTGGCAACCATTCGTCCCGATTGTCGTGCCTGGCATGACAACTGCAATAGCTGGCTGTCCCTGCGGGGATCGAACCCATTAACCCCATCACAGAAGGAAGGGAATCCATGCCAACACCTTGCTATGTCAGCATCCAGGGCCAGACCCAGGGCAACATCACTGCCGGTGCCTTCACCCCCGACTCCGTGGGCAATATCTACGTCGAGGGCCATGAGGACGAGATGCTCGTTCAGGAGGTCAAGCACGTGGTCACCGTGCCCACGGACCCCCAGTCGGGTCAGCCCTCGGGCCAGCGGGCGCACAAACCGCTGATCCTCACGGTGGCGCTCAATAAGTCGGTGCCGCTGCTCTACAATGCCCTGGCCGCCGGCGAGATGCTGCCCGAGGTGGTACTGCGCTGGTATCGCACCTCCACCGACGGCAAGCAGGAGCATTTCTTCACCACCACCCTCACCGATGCCACCATCGTGGACATCGACCTCACCATGCCCCACGCCCAGGACACCGCCAAGGCCGAGTTCACCCAGCTCATGGACGTCAGCCTGGCCTACCGCAAGATCGACTGGGAGCACACCGTCGCCGGCACCTCCGGTGCCGACGACTGGCGCTCTCCGGTGGAGTCCTGACCGGACGCGGGGCGCTATCGGCGCCCCGTTCCATTCCCAACAGGACGTACCCGTGACCAGGGACACGCTTACAGGGAGGTTTTGCCATGAGCCGCCAAGTCATGCTGGTCGGCGACAAGGACACCGGCCACGGCAGTTGCCCACCGACCGCGATCACCTCCGGCAGCCCCACCGTGCAGATCAATGGCCGAGCGGTCGCACGCCAGGGCGACCCGCTGGCCCCCCACCGCAAACCCAAAGGCTCGACCCACGGGCGCCACATCGCCAGTGGCGAGCCCACCTGCCTGGTGGACGGCAGACCCATCGCCCTGACCGGCCACCCCGTCAACTGCGGCGGAAGCCTGGTGGCCGGGGCTGGGCAGGGGGTGACCGTGGGTTCCGTGTGATCGGTTTTGCGGGCTTTCAGCTGCCTACACCGGCAAGGCCTTTGCACCTTGAGCTGACAAGCGGGTATTTCTTCTCCGATGGGACGGGCACCGCGGCGCCCGCCACGCTAAGTATTGGCTTTGATATTGGGGTGACACCCGTTTGAAGAGATTGTTTCTCCTCCTGCTTCTGGTCTCTTGGGGCGCATGTGCCGGAGACCCGGATACGCCTGAGGCGAATCCCGAGACGTATGTCGCGCAGGCGACCGCGATCCTCGTCGAGGGCAGGGGGAGCGAAGCGGCTCGCACCCGTGCTCTGGACGTTTATGATGTTGCAGTCTCGCGTTTCCCGGATGATGCACGGCTGTTGTTGAGCAGGGCGCAGTTGCTGGCCAAACAACAACGATATGAAGCTGCCCGGGAGGACATGGATCGGGCACATACCGCAGATTCATTGCCTGTCGAGGCAAAGCTGTTTCGCTGCATGCTCCACGAGCGATTGGCGGAAGCCCGACCAGAGGCTGTTCTTCCCTGTTATCGCGAGGTCCTGCATTTGTACGAACAGCGCCTCCGGGAGACGCCGGCTGCGCCCGATGCAAACCACGTATTGAGTGCACTACTGGCGGAGTCTGATGATGCCGAGATATTACTTCAGCGCTTCACGGAAGAGGCCGACCCGATCCAGCAGGACCTGTTCGGTGAGGGTTTTGAACTCCGTGCATTCGATCGCACCGAGTGGATAAACCGGCTCTTTCCCGAGTGACAAGTCGACAGACCCTGGTTTGACGCCACCCCGCTGCAGGCTGAGGGGGTTCCCGCCGCCGCGCCTCTGCGCTTTAATGGGGGTATGAAAGTCCGTTTCACCAAGATGCAGGGGCTGGGCAACGACTTCGTGGTCATCGACGCTGTGCGCCAGCCCGTCGAGCCCAGCCCGGAGCAGATCCGCCACATCGCCGACCGCCGTTACGGCGTCGGCTGCGACCAGGTCCTGCTGGCGACACCGGCGCGGCGCAGCCAGGCCGATTTTGGCTATCTCATCTTCAACCCGGACGGCAGCCAGGCCGAGCATTGCGGCAACGGGGTGCGCTGCCTGGCCCGCTTTCTCGATGATCGCGGCCTGGTGCCCGCCGGCCGCCACGAGTTGGTGATCGAGACGATCAACGGCCTCTCCCGGGTGCGTCTGTGCGACGACGGTCCGGTCACCGTGGACATGGGGGCGCCGGTGCTGGAGCCACCCCACATCCCCTTCCGGGCGCCCAGCCGGGCGCGGGAGTACGAGCTGGAGGTGGAGGGCCAGGTGGTGCGCCTGGGTGCGGTCTCCATGGGCAATCCCCACGCCGTGCTGCGGGTGGATGACGTGGACAGTGCGCCGGTGGAGACCTTGGGCCCGGCCATCGAATCCCATTCCCGCTTTCCGCGCCGGGTCAATGTCGGCTTCATGCAGGTGCTCACCCCGACCCACATCCGCCTGCGGGTCTACGAACGGGGCGCCGGTGAGACCCTGGCCTGCGGCACCGGCGCCTGCGCCGCGGTCGTCTCCGGGCGGCTGCGCGGCTGGTTGGAGGAGGCGGTGGACGTGGACCTGCCCGGCGGACGCCTCGTGATACACTGGGCCGGCGACGGTGAACACGTCTGGATGACCGGCCCGGCGGAGACGGTATTCGAGGGGGAGATCCGTCTCGATTGACGATCGGGGCCGCGGGACTCTTGCGCCGGCAGCGCGCCGGCTTTGGGGCATCAATCTATGCAGCAGACCAATCCTGAACCGCAGCTCACCGACGAGGACGTGGCCGCCTGGCTGGAGGCCGATCCGCAGTTCCTGTTGCGCCATCCCGGCGTCATGCGCCGGCTGGAGCTGCGCCACGATTGCGCGCCGGCGGTCTCGCTGATCGAGCGCCAGGTGCAGCTCCTGCGCCACGACAATGAGCGGCTGCGCGCGGAGCTGAAAGACCTGCTGGCGGTGGCCCGCTACAACGACCGGATCGGTGCCCGTCTGCACCAGCTCACCCTGGAGCTCATGCGCGCTGACGCCCTCGGTGCGGTGGTGGAGGCCTTGCGGGCCGGGTTGCGCGAGGGCTTCCAGGCCGATGCGGTGGCGCTGCTGCTGCTCGGCGAGCCGGAACAGGCCGGGGCCCTGCCGGTGCCCTGCCTGCCGGAGGACGACGATCGGCTCGCCTGTCTCAACAGCTTCATCATGGATCGCCGTCCGCGCTGCGGTCGGATGCAGCCGGAGCAGCTCGAACGGCTGTTCGGTACCAGCGCTGCCCGAATCAACTCGGCGGCCATCGTGCCGTTGATCGCCGAGCGGGGGGTGCAGGGCCTGCTCGGGATCGGCAGCCACCTGGCCGACCGCTTCCACGAGGGCCAGGGTACGGTCTACCTTGGCCAGTTGGGCAGCCTGGCCGGCGAGGCGCTGGCGGCGCACCGCCGCCGCGACGCCTGATCCGCCATGGCGACGCTGGATGACGACATCCGGCACTTCCTGCACCATCTCCGCTACGAGCGTGGGCTCTCTCCGCATACCCTCCAGGCCTATCAGCGCGACCTGACCCGGTTCCACCACTGGTGTGCGGAGAATGGACTGGCGGACCGGGACGCGGTCAGCGCCCACGATATCCGCCGCTTCGCCGCCGCCCGCCACCGTCAGGGGCTGGCCCCCGGCTCGGTGCAACGCACCCTCTCCAGCCTGCGCAGCCTGTTCCGTTACCTGGTCCGCGAGGGCCGCCTTACCGGCAATCCGGCGGAAGGGGTCGCTGCCCCCCGGCGCCCGCGCCGGCTGCCCGGGGTGTTGAGCCCCGACGAGGCCGCCCGGCTGTTGGAGGGTTCGCCGGAGGACGATCCGCTGGCCCTGCGCGACCGGGCGCTGTACGAGCTGATCTACTCCTCCGGGTTGCGTCTGGCTGAGGCAGTGGGCCTGGACCTGGGCCGGCTGGACCTCACCGAGGGCCTGGTGGAGGTGGTGGGCAAGGGCGCCAAGACCCGGCGGGTGCCCGTGGGCGGTAAGGCGCGTGAGGCCCTGCAGGCCTGGCTGGCGGTGCGTCCGGCGCTGGCCGGGGCGGATGAACCGGCGGTGTTCGTGAGCCAGCGCGGCGGGCGTCTCTCCGCGCGCAGCGTGCAGGCGCGGCTTGCCCGGCTGGCCACGCTCAGTGGGGTCGGCCGGCCGGTACACCCGCACATGCTGCGCCACTCCTTTGCCAGCCACCTGCTGGAGTCCAGTGGTGACCTGCGCGCCGTGCAGGAGCTGCTGGGACACGCCGATATCGCCACCACCCAGGTCTATACCCACCTCGATTTCCAGCACCTGGCCAGGGTCTACGACCAGGCCCATCCGCGGGCGCGCAAAGGGGGCGGCGGTAAGCGCTGACCCTGGAGCTGCAGCGGCCCCCGTGTTGACGGGAGTAGACGATCGGTCTAAATTGCCAGCATGACCTCAGTCACTGACAAGCCGCGCCGCGGCCGGCCCCCCAAGGTGCCGCGCCCCGAGGGTGACACCCGGGCCGCGCTGATCCGGAGCGGTACCGAGGTGCTCACCGAGCAGGGCTTCTCCGGCGCGGGCATTGACAGCATCCTCAGGCGTGTGGGGGTGCCCAAAGGCTCCTTCTACTATTATTTCGACAGCAAGGAGGCCTTCGGCCACGCCATCCTGGCGCATTACGGGGCCTATTTCGCGCACAAGCTGGACTGCCACCTGGGTAACACCACGCTGGCGCCGCTACGGCGGATTGAGGCCTTCGTTGCCGACGCCCGGGCGGGCATGGCGCGCCACGGCTATCGCCGTGGCTGCCTGGTGGGCAACTTGGGGCAGGAGGTGGGCCGGCTGCCGGAAAGCTATCGCGACCGGCTGCAGAGCATCCTGGCTGACTGGCAGCAGCGACTGGCCCGCTGTCTGGAAGAGGCCCGGGCGTCAGGCGAGCTGGCTCCGGCCGCCGACTGCCAGCGGCTGGCCGAGGCCTTCTGGATCGGCTGGGAGGGTGCGGTGATGCGGGCCAGACTGGAGGCCGATGCGCGGCCGCTGGATGTCTTTATCACCACCTATATGGAGGGCCTGCCCCGCTGAGCTTTTTTCTCCATTACTAGACGAGCAGTCTAAATAGAGGTGAACCATGTTCAAGGCGATTCTGATCGAGAAGGGTGACGACGGGCAGCGGGTGGGGATCCAGACCCTGGACGAGGCCCAGCTGCCTGAGGGCGATGTCACCGTGAAGGTCGAGTGCAGCACGCTCAACTATAAGGACGGCCTGGCGATCACGGGCAAGGGGCCCGTGGTCAAGACCTTTCCCATGGTGCCGGGCATCGACTTTGCCGGCACGGTGGAGTCCTCGAGCTCGGATAATTACAAGCCGGGGGATGCGGTCCTGCTCAACGGCTGGGGCGTTGGTGAAAAGCACTGGGGCGGGCTGGCCGAAAAGGCCCGGGTGGACAGCCGCTGGCTGATCCCACTGCCCAAGGCCTTCAACGCCCGGCAGGCCATGGCCATCGGCACCGCCGGCTATACCGCCATGCTCTCGGTGATGGCGTTGGAGCGCGAGGGCGTCACCCCGGATCAGGGCGAGGTGCTGGTGACCGGGGCCAGTGGCGGTGTGGGCAGCTACGCCATCGCGTTGCTGGCCCGGCTGGGTTACCACGTGGTGGCCTCCACCGGGCGGGCGCAGGAGGCGGACTACCTCCAAGGCCTGGGCGCCCGGGAGGTGATCGACCGCAAGACCCTGTCAGAGCCCGGCAAGCCGCTGGCCAAGGAACGCTGGGCGGGCGCCATCGACTCGGTGGGCAGCCACACCCTGGCCAACGTGCTGGCGGCCACCAAGTACGACGGCACCGTCGCCGCCTGCGGCCTGGCCCAGGGCATGGACCTGCCCGGCACGGTGGCGCCCTTCATCCTGCGCGATGTCACCCTGGCGGGCGTCGACAGTGTGATGAAGCCCACGGAGGCGCGGATCGAGGCCTGGCGCCGGCTCGGTGAGCTGATGGTGCCCGAGCAGATTGACGCCATCACCGAGACCATCGGCCTGGAAGCGGCCATCGACAAGGCCGGCGACCTGCTGGCGGGCAAGGTTCGCGGGCGGCTGGTGGTCGAGGTGGGGTAACCGCGCCACCGCCTGCCCAATCCACAACCCGGACCGTTCAGGCCCATACGGGGTTCGCCCGTATGGGCAAGGTCCACCCCGCCTTCAGACACCGTGCCACCCTACCGGCCCGGGTGGTACAGCCGCGCGACGCCTCATGTAGAATGATCGGCCAACTCTCTCACCGAATCCGGGAGGCGTCGTGGAACAGTTCAGAGGCACGACCATACTGGCCGCCAGACGCGACGGTCAGGTGGTGATCGGCGGTGACGGCCAGGTCACCCTGGGCCATACCGTCATGAAGGGCAACGCCCGCAAGGTGCGCCGGCTCCACAACGGCCGGGTGTTGGCCGGTTTTGCCGGCGGCACGGCGGACGCCTTCACCCTGTTCGAACGCTTTGAGGGCCAGCTGGAGAAATACCGCGGCAACCTCACCCGGGCCGCCGTCGAGATGGCCAAGGACTGGCGCTCGGACCGTGTCCTGCGCCGCCTGGAGGCGCTGCTGATCGTCGCCGACCGCGAGGCCATGCTGGTCATCTCCGGCAATGGCGATGTCATCGACCCCGAGGACGACCTGGTGGCCATCGGCTCCGGCGGCCCCTACGCCCAGGCGGCGGCCACGGCCCTGATGCGCCACAGTCAGCTCTCCGCCCGAGAGCTGGTGGAGCAGGCCCTGGGTATCGCCGGCGATATCTGCATCTATACCAACCGCAACCTCAGCATCGAGGAACTGGGTCCCGATAGCGAGGACTGAAGGCAGGTAACCCCATGTCCGAAATGACGCCCCGTGAAATCGTCCAGGAACTGGACAAGTACATCATCGGCCAGGACGCCGCCAAGCGCTCCGTGGCCATCGCCCTGCGCAACCGCTGGCGCCGCATGCAGGTGGACGAGGCCCTGCAGCCGGAGATCACGCCGAAGAACATCCTGATGATCGGCCCCACCGGTGTGGGCAAGACGGAGATCGCCCGTCGCCTGGCGAAACTGGCGCGGGCGCCCTTCATCAAGATCGAGGCGACCAAGTTCACCGAAGTGGGCTACGTCGGACGCGATGTGGAGTCTATCATCCGCGATCTGGTGGATATCGCCATCAAACTGGTCCGTGAGGAGGCGATGGAGCGGGTGCAGCACCAGGCCGCCGACGCCGCCGAGGACCGGGTGCTGGACATCATGCTGCCCCGGGCCCAGAGCTTCGATCAGGAGGACCCCAGCGCCGGCACGCGCCAGAAGCTGCGCAAGAAGCTGCGCGAGGGGGCGCTGGACGACCGCGAGATCGAGGTGGAGCTGCGCGCCTCGCCCATGGGCGTGGAGATCATGGCGCCGCCCGGCATGGAGGAGATGACCAACCAGCTCCAGCAGATGTTCCAGAACTTCGGCGGCGAGAAGACCAAGCGCCGCAAGATGAAGGTCAAGGACGCGCTGGAGGTGCTCAAGGACGAGGAGGCCGCCCGACTGGTCAACGACGAGGACCTGAAGGCCGAGGCAGTGGAGCGCGTGGAGCAGAACGCCATCGTCTTCCTGGACGAGATCGACAAGGTCTGCAAGCGCGCCGAGCAGGGCACCGGCGGGGACGTCTCCCGTGAGGGGGTGCAGCGCGACCTGTTGCCGCTGGTGGAGGGTTCCACGGTCTCCACCAAGCACGGCATGGTGCGCACCGACCACATCCTGTTCATCGCCTCCGGCGCCTTCCACCTGTCCAAGCCCTCCGACCTGATCCCCGAACTGCAGGGGCGGCTGCCCATCCGGGTGGAGCTGGAGGCGCTGACCACCGACGACTTCGTGCGCATCCTCAGCGAGCCCAGCGCGTCGCTGGTCCACCAGTACCAGGCGCTGATCGCCACCGAGGGCTGTGAGCTCGAGTTCACTGAGGACGGCATCCGCCGGGTGGCGGAGGTGGCCTGGGAGGTCAACAGCCGCACCGAGAACATCGGCGCCCGCCGCCTGCACACGGTGATGGAGCGGCTGCTGGAGGAGATCTCCTACAGCGCGGCGGACCGTGGTGGGCAGCAGGTGACCGTGGACGCCGATTACGTCGATCAACACCTGGGTGGCCTGGTACAGGATGAGGACCTGAGCCGGTATATTCTCTAGAGATGAGCCGGTTGGCGCGGCCCGCTCCGAGGTGGGCAGCGCCCGGTCCGATTTCCGGTTGGAGCAGAGCTATGAAAGTCCCCAGCAACATCCGCCTGCACAAGGCCTCGCGCGTCCTGGAGGTGCAGTTCGACGACGAGGTCTTTCACCTGCCCTGCGAGTATCTGCGGGTGCACAGCCCCTCCGCCGAGGTGCAGGGCCACGGGCCCGGCCAGGCCGTGCTGCAGACCGGCAAGGAGGCGGTGAACATCACCGAGATCGAGCCGGTGGGCAGTTACGCGGTGCGGCTGCGCTTCGACGATGGCCATGCCACCGGGCTCTACACCTGGGAGCTGCTCTACGATCTGGGCCGCAACCAGGAGGCCTATTGGCAGCGTTACCTGGAGCGCCTCGCCGAGGCGGGCTACACCCGGCACGAGCCGGCCGACAGCGGGAGGCACTAGCCCATGAACGACAGGTCCGGAGACACGCGTTCGAAGCGGGACGGCACCATTGATTTCGGCTATCAGCAGGTGCCGGTGCAGGAGAAGGCCCGGCGGGTCGGCCAGGTCTTCCGCTCGGTGGCCGACCGCTACGACCTGATGAACGACTTGATGTCGGCGGGCCTGCACCGGCTCTGGAAGCACCAGGCCATCAACCGGGTGCAACCCCGGCGTGGCCACCGCATCCTCGACCTGGCCGCCGGTACCGGCGATTTGACACTGGCGCTGTCCAAGCGGGTCGGGCCGGAGGGCCAGGTGGTCATGACCGACATCAACGAGGCCATGCTCGCCCGCGGTCGCGACCGCATGATTGACGCCGGCCGGGTGGACAATGTCCGCTACGCCCTCTGCAACGCCGAGGCGCTGCCCTTCCCCGACCAGTACTTCGATCGCGTCACCATCGCCTTCGGGCTGCGCAACGTCACCCACAAGGACACCGCCCTGCGCGAGATGTACCGGGTGCTCAAGCCGGGCGGCTGGGCGACTGTGCTGGAGTTCTCGCGAGTCTATATCCCGCCGCTGCGCCCGGTGTACGATCTTTACTCGTTCCGGGTGCTGCCGCTGATGGGGCGGCTGGTCGCCAACGACGCCGAGAGCTACCGCTATCTGGCCGAATCCATCCGCATGCACCCGCCGCAGGAGCAATTGGCCGCGATGATGGCCGAGGCCGGCTTCGAGGATTGTGACTACCTCAACCTGTCGGCCGGTGTGGTCGCCATCCACCGGGGTTTCCGCTACTGACATGACCGCCTGGGATCTCGTCTGCACCACTCTGCAGCGCCTGCTGGACACCGTCCTGGCGCTGGACCCGGACACCCCACTGCGCCTGCGCCCGCTGGCGGGCCGGCAGGTCTCGGTGGAGCTGGTGGACGGCGGCCGGCTGCTGCTGAGTTTCACCGCCACCGGTGTCACCGTCACCCCGCTGCGGGAGGAGGACGACGGCGGCGCCCAGGCCCACATCCGCACCACCCCCGGCGCCCTGCTGGCCCTGGCCCGGCGCCGCGGCGAGGGCGCGGAGGGGTTCGAGTTCCGCGGCGATGTCCACACCGTGCAGGCGGTGCGCGACTTCTTCTCCGGGCTGGAGGTGGACTGGGAGGCCCAGTTGGCCCGGGTGGTGGGGGACATCCCCGCCCACGAGGTGGGCCGCCTGCTCCGCGGGCTTGGCCAGTGGGGGGGCGAGGTGCTGGAATCGGCCCGGCTCAACCTGGGCGAGTACCTCACCGAGGAGGGCCGGCTGCTGCCGCCCCGGGCCGAGGTGCGCGGCTTTGTCGAGGAGGTCAGCGTGCTGCGCCAGGACGCCGACCGGCTGGCCGCCCGCATCGCCCGGCTGGAGCGCCGCCACGGCCAAGGGTCCGCGGGGGGCGGGGTATGATCCGTCTCGGTCGCCTGCCCCGCCTCATTTACATCAACTGGGTCCTGCTGCGCCACGGCCTGGACGAGGTCATCCTGGCCACCCACCTGTTCCGGCCGCTGCGCTTTCTCGGCTGGTTCATGCCCTGGCGCTGGCTGCGCCGCCGGCATATCCCGCGGGGTCAGCGCATTCGTGGCGCCCTGGAGGACCTGGGGCCGATCTTCGTCAAGTTCGGACAGATCCTCTCCACCCGTCGCGATCTGCTGCCGCCGGATATCTCCGAGGAGCTGGCCCGGCTGCAGGATCGGGTGCCGCCCTTTCCGGGCAGCGAGGCCCGGGCCATCGTCGAGCGGGCCTATGGGCATAGCCTGGACGAGTACTTCGAGCACTTTGACGAGGTGCCACTGGCCTCTGCCTCCATCGCCCAGGTGCACCTGGGTCGGCTGCGGGATGGCCGCGATGTGGTGGTGAAGGTGGTGCGCCCGGGCATCCCCCGGGTGATCCGCCGCGACCTGGATCTGATGTACACGGTGGCCGGCCTGGCCGAGCGCTACTGGAGTGAGGGCAAGCGGCTGCACCCCATGGACGTGGTGCGCGAGTTCGAGAAGAACCTCTACGACGAACTGGACCTGATGCGCGAGGCGGCCAACGCCTCGCAGCTACGGCGCAACTTCGAGGGCTCCGCCCTGCTCTACGTGCCTGAGGTGGACTGGCCGCTGACCCGGCGCGACGTCATGGTCATGGAGCGCATCCAGGGCATCCACATCAGCGACGTGGAGACCCTGCGTGCCCGTGGCGTGGACATGCAGGCGCTGGCCGAGCGGGGGGTGGAGATCTTCTTCACCCAGGTCTTCCGCGACAGCTTCTTCCACGCAGACATGCACCCGGGCAACATCTTCGTCGACCCGGACCGGCCGGACGACCCCCGCTACCTGGCGGTGGATTTCGGCATCATGGGCACTCTCAACCCCACCGACCACCGCTATCTGGCGGAGAACTTCCTGGCCTTCTTCAACCGCGACTACCGCCGGGTGGCGGAGCTGCACGTGGAGTCGGGCTGGGTGCCGCCGGATACCCGGGTGGATGAGTTCGAGGCCGCCATCCGCACCGTCTGCGAGCCGATCTTCGAGCGCCCGCTGCACGAGATCTCCTTCGGCGCACTGCTGCTGCGGCTGTTCCAGACCGGCCGGCGCTTCAACATGGAGGTGCAGCCGCAACTGGTGCTGTTGCAGAAGACCCTGCTCAACATCGAGGGGCTGGGCCGCGACCTCTACCCGGAGCTGGACCTGTGGAAGACCGCCAAGCCCCATCTGCAGCGCTGGATGGACGAACAGGTGGGGCCGCGCTCCGTCCTCGCCAAGTTCCGCCGCCAGTTGCCGCGCCTGGGTGAGGAGCTGCCGGACCTGCCCATGCGGGTGATCAAGACCCTCAACGAGGTGGAGGCCCTGCGCTCCGAGGTGGAGGCCCAGAACCGGCAGCTCTCGCAGCTGCGCCGGGAGATCCGGCTGGGCAGTGCGCGCAGCTTCGCCACCATCAGCGGCGCAGCGCTGATCATCAGTGCCTTCGTGCTGCTGGGGCTGGACGGCTATGCCCCGGCCATGCTCGGCGACGCCCCCTTCATGACCTGGGTGCTGGGCGGTGCCGGCGGTCTGCTGCTGCTGGCCGCCTGGCCCCGTTAACTGGCCCGGTTAAACCGCCACCGGGCGCCGGTCAGGTGTCCAGGTAGGTGTAGCCCCTCAGCCCCGCCTCCAGGTCCGCCAGACACTGCGCCCGCGCCGTCGCGTCCAGGCCGGCCGCGGCCACGACCCGCTCGCGGTAGATCCCCCGCAGCACCTCAGCATCGAAGTCCACGTAGCGCAGCACGTCGGTGATGGTGTCGCCGTGGGCGGCACCGCTCAGCGCGTAGCCTTCCCCGGTCAGGCGCACGTTGACCGAGTGGGTGTCGCCAAACAGGTTGTGCATATCGCCCAGGATCTCCTGGTAGGCCCCGACCAGGAAGATCCCCAGCAGGTAGGGCTCGCCCGGCCGCCAGGGCGGCAGTGGCAGGGTGCTCTCCACCCCGTCGCGGTCCACATAGCCGCGGATACAGCCGTCGGAATCGCAGGTCAGGTCCTGGAGCACGGCCCGGCTGGCCGGCGGCTCGTCCAGGCGCTGCAGCGGCAGCACCGGGAAGATCTGGTCGATGGCCCAGACGTCGGGCATGGACTGGAACAGCGAGAAGTTGCAGAAGAGCTTGTCCGCCAGCTTCTCGTTCAGCTCGTCCAGGAGCTCGCGGTGCGGCCGCCGGCGGGGGTCGAGCCGCTGCAGCAGGGCGTGGCAGACGGCCTGCCAGATCCGCTCGGCGCGGGCCCGGTCGGTCAGGTTCAGCACCCCGTGGGCGTACAGCTCCTGCGCCTCGGCCAGGCCGTGGGCGGCGTCGTGATAGGCCTCCAGCGGATGGCGCCGGTCCAGCCCGGTCCAGACGGTCCAGAGCTCGTGCAGCACCCGCGGGGCGGCGTCGGCCGGGGCGAGTAGATCGGCGCCACCCGGCACCCGGTCGCCGTCGATTACATCGGTGATCAGCACCGCGTGGTGGGCGGTCATGGCGCGGCCGGACTCGGTGATGATGTCCGGGTGCGGCAGGCCCTCGTCCTCGCACACCTGCCACAGGGCATGCACCACGTTGTGGGCGTATTCGGCCACGGTGTAGTTCATGGAGCAGAAGCTGCGCGAGCGGCTGCCCTCGTAGTCCACCCCCAACCCGCCGCCCACGTCCACGGTCTCCACCGGGGCGCCCAGGGCGCGCAGCTCGGCGTAGTAGCGGGCGGCCTCGCGCATGCCGCGGCGGATATCGCGGATGTTGGGGATCTGCGAGCCCAGGTGGAAGTGCAGCAGCCGCAGCCAGTCAAGACAGCCGGCGGCCCGCAGCCGGTCCACCACCGCCAGCGCCTGGGCGGCGGTGAGGCCGAATTTCGACTTCTCGCCGCCGGTGTTCTGCCACTTGCCGGCACCGATGGTGGCCAGCCGCACCCGCATCCCCAGGCTGGGGGTGACGCCCAGGGCGGCGGCCTCCTCCAGCACCAGCTCCAGCTCCGAGGCCTTCTCAATCACCAGGTGGACCTGCAGGCCCAACTGCCGGCCGCGCAGCGCCAGGCGCACGTACTCGCGGTCCTTGTAGCCGTTGCAGACCACCGTGCCCCCGGGCGGGGTGAGCGCGAGCACCGCCATCAGCTCCGGCTTGCTGCCCGCTTCCAGACCCACCCGGCCGTTGCCGTGGCGGATGATCTCCTCCACCACCCGGCGCTGCTGGTTGACCTTGATCGGATAGACGGCGCGGTAGCCGCCCCGGTAGCCGTCCTCGACCATGGCCTGCCGAAAGGCCTGGCAGAGGCTGTCCACCCGGTCGTGGAGGATATCGAGGAAGCGCACCAGTACCGGCAGTCCCAGACCCTGGTGGCGGGCCTCGGCGGCGATCCCGGCCAGGTCCAGCGGCGCGCGGGCGGGGTCGCGGTCGGGCCGAGCCACCACCCGGCCCTCGTCGCTGATGTCGAAATAGCCGCCGCTCCAGTGCTGCACGCTCCAGACCTGGCGGGCCAGCCCGATGCTCCAATCGCTCATAGTGCCTGTTCCTGCCAAACCGTTGGGGCACCCGGCCTCGTGGGCCTCGGCGCGGGCGCCATATGGTACCACCCGGTGGTATCATTGCCGCCCCCGGAAACAGCGCGCGGAGTGGCGTGATGAGGCGTGACGACAACTGGTTCACCGAGGTCCTGGAGGAGGAGGGTATGGCCTTCTCCCTGCGGGTGCGTGAGAAGCTGCACGAGGAGCGCACCGCCTTCCAGCACATCGAGGTCTACGAGACCGAGGCCTGGGGCCGGCTGCTGGTGATCGACGGCTGCGTGATGCTCACCAGCCGCGACAACTTCGTCTACCACGAGATGATGAGCCACCCGGCGCTGTTCACCCACCCGGACCCGCGCCGGGTGGCGATCATCGGCGGGGGTGACTGCGGCATGCTGCGCGAGGTGCTGAAGCACCCGGGCATCGAGTCGGTGGTGCAGGTGGATATCGACGCCGGGGTCACCCGGGCCGCCGAGCGCTACTTCCCGGAGCTCACCGAGGCCAACGACGACCCGCGCGCCACCCTGCTGTTCGATGACGGTGTGGCCTGGATCCAGGACCAGCCGGCGGGCAGCCTGGACGTGGTCATTGTCGACAGCACCGACCCGGTGGGGGTGGCGGAGGGGCTCTTCGGCCCGGGCTTCCTGGGCCAGGTGTATCGGGTGCTGGGCGACCAGGGCCTGATGGTGCAGCAGAGCGAGTCGCCCATCCTGCACCGGGACACCATCCTCGAGCGCCTCCACGGCCACATGCGCGGCAGTGGCTTCGCGCCGGTGGTTACCCTGCCCTACCCGGTGGTCAGCTACC
Source organism: Alkalilimnicola ehrlichii MLHE-1 (assembly GCF_000014785.1). NCBI lineage: Bacteria > Pseudomonadati > Pseudomonadota > Gammaproteobacteria > Chromatiales > Ectothiorhodospiraceae > Alkalilimnicola > Alkalilimnicola ehrlichii. The sequence goes on from NC_008340.1 coordinate 79,563, forward strand.
CGTCCGGCTGGTGGTCGGCGACCCTGGCCAGCAAGGGCCCGCATCCGGCGGCCTTCCGAGAGTCGGACGCGCGCGCCAAGGCCTTTGCCACCCTGTACTACAACGCCGATATCCACCGGGCGGCACTGGCGGCGCCGGAGTTCTGCAAAGGCCTGCTCACCGATCAGTAGGGGCCGGGCGACGGACCTGTGGTAACGCGACGTTGCTTGTCGCACTATAACTCTTGTTATAGTAAGACCTCCCTTTGGCGACCGGTCCGACCCGATCCTCACCCGTGGACAGCCCCAATCCTGCATTCGATGATCTGCACCGGGTCCTGGAGGCTAGCCCCGCCGTCACCTATGCCCTGACCCGTGACGGGCAGTCGTTGCGGCCGGTTTACATCAGCGCGCACATCGAGGAGTTGCTTGGCTACCCGGTGGCGGACTGGATGGCCGACCCGCAGTTTTGGCGGCAATGCCTGCACCCGGACGATCGTGAGCGGGTGTTGGCCCAGTCGGCCCGCCACCTGCCCGAGGGGCTGGTGGACCACGAGTACCGGGTCCGCCACCGCGACGGCAGCTATCGTTGGGTGCATGACCGCCTGCGGTTAATGCCGGCGCGGGACGGCCGGCCGGCGATGGCGGTGGGTGTCTGGCAGGACATTACCCACCGGGCGCGGGCCGATCGGCTGCTGCGCACGCTCTCCCACCTCACCGCCCGGGTCACCGGCGATGATTTCTTCCGAACCCTGGTGCGGCACCTGGCCGAGGCTTTGGACATGCGTTACGTCCTGCTCGGCGAGCTGCCCGGGCACCCGCCCACGCGGGTCCATACCCGGGCCCTGTACGCCGACGGCGCGATCCGGCCGAACGTGACCTACCCCCTGGCCGGAACACCCTGTGCCCGGGTGCTGTCCGATGAGCCCTGCCATTACGCCAACGATGTCTGCCGTGACTTCCCGGAGGACGAACTCCTCCGGGAGATGGCGGTGGAGAGCTATTTCGGCGTCCCCATCCGGCGGGCCGACGGCACCATCACCGGCCTGTTGGCGCTGATGCACGACCAGCCGCGCGAGATCTCGGCCACCGAGCGGGCGGTGATCGCCCTCTTTGCCGCCCGTGCCGGTACCGAGCTGGCGCGCCACCAGGCGGAGGAACAGCTCCAGTTGATCGACCAGGTCTTCGAGGGCAGTCGCGATGCCATCATCATCACCGACGCGCAGACGCGCATCCTGCAGGTGAACCCGGCCTTCGAGGCCATCAGCGGCTACCGCGAGGAGGAATTGGTGGGCCGCACGCCCCGCCTACTTCAGTCGGGCCACCAGGGGCCGCGCTTCTACCGTGAGATGTGGGAGGCGCTGAAGAGTCGGGGCCACTGGCAGGGGGAGCTGTGGAACCGGCGGGCGGATGGCGAAACCTACCCCAGCCTGTTATCGGTGAGCGCGGTGACCAACGACAACGACGAGGTCACCCACTATATCGGGATCGCCAGCGACATCACCTCACACAAGGCGGCCGAGCAGCACATCGACTACCTGGCCCACTACGATACCCTTACCGGCCTGGGTAACCGGCGCCTGCTGGAAGAGGAGCTGGAGCGCATGCTGCGCAATGCCCGCGGTGGCCGCCCCTTCGCCCTTTTTTTCCTGGACCTGGACCGGTTCAAGAACATCAACGACACCCTGGGCCACGAGAGCGGCGACCGCCTGCTGGAGGAAGTGGCGGATCGGCTCCGCGACTTGGCCGGTCCGCAGGCGACCCTCTGCCGCATCGGCGGTGATGAGTTCGCCATTCTGGCGCCCGGGCTGAGCCACCGTCAGACGGCCGGCATTGCCCGCCAGCTGGTGGAGGGGATCTCCCGGCCCTATGAGATCACCGAGCGCCCGCTGGTGGTCACCTGCAGCGTCGGGGTGGCGGTTCACCCGCGCGACGGCACCCGCCGTGAGGCCCTGATCAGCGCCGCGGACACCGCCCTGCACTACGTCAAGGCCCACGGCAGTAACCACTATCAGTTCCATGAGCCGGGCATGACTGCGGCCGCCGCTGAGCGCCTGCACCTGGAGAACGACCTGCGTGAGGCGCTCCTGCGCGGGGAGTTCGAGCTCTACTACCAGCCGGTGCTCGACACCGAGCGCCTCACGGTCTGCGGCGCCGAGGCCCTGCTGCGCTGGCACCACCCGGAGGCCGGTCTGATCCCCCCCGACCGCTTCATCCCGCTCGCCGAGGAGACCGGTCTGATCCGCCCCATTGGGACTTGGGTGCTGCGCGAGGCCTGTGCCCAGGCGGCGCGCTGGCGCCGGCTGGGGCTGACCGGGATGACCGTCTCGGTGAATGTCTCCGGCGAGCAGTTCTGGCGCGACGAGCTGCCCCAGGCGGTGCGCCAGGCGTTGGAGGCGCAGGCCCTGGCGCCCGACGCCCTGGTGCTGGAGATCACCGAGAGCGTGCTGATGCACGGCAGCGCCAACACCGAGACCCGGCTGCGCGAACTCAAGGCCATGGGGGTGGGGCTGTCGCTGGACGATTTCGGCACCGGCTACTCCAGCCTCAGCTACCTGAAGCGCTTCCCCATCGACACGCTGAAGATCGACAAGTCCTTTGTCCGTGATATGGTCAGGGACGAGCATGACCGTACCCTGGCGCAGACGGTGATCGCCATGGGCCACGGTCTGGGCCTGCAGGTGGTTGCGGAGGGCGTGGAGAGTGCCGAACACCTCCCGCTGCTGCGTCGTGCCCGCTGCGATCGCGTGCAGGGCTACCACTTCAGCCGGCCGCTACCGGCCCGGGCCTTGAGCCGGTGGATCCAGCAGCACCAGTGCAGCCGGTCACCGCAGGACTGATCCAGAGCGAGCGGAAAGGAAGGGCGCAATAATGCATTGCAGCCAGTGTGGCCAGGAGAATCCCCGGGAGGCGCGTTTCTGCGTGAAGTGCGGCGCACCGCTGGACCCGGAGGAGTTGCGTATGGTGGCGCGGGAGACGGGGCGCTTCAGCGATATGCCCGTCGCCACGGCCGGTTACGGCGGCTTCTGGCGCCGGGTGCTGGCGGCCATCGTCGACGGCCTGCTGCTGGGCATCCCCCTGGCCGTGCTGCAGCACCTGTTCATGCCCGCGCCGACCGGCGACCCGGAGGCCATGGCCCGGGCCGAGCTGACCTGGTCGCTGGTGAATATCCTGGTCTGGTGGCTGTACGCCGCGGGGATGCACAGCTCGGTCTACCAGGCCACCGTGGGCAAGATGGTGCTCGGTATGTATGTGGTGGATTACCAGGGCGGGCGCATCTCCTTCGCCCGCGCCACCGGCCGTTATCTCGCCGAGATCCTGTCGGCCATGCTGCTGCTGATCGGCTACCTCATGGTGGCCTTCACCCGCCGCAAGCAGGGCCTGCACGACTTCATTGCTGGCACCCTGGTGGTGCGCCGCGCCCGCTGAGCCCTCCGCTGAGCCCGGGGCTCAGCCCCGCCCCGGCTTCAGCCGGTCCAGGCGCAGGCGCTCGCGCTCATCGAACAACCGCCGGGCGCCGAACCACACCGCCAGCAGGGTCCCGAACCCGGTGCCGACGGTGATCAGGAACATGATCAGGATCTGGTATTTCACCGCCTCCATGGGCGGCGCCCCGGCGAGGATCTGACCGGTCATCATCCCCGGCAGGCTGACGAGGCCGGCGGCGGCCATGGCATTGATCATCGGGATCATCCCTGAGCGCATGCTGTCGCGGCGGATCTCCTCGATCGCCGACCACCAGGGCTCGCCCAGCATCAGCCGCGCCTCGATCACCGGCCGCTGCTGCCAGGCGCTGTCGTTGAGCCGGTCCAGCGACAGGGCGATGCCAGTCATGGTGTTACCGAGGATCATGCCCAGGATGGGGATGGCGTACTGCGGCTGCCAGATCGGGGTCGGCTGCACGATCACCGTCAGTGCCAGCAGCATGGTCACGAACGACGAGACGAACATGGCCGCGGTGCCCAGGCCGTATCCCCACCAGCCGGCCATGCGCCGCTTCTGCCTTGCCATCACCTCGCGCCCGGCCACCGCCAGCATGACCACGCTCATCAGCACCACCCAGTAGAGGGTGGCATGGGCGAACAGGGCCTGCAGCACCAGGCCTACCAGGGCCAGTTGCACCACCGTGCGCAGCGCGGCCACCAGCAGCGGTTTGGCCACGCCCAGCCGGGTCCAGTGACTGAGTGCGGCCAGCAGCACCACCAGTACACCCGCGATGGCGAGGTCCCAGGGGGTGAGATGGATCAGCTCGCCGGTCATCGCACCTCCTCCAAGCGGCCGTGGCGCAGGGTGTAACCCCGGTCGGCCACCCGGGCGCGTTGCGCCGGGTCGTGGCTGACCCAGAGCAGCCCGCGGCCGGCACGGCGCTGGTCGGCCAGGTAGCGTTCCACCCGTTCGGTGTTCCGGGTGTCCAGGTTGGCGGTGGGCTCGTCCAGTAACAGCACCCAGGGCGGCGGGGGTGCGCCGTCCAGCGGCGCCGGCGTCCCCGCCACGCCGCGGGGGTGTAGCAGCCGCACCAGGGCCAGTCGCTGCTTCTCACCGGTGGACAGGCGCTGGACCTGCCAGTCCAGCACCTCCGGCTCGAAGCCCAGTGCGGCCAGGTCCGCGGCGGGGACCTCCGCGGCCAGGTGTTCGCCCACGGTCTCCAGCCACCAGGGGGCCTCCGCCGGCAGCAGGGCTACGTGCCGGCGCCAGTCGTGGCCGGCGTAGTGGTCACGGGGGCGGCCGGCAAGGGAGACCGCGCCCCGGTGCGGGTCGAGGTCAGCCAGGGCCCGAAGCAGGCGGGTCTTGCCGCTGCCGGATGGGCCCCAGAGCGCCACGCACTCGCCGCCGTCGAGGCGCAGGTCCAAGGGAGCGAGGAGACCGAAATCCAGGGCCTCGGCGTGCAGCAGCGGGGAGGGTGTCATCGTCGGCGGCGGCCTATCGGGTTTTCGTTACTGGAACTACCCGGCACTATACAGGGTACGGTGTGGCGATGGTCCCGCCGTCGGTGTGATCCACCTTTCGCGAGGTCGGCGCGACGCCGTTTGTGGTCTATGGCAGGCGGAATCCACCTGCCGGCTTGGGGGAGCGTTGTGAGGCTGGAACTGCGGACGCTGGGCAGGACCGAGGCCCGGCTTGATGGCGAGGCATTGCCGGGGCTGTGCCATACCAAGATCGGGCTGCTCCTGGTCTATCTGGCCGTTGAGCGGCCGCGCCGCGTGCCCCGCCTGGAACTGGCCGGGCGCTTCTGGCCGGACCAGGCGGCCGACGCCGGCCGGGCCAACCTGCGCCAAGCGCTGTTCCAACTGCGCCGGCAACTGGGCGGGGCGGCGGCAGACCTGCTGCAGGCGGACGCGCGCCAGGTGAGATTGCGGCCGGAGGCCGGGGTGTGGGTGGACGGTCTAAGGCTGGAGGCCTGCGTCCGGCCATCGGCGGCGCGGCAGCGACTCGACCCCGCGCAGTTGCTTACGGAGCTGAACGCCTACCAGGGGCACTTTCTGGTCGACCTCGGTGTGTCCCCGGAGGCCACCGGGCTGGAGGACTGGCTGACCCAAAACCGGCAGCGTTTCTGGCGTGCGGCGCTCACCCTCCTGGAGCAGTGCCTGGAGGAGCGGCCGAGCCCGGAGGACAACGAGCGGATCCTGCGGGAGCTGCAACGCTTTCTGGACCTGGAACCCTTCGATGAGGTATTGCACCGGCTGATGATGCGGGGGCTGGCCGCCGGCCGCCAGCCCACCCGCGCCCTCGACCATTTCCTGGCCTTCGAGGCATTGCTGCGGCGCGAGCTGGACACCCGGCCCGGACCGACCCTGCGCCGGCTCTATAGCGAGCTGCGCGAGCGCCTGGCCCCCGCTGCCCAGGCCTCGGTGGAGGACGTCCGTCTGCGCCCTGAGCGCCGGCGCGTGGCCTTGGTGGTCTGTGACCTCCGCCCGCCCCCGCGCACTGCCGGGCAGACCGATGTGGAGACCCTGACCGCTGCCGTGCAGCAGGGGGTCACCCGGGTGGAGAGCGCGTTGTTCGAGCACCGGGGCCACATCGTCCGCCTGCCCTGGGCCTGCCTGCTGGGCTATTTCGGTTATCCCAGCGGACGCGAGGAGGCCACCCTGGATGCCCTGCGCGCGGCCTGGGAGGCGTTGCAGAGCGGGCCCGCTGGGGTGCGCCCGCGGATCGCCGTGGACTCCGACGTGATCATCACCGGCAGTGAGCCGGAGGTGCCGGATCCGGCCGGTCTGCTCACCGCCCGCGCGCTGAGCCTGGCGGAGCGCACTGCCCCGGGCACGGTAGCGGTCTCGCCGGGGATTCGCGACCGTTTCCAGGGGCGCTTCCGTTTCGCCGGCGGTGGGACGTCGGCACCACGGCTGGTCAACAACCCCGGTCATGCCGACCGGGTCGAGGCCCGGCTGGCGCGGGCAGCGGTCCCGCTGATCGGGCGGGCCGAGCCGCTGGCCCGGCTGCGCCGCGCCTGGCGTCAGGCCGCAGATGGCCGTTGCACCAGCCTGGTGATCCGCAGTGAGGCCGGGCTGGGGAAAAGCCGCCTGGCCCGCGGCCTGGCGGAAGAGGTCCGGGAGGAGGCGGCGCTGGTGCTGATGCTGCCCTGCCGCCAGCGCCTCAAGCGACAGTTGCTGATGCCGCTGCGCCAGGCCCTGGCCGGCTGGATCGGTCCCCGGCCGGACCAGCGCCGGGCCCGCGCCCGGCGGCGGCTACTGCAGGCGCGGCTGCGCCCCCATTTGGATCATGGCGCCGCCGCCCGCCGTCTGGCGGCCTGGCTGACCGACACCGGCGACCGCGGTCTGATCCGCCAGGGCAGTGATCGCGACCGGGTGCTGGACAGCCTGGTCCAGGTACTGGCCGGTGAGACCCGGCGCGGGCCGGTGCTTATCGTCTGTGATGACGCCCATTGGATCGACTCCGGTACCGCCGAACTGTTTCGCCGCATTCAGCGCCGCCTGGCGCGGCACCCGGTGCTGCTGATCCTCACCGGCCGCATGAGCTTCCGCGCCGAGTGGCTACATACCGCGCCTGGGGAGTTGCGCCTGAGCGGCCTCTCCGGGCCGGACAGCCAGCGGCTGATCCGCGCCCTGGACGGCGATGGCGTGCTGCCGGAGGCCACCCGGCGCGCGATCAGCGCACGCGGCGAGGGTGTCCCGCTGTTCCTGGAGGAGCTGACCCTGCACGCCCTGCAGCGGCACCGGGGCGGCGAGCCCGGGGCGGCCCTGCCGCCGGGGTTGTCCGACCTGTTGGTCGCGCGGTTGGAGAGCCTGGGACCCTGTCGCGAGCTGGCCCACGCTGCTGCCGTCATCGGCCGGGAGTTCGACAGCCGCCTGCTGGCCCGCCTCACCGGCAGCAACCTGGACCAGGTGCAGACCCAGGTGAAGCGGTTGATGGCCCAGGGTTTCGTCGAGCGTGACGGCAGCCGCCTGCGGTTCCGGCACGCCCTGTTCCATCAGGCCGCCTACGAGGCCCTGTTGGCCACCGAGCGCCGGGCGCTGCACGGTCGCCTCGCGCAGTTGCTGGAGGAGGACGCCGCGCTCGGGCTGGACGCCCCGGACCACGAGGTACTGGCCGAGCACCTGCGTGAGGCGGGGCGTCCGGAGGAGGCGGTGGAGCACTGGCTGATGGCCGGGGAGCATGCCCTGGCTCTGGGCATGCTCCCCGAGGCGGAGCAGCATTGCGCCGATGCACTGGCATTACTGGGACGGCTCACCGAGGCGGGGGGGCCGCCTGGGCGTCAGCGGAGCGATGGGCAGGCCCGAAAAAAAGGCGGGCCGGCTGAGCCGACCCGCCCAACACAACGCTGAAAGGGTAGGTATTCCATCGCGGCGGCGGGTGGCAGTGCCACCGGTGCGGGCGCCACGATGGGGGCATTCTCAGGGGGGCTTCACCCCGGCGCAAACCGGCCAATAACGGGGTAATAACGCCGCCGGGCGGCCCCGAAAAAAGCGGGCGCCGGAGCGCCCGCAAAAGCCACCGCTGAAGGAGAAGTTGCCTGGCGTTACGTCTTGCTCTGCTGGACAAAGTCCGGGTAGGCCTCGATACCGCACTCGGTGATGTCCAGGCCCTGCTGCTCCTCTTCCTCGGTCACGCGGATCCCCATGACCGCCTTGAGGATCAGCCAGAGCACCAGGCTCACGCCGAAGGTCCAGGCGAAGATGGTCAGGATGCCCGCGATCTGGGCGAAGAAGCTGGCGTCGTCCATCCAGAGCAGGACGGCCATGACGCCCCAGATGCCGGCCGTGCCGTGGGCGGAGATCGCCCCGACGGGGTCGTCGATCTTGAGCTTGTCCAGGCCAACGATGGAGAGCACCACCAGCACGCCACCCACGGCACCGATGAAGGTCGCCAGCAGCAGACTCGGCGCATCCGGGCCGGCGGTGATGGAGACCAGACCGGCAATGGCGCCGTTCAGGGCCATGGTCAGGTCGGCCTTGCCGAACATCAGGCGGGCGGTGACCAGCGCCGCCACCACGCCGCCGGCCGCGGCCAGGTTGGTGTTGGCGAAGACCAGGGCCACCGCGTTGGCGGAGTCCACGTCGGAGACCTTGAGCTCGGAGCCGCCGTTGAAGCCGAACCAGCCCAGCCAGAGGATGAACACACCCAGCGTGGCCAGCGGCATGTTGGCGCCCGGGATGGGCCGCACCTCGCCGTTGGGGCCGTACTTGCCCTTACGCGGGCCCAGCACCAGCACCGCGGCCAGGGCGGCGGAGGCACCGAACATGTGCACGATGCCCGAGCCGGCGTAGTCGGCGTAGCCCAGCTGGTCGAGGAAGCCCTCGCCCCAGCTCCAGTAGCCCTGGATGGGGTAGACGAAGCCGGTCAGCACCACCGCGAAGAGCAGGAAGGACCAGAGCTTCATGCGTTCGGCCACCGCCCCCGAAATAATGGACATGGCCGTGGCCACAAACACCACCTGGAAGAAGAAGTCCGAGACGTCGGAGTAGTAGGAGGCCTCACCGGCCGCCACCGCCGCGGCGCTGTTGTCGGACGCGCCCAGGATGAAGCTGATGGATGGGATGACCGAACTCAGGCCGTCGCCGTACATGATGTTGTAGCCCACCACCATGTACATGATGCAGGCGATGGCGTAGAGCGAGATGTTCTTGGTGAGGATTTCCGTGGTGTTCTTGGAACGGACCAGCCCCGCCTCCAGCATGGTAAAGCCGGCGGCCATCCACATGACCAGCGCGCCGGATACCAGGAAGTAGAAGGTATCCAGGGCGTATGAGATTTCGCGTATCTCTTCCATTGCTTTGACTCCCGATGACCCTTGTGTCGATTGCTGTAGGGATCAGTGGTGAATGGACGGCCCTACAGCGCGTCCGAACCGGTTTCGCCGGTGCGGATGCGAATGGCCTGCTCCAGAGGGAAGACGAAGATCTTGCCGTCGCCGATCTTGCCGCTGTTGGCCGCCTTGGCCACGGCCTCGCAGGCCCGATCGACCAGGTCGTCGGCCAGCGCCACCTCGATCTTCATCTTGGGGAGGAAATCCACCACGTACTCGGCGCCGCGGTAGAGCTCGGTGTGCCCCTTCTGACGGCCGAATCCCTTGACCTCGGTGACGGTGATGCCTTGCACCCCGATCTCCGAGAGGGCCTCGCGCACGTCATCGAGCTTGAAAGGCTTGATGATTGCAGTTACCAGTTTCATTGGGTTGGTCCTCTAACAGTCCTTGCCAAAACCCGCTTGAGGTCGAAACGCCTGATGGCGTTCGGCCGGAGGTGCTGCACGGGGCGTGCCAAAACCCTTAATACGCGGGAAAACAGGCCGTTGTTGCGCCTGTCCGGCGGCCTGCGCCATACTGCAATGCACCACGCGGGGGATCGCCCCGCGCCGGCGCACCAAATCGGTGCGACGCACCAAAGATGGGAAGCCACCCGGGAGAGATCGCCATGCTGGACCCGAAGACCCTTGATGAAATGGCCAGGAAGTTCACCGCCAACCTGCCCGAGGGCGTGCAGCAGTTTCAGCGGGAAGTGGAGCAGAACGTGCGGGCCAGCCTGCAGGCCGGGTTCTCCCGGCTGGATCTGGTGACCCGTGAGGAGTTCGATGCCCAGGCCCGCGTGCTGGCGCGCACCCGCGCCCAATTGGAGGAACTGACCCAGCGGGTGGAGGCCCTGGAGGCCGCCGCCGCTGGGGGTGGCGACGCCGCCGCTCCGGCCGGGGAGAAGCCGCAGGACACGCAGGGCCAGGACAAGAAGGCCTAAGCGCTCACAGACACTCCGCCCAGCGGAACCGGGCGGGGTTGCATCACAAGGAGGTGGACAGGGATGTCATTGGCTGTGGTTCATACCCGGGCCTCGCTGGGGCTGGCCGCCCCGGAGGTCACCGTGGAGGTACACATCGGGCCCGGGCTGCCGGCACTGGCCATCGTCGGGCTGCCGGAGACCGCCGTGCGCGAGGCGCGCGAGCGGGTGCGCTCGGCGCTCACCATGGCGGGCTTTGAGTTCCCTGCCGGCCGCATCACGGTGAATCTCGCCCCCGCCGACCTGCCCAAGGGCGGCGGTCGTTACGATCTGCCCATCGCCCTGGGCATCCTCCGCGCCTCTGAACAGCTAAACGCCCCTCTGGGCGACTGGGAGTTCGCCGGCGAACTGGCCCTCAGCGGCCGCCTGCGGGCCATCCCCGGGCTGCTGCCGCTGGCGGTGCAGGCGCGCAAGGCCGGGCGGGGGCTGGTGGTGCCCGAGGCCTGCGGGGGCGAGGTGGCGTTGGTCCACCGCAACGCCCTGACCGCGGGGCATCTCCTGGATGTCTGTCGGCACCTGGGCGGTGAGGCCTGTCTGGCGCCGGCGTGTGCCCGGGCGTCGGAGCCGGCCGGGGCGCCGGTGGCGGACCTGGCCGACGTGCGCGGCCAGGCCGGCGCCCGACGGGCGCTGGAGATCGCCGCCGCCGGCGGCCACGCCCTCCTGCTGTGCGGCCCGCCGGGTACCGGCAAGAGCATGCTGGCGGCGCGCCTGCCGGGGATTCTGCCCGCCATGACCGAGGCCGAGGCCCTGGAGGCGGCGGCGGTGGCCTCGGTCAGCCATGCGGGGTTTCGTCCCGAGCAATGGGCCCGCCGGCCCTTCCGCCAGCCGCACCACAGCGCCTCACAGGCGGCGTTGATCGGCGGCGGGCGCAAGCCCGGGCCCGGCGAGGCCTCGTTGGCTCACCGCGGCATCCTGTTCCTGGACGAGCTGCCGGAGTTCAGTCGCGGCGCGTTGGAGGCCCTGCGTGAGCCGCTGGAGACCGGCGAGGTGCATATCTCCCGGGCCTCGGCCCGGGTCAGTTACCCGGCCCGGTTCCAGCTCATAGCGGCCATGAACCCCTGCCCCTGCGGCCACCTGGGGGACCCGGCCGGGCGTTGCCGCTGCACCCCGGAGCAGGTCCAGCGGTATCGCGGCCGGCTCTCCGGCCCACTGATGGACCGGCTGGACATGCAGGTGGCGGTGCCCCGGTTGAGCGCGACCGAATTACAGGTCGACGGGGCGACGGGGGAGGACAGTGAGGTGGTGCGGGCTCGGGTGACGGCGGCCCGGGCCCGGCAACAGGCCCGGGCGGGCGTGGAGAATGCGCACCTCCAGGGGCGGGCCCTGGAGGCCCATTGCCGGCTGGCGCCGACGGACGCCCGGTTGCTGGCCCGGGCCATGGAGCAGCTGGGGTTGTCCGCTCGGGCCTACCACCGGGTGTTGCGGCTGGCGCGCACCATTGCCGATCTGGAGGGTGCGGACGCGATCCACTCCCCGCACCTGACCGAGGCGCTGGCCCTGCGCCGGGGCCTGGAGCCCGGTCGCGGTGCGGTCGGGCCCTGAGGCCGGGCCCTTAGCAGCGGACCTTAGTAGTCCACGGCCAGCCCGGCCTCTTCCAGCATCCAGATCACCACCCAGCGCAGCTCGGTGTCGTCGGCGTCGGCGCCGCCGCGCGGGGGCATGGCGCCCATGCCGCTGATGACGTTGTTGACCAGGCCGTCCAGGCCGCGCTCCTCGAAGCGGGGGGCCCACTCGCCCTCCTCGCCCGTCACCGGAGAGCCGGCCACGCCGGTGGCGTGGCAGGCCATGCAGGCGGCCTGGTTGATCTGTTGCGCCACCTCGGCGTCGAAGGCGGGGCGCTCCTCCGGTTCGGCGGGTTCTTCCACCTCGGCGACCTCGGGGTCGACGTCGTCCTCGACCACGTCCGGGGCCTCGTCCCGCCCGGCGATGGCGACCTGGCCCACCGGGGCGATGGCCTGAAGCACCCGCTCGCGCTCATGCTCGGCGCGCTGCTCGGCCACGTGGCCGAGGGTGCCGCCGGTGTACTGGGAGAGGCCGGCCAGCGCCAGCGCAATCAGCGCCAGCAGGATGATGATTCCGATGAAGGTGTTTACGAAGGTCTGGTCCTGAGTCTTGCTCACGTGGATTCCTCACCACTGGTGGTCAAATCAGTGCGAATAATACTTTTTCTTGGCCGCAAAGCTTGCCACGAAATGGGGTGCGTGGGTAGCCCTGACCGGCGGGCGTTGGTTCGCTCTTTTGTCGCCCGTGGTTAAGGGTAGCAGTCGCGGCCGCTGTGGGGTACTGCATCAGCGTCGCTGGATCAGGGTGCCCACGCCGGCGTCGGTGAACAGCTCCAGCAGGCAGGCGTGCTCCACCCGGCCGTCGATGATGTGGGCGGCGTTGACGCCGCCGGCGACGGCATCGAGGGCACAGCGGATCTTGGGCAGCATGCCGCCGGCGATGGTGCCGTCCTGGATCAGGGCGTCCACCCGTGCCGGGTTGAGCCCGGTGAGCAGTTCCCCCTGCTTGCTGAGGACACCGGGGGTGTTGGTGAGCAGCATGAGCTTTTCCGCCTCCAACACTTCGGCGATCTTGCCGGCCACCAGGTCGGCGTTGATGTTGTAGGAGAGCCCGTCCTCGCCGACGCCGATGGGGGCGATGACGGGGATGAAGGCGCCGTGGTCGAGCATGTCGACCACTGAGGGGTCGATGTGCTCGACCTCGCCCACGTGGCCGATGTCGATGATCTCGGGGGGCTGTTCGGCGGCGTCCTGGTGGGAGAGTCGCAGGCGGCGGGCCCGGATCATGCCGCCGTCCTTGCCGGTGAGCCCGACGGCGCGGCCGCCCTGGCTGTTGATGAGGTTGACGATCTCCTTATTAACCAGCCCGCCGAGGACCATTTCGACCACGTCCATGGTCTCGGCGTCGGTGACCCGCATGCCCTGGACGAACTCGGTGTGTTTGCCGATACGCTCCAGTAGTTTGCCGATCTGGGGGCCGCCGCCGTGGACGACGACCGGGTTGAAGCCGACGAGCTTCATCAGAACGATGTCGCGGGCGAAGCTCTGCTTGAGGGCGTCGTCGACCATGGCGTTGCCGCCGAATTTGACGACGATGGTCTTGCCGCTGAAACGGCGGATGTAGGGCAGGGCTTCGTTGAGGACGCGGGCGACCAGGGTGGGGGCGACCTTGTCGGCGTTATTGATGGTGGTGTCGGTCATGGTGGTTGGGTCCTGGGTTTTTGTGCTGGTTTGTCTTGGCTGGTGCTGAGTTTTCTGGTGGCGGAATGGGTGGCTTCGTTTCGGGCCGCCCTGCTGGTCCGGGCCTTCCGTTCAGGGGACGCCGTGAACCCGTCCCTGGGGGCTTGTAGGCAGCATCCCTGCTGCCTACACCCCTGAACGGAAGGCCCGGACCAGCAGGGCGGCGGGGCGGATGAAGGGCCTCGTAACCTGGATGGGTTCGCCCACCTGCCCATTTGTCGGGAGACGATCAGCCGCGATGGCCCGTCAGCGCCGGAAGATCAGCCAAAGGATCACCGTCAGCACGAGGCTGACCAGTATGGAGGTGGTCAGCGGGAAGTAGAACTGGAAGCCCTCGCGCTGGATGTGGATGTCGCCGGGCAGCCGGCCCAGGCCGAGTTTGCTCAGCCAGGGCCAGAGCAGGCCGGCGACGACCAGGACGATGCCGATAGTCAGCAGCAGACGGCCGATGTCCATCCTCTCCGGGCTGTGGTTACTCCGCGGTGAGTTTGCGCACGCCCTCGGCGGTGCCGAGCAGCAGGACGTCGGCGGGGCGCAGGGCGAACAGCCCGTTGGTGACCACGCCGGGGATGTTGTTGATCTGCTGCTCGAGCTTGATCGGCTCCATGATCTTGAGGCCGCGCACGTCCAGGATGACGTTGCCGTTGTCGGTGGTGAAACCGGAGCGCAGTTGCGGCCGGCCGCCCAGTTTGACCAGCTCACGGGCGACGTAGCTGCGGGCCATGGGGATGACCTCCACCGGCAGCGGGAACTCGCCCAGCACGTCCACCAGCTTGGACTCGTCCGCCACGCAGACGAAGCGTTCGGCGGCCGCGGCCACGATCTTCTCGCGGGTGAGCGCGCCACCGCCGCCCTTGATCAGCTGCAGGAAGCGGTTGGATTCATCGGCGCCGTCCACGTAAATGGGCATGGTGCCCACCTCGTTGAGGTCCAGCACCGGGATGCCGTACTGGCGTAGCCGGGCGGTGCTCGCCTCGGAGCTGGACACGGTGCCGTCGATGCGGGCCTTCATGTCGGCCAGGGCGTCGATAAAGAAATTGACGGTGGAGCCGGTGCCCACCCCGATCACGGTGTTCTCTTCCACGTACTCCATGGCCGCCTCGGCCGCCATGCGCTTGCCCTGGTCAGCGCTCATCATTCACTCCCTTAGTGCGTTACGATGTCATGCTGTACATGATAGCGAATACCAAGCCCATCCCGACAGCGAAAGTCAATCCCTCATGAGCCGATCCTATCTGGAGCGCATCCTCACCGCCTGTGTCTACGACGTGGCCATACAGACCCCGCTGGACGACGGTGCCACCCTCTCCGAGCGCCTGGGCAACCGGGTGCTGATGAAGCGAGAGGACCTGCAGCCGGTCTTTTCCTTCAAACTGCGTGGGGCCTACAACAAGATCAACCGCCTTTCCGAGGAGGCGCGCCAGAAGGGCGTGATCTGTGCCTCGGCCGGCAACCACGCCCAGGGTGTGGCGCTGTCGGCGAAGAAGCTGGGTATCAAGGCCACCATCGTCATGCCGCGCACCACGCCGGACATCAAGGTGAACGCGGTCAAGCGGCTGGGCGGCCGGGTGGTGCTGCACGGCGACTCCTACGACGAGGCCTCACAGCATGCTAACAAGCTGGTCGAGGAGCGGGGGTTGACCTACATCCACCCCTACGACGACCCGGACGTGATCGCCGGCCAGGGCACGGTGGGCATGGAGATCCTGCACCAGCACCCGCGGGACATCCACGCCATCTTCATCGCCGTGGGTGGCGGGGGCCTGGCCGCCGGTATCGGGGTGTATATCAAGCAGTTGCGCCCCGATATCCGTATCATCGCCGTGGAGCCGGACACCGCCCCTACCCTGGCCCGCAGCCTGGAGGTGGGCCGGCGGGTGAAGCTGGAGCAGGTGGGGCTGTTCGCCGACGGGGTGGCGGTGCGTCAGGTGGGCAAGACCAACTGGCCGCTGTTGCGCCAGTATGTGGATGACGTGGTGCTGGTCTCGGATGATGAGATTTGCGCGGCGATCAAGGACATCTTCGATGACACCCGCTCGATCATGGAGCCGGCCGGGGCGCTGGGGGTGGCGGGCTTGAAGAAATACGTGGAGCGCACCGGTATCCGCGACAAGACCCTGGTGGCGGTGAACTGCGGCGCCAACATGAACTTCTCGCGCCTGGGCCATGTGGCCGAGCGTGCCGAGCTGGGTGAGCACCGTGAGGCGGTCTTCGCGGTCACTATCCCAGAGCGGCCGGGGAGCTTCAAACAGTTCTGCGAGGCCATCGGCAAACGCGGTATCACCGAGTTCAACTACCGCTACGCGGACCCGACCCAGGCCCACGTCTATGCCGGCATCCAGCTCAGCAGGGGCGATGAGGAACGGGAGCTGCTGCGCGAGGAGCTGGAGGAGGCCGGCTACCCGGTGCTGGACCTGACCGAGGATGAGATGGCCAAGGTGCACGTCCGCCACATGGTGGGCGGCCGTGGTGGCGGGGTGGAGAACGAGATCCTTTACCGCTTCGAGTTCCCGGAACGGCCCGGGGCGCTGCTCAAGTTCCTCTCGCGGATGGGTCGGCGCTGGAACATCTCGCTGTTCCACTACCGCAACCACGGGGCCGCCTACGGCAAGGTGCTGGTGGGCATGCAGGTGCCGGAGGCCGAGCGCGGCCGCTGTGTGGAATACCTGGACAAACTGGGCTATCGCTATGCAGAGGAGACCGACAACCCGGCCTACCGGTTGTTCCTGAGCTGACCGCCGGCGGGCCTGCTCATCCACGACGAGGGAGCCCATGACCGCCGAACCCCGTATCAGCGGCGACGACATCCTGGACGCCGCCCTGGCTGAGGCCCGCGAGACCGGATGGGAGGCCATGCGTCTGGCCCCGGTGGCCCGCCGCCTGGGCGTGGGGCTGCGGGCCGTGCAGCGGCATTTCCGCGAGAAGGATGAACTGATCGATGCCCGGCTGGACCGTGCCGATCGGGCGATGCTGGCGGTGATGGACACCCCGGGTTTTGCCGATCTGCCGTCGGTCACGCGCCTGCACCGCCTGCTCATGGCCTGGTTCGAGGACCTGCAGTGCGACCGCTCGGTGGTGCAAGGGATGCTGGCGCACAAGATGGAGTTCGGCCATATCCACGTGCAATTCCCGCTGTTGCTGCGGGTCAGCCGTACGGTGCAGTGGTGGCGCGAGGCGGCGGACCGCTCCGGCGTGCATCTGGAGCGGGCGCTGGAAGAGACAGCGCTGACCACGTTGTTCCTGTCCACGGTGGTGCGTTGGCTCCGCGACCGGGACCCCACCCTGGCGCCGACGCGGCGCTTTCTGCAGCAGGGGTTGGAGCGGCTGCGGGCCGTGCGCCACGCGCTGCCTCCGGTCCCGGGGCTGGCCCGGCCTGCGGGGGTGGCGCCCCGTCTGGCCCCGCCGGGCCCGGTGAGGGATGACCCCGGGGAAGAGGCCGGTTAATATAGCGGCTGTTACCGCATAGGCCTGCCCCTTGCATGGATACTCTGACTCACGCCATCAGCGGCGCCGTGGCCGCCCGGGCCCTGCCGGCCAGCCGCAGGGCGGCCGCGCCCAGCCTGAGGGAGCGCACCTGGGCCGGCTTTGTCGCCGGGGCCTCCCCGGACATCGACTTCCTGCTCCGGGTGCTGGACCCGCTGGTCTACCTCAACCTGCACCGCGGGGTCACCCACTCCTTGCTGTTGCTGCCCCTCTGGGCTGCGCTGCTCGCGGTGGTCTTTGCCCGGGTGGCGCCCCGGCTCGGTGGTGGCCGTTATGGCTGGCGGGCCTGGTACGCGGCGGCGGCGGTGGCCCTGCTGGTGCACATCCTTGGCGATCTCATCACCAGCTACGGCACCCAGTTGCTGGCCCCCTTCTCCAGCCACGGCTTCGCCTGGAACACCACGTTCATTATCGACCCCTGGTTCTCCGGCCTGCTGCTGGGGGGGCTGATCCTGTCGCTCTACTGGCGCCCGATTCCGATGGCCCGGGTGACCCTGTTGGTGGTGGCGGCGCTGGTTGCCTTCCAGGCAGTGATGATGCGCCAGGCCCTGGATCAGGGGCAGCGCTATGTGGAGGCACAGGGCCTGGAGCAGGCCGAGGTGCGAGCCTGGCCGCAACCCTTCTCGCCCTTCAACTGGAAGGTCTCGGTCACCCTGGACCGGGGGCATTACCTCAGCTACCTCAACCTGCGCCAGCGCGGCCCCACGCCGCCGGCACCGCCTCTGCCCGGTGCCCTGCGGGATCTCTGGGAGGCCTACCGGCCGCTGGACGAGCAGGAGTGGCGCTATTTCCCGCGGTTTGGCGAGGGTGACGAGTTTCGACAGGCCGAGGCGGCGTGGTCGGACCCGGCGTTCGCGGACTTCAGGCGCTTTGCCGGGCTGCCGGCGGTGTACCGCGTGCGCGACGACTGCGTCGCCTTCCAGGACCTGCGCTTCCACCTGCCAGGCCTGCGCACGCCCTTCCGTTATGGGCTTTGCGACGTGGGCGATGACCCCTATCTGGTCCGTTACCAGGACGGCGAATTTATCCGCATCCGCTGACCCGCACGACCGGTCCAAACCGCAGGCCGGGGCCTTGCCAGAAGCGGGCGGACTGGATAACATGAGTCTTCTCAAGCGGGTGTAGTTCAATGGTAGAACATCAGCTTCCCAAGCTGAGAACGTGGGTTCGATTCCCATCACCCGCTCCATCTTCTTTCCCCTCCTCTTGGCCCCACTCACCATACGCCCGTTAGGGAGACGCTGAATAACCTCGTCAGTGCGAGCACAGCCCATCCCACCGTCAGTGCGAGTGCAGCCCATCCCACCGTCAGTGCGAGTGCAGCCCACCCCAACCTTTACTGCGAGCGCGGCCACCCCATCGTCACTGCGAGGAGGCGAAGCCGACGCGGCAGTCCACCGCCCTGGATCGCCGCGGCGCTGCGCGCCTCGCGATGACGGGGCCAAGGGCACGCGCCGCCACGGCTCCAAGTTGCTACGAGGCGAGGGCCCGCCCCACGTCACTGCGAAGCGAGGGCCCGCCCCCACGTCACTGCGAGGAGCGAAGCGACGTGGCAGTCTACCGCTCTGGATCGCCACGGGCCTTCGGCCCTCTTGAAGAACTTGACTGTGCCGGAAGCGGCAGGTCGCCCCCACCGTCACTGCGAGGAGGCGAAGCCGACGTGGCAGTCCTCCGCCCTGGATCGCCGCGGCGCTGCGCGCCTCGCGATGACGGGGTGAAGGGTACGTGCCGCCACGGCCCCACGCCGCTGTGAGCCGAGGGTTCGCCCCCTCGTCACGGCGAGCGCGGCCCCAACCCCCTCGTCAATGCGAGCGCGGCCCCAACCCCACCGTCACGGCGAGCGGGGACCCGCCCCCACTGTCACTGCGAGGAGGCGAAGCCGACGTGGCAGTCTACCGCGCTGGATCGCCACGGGCCTTCGGCCCTCGCGATGACGAGGGTAAAGTCGTCGGCCCCGGCGATGGCTGGGGAAAGGGGTTGGCCCTGGCGATGACGGGGGTGTCGTTGTGGCCCCCACAATACCGGGGCAGCACCACTTGTCGTATGGCAGGTATTGGCCGCGCCGCCTTTCCCGAAGGCGGTTAACTGACTACCCTCAAACCTGAGGGGAGGCCGCAGTGTGCAGGTTGGTCGCCCCGACACCAGGACTCAACCCGATTGCTCAGGAGCGCTCCATGTCTCGGGATGCCGCTGCATCGCACCGATCCGCCACCCAGGCCCCGCCCTATCTGATCCCCGCCCTGCTCGGGCTCTACACCCTGTTCGCGCTGCTGCCCCTGCTGCTCGCCGACACGGGCGCCGGGGTCGGGCTCCACTTCTGGCACAAGCTGGGCAACGGTCTGGCCATGGCCGGCTTCGCCTTGTTGCTGGCGGAGTTCATCCTCTCCGGCCGCTTCCGCGGGGTCACTGCACCCATCGGCATCGACGTCACCCTGCGTTTCCATCAGTTGATGGGGCACACGGTGTTGGTGTTGCTGCTGATCCACCCCTACCTCTACGCCCTTATCCCGGCCGCCACCCAGGCGCCGGGCGTGGTGGTCCCGGCCCCCTCCTCCGGGCTGGCCGAGGGGCTGACCGGGGTGATCGCCTGGCTGGTGCTGGGTACGGTCGTGCTGTTGGCTATCGCCCGCGACATGATCGGGCTGGGCTACGAACGCTGGCGGTTGGTCCATGGGGTGGGGGCCGCCGTGGTAGCGGTGTTTGGCCTCCACCATACCCTGGAGGCCGGGGTGTACAGTGGCCAGGGGCTGCTGGCCGCCTTCTGGGTGTTGGCGGTGGCCGCCGCCCTGTTCACACTGGTGCATGCCTACTGGCTGGTCCCGCGGCGCCAGGCGCGCGCGGCCTGGCGGATCAAGGCGGTGGAGCAAAGCGGCCCGGGCTACTGGGATGTCACCGTGGAGCCCGAGGCGGACAGCCAGGCGCGTCAGTTCCGGTTCCACGCCGGTCAGTTCGCCTGGCTGAAGGTCGCCGGGCACCCCTACACCCTCAAGGAGCACCCCTTCTCCATTGCCTCCAGCCCGGCGGCCCTGCCCGAGGTGGTGTTCACCATCAAGGAGGCCGGCGATTTCACCAACACCGTGGGGGAACTGCAGCCCGGTCAACGCGCCTACCTGGACGGGCCACACGGCCACTTCGTGCTGGATGACCGGCCGGCGGCAGGGATCATGCTGATCGCCGGTGGTGTGGGCATCGCACCGATCATGTCCCTACTGCGCGAGTTGCGGGCGCAGGGCGAGCAGCGCCCGGTACGCCTGGTCTACGGCGTGCGCCGGCTGGAAGAGGCGTTGTTCCGCGAGGAGCTGGCGGCGGCCGAGGAGGCGATGGACCTGCAGGTCTTCCTGGTGGTGGACGAACCGGGGGATGAGCCCGTCGATGACCCGAAGGTGCTGCGGGGGCCGGTGACCCGTGAGGTGCTGCACCACTGCCTGCCGGAGCGGGGCGCGGCGGACTGGGTGCACTACATCTGCGGGCCGCCGGCCATGATCGACTCGGTGGAGAACAGCCTGGAGGCCGAGCAGGTGCCGCTGGAGCACATCCGCTCCGAGCGCTTCCGTTACACCTACCACGCCAGCACCCGCCGCTCGCGCCGGATTATGGCGGTGTGGGCGGGGGTCACCGCCATCGTCGTGGTGGCGGTGCTGCTCTTCGCCCTGGTCTGAGGGGTCAGTCGCGGCGTGGCGGCGGGGTCGTGTCCTCGTCGCCGTCCTGGGGGCCGGCGTCCCCGGTGGCGGTCGGCTTGGTGGCGGCGTCGGCCTCCGCTTCCGCCTCCGCCTCGGCAACCACCACCTCGTCCCAGAGTTCGGCGGCGGCGGTCTCGGCATCGGCCCGCGCCTGCTGCTCGGCCGCTTCCCGGGCGGCCTCTTCGTCGTAGCGCGGGTCCAGCTCGGAGGCCACCGGCGTGGTCCGGGCCATCACCACGAAGGGCTCCTGGTCCTCCGGGGCCACTGACTCGCGACGCATTTGCCAGGCGGCCAGGGCCACGCCCAGGGCGATGACCGCAACGAACAGGAACAGCCCGGTATTGCCGACCCGGCCCATCACCTGACCGGCCAGCACCGGCCCCACCGCCGATCCCAACCCCCACAGGAACAGCAGTGCCGCGCTGATGGTGACAAAGTCACGTACCTTGATCTGGTCGTTGGTATGGGCCACCGCCAACGGGTAGAGGGTGAAGGAGAGCCCCCCGAACAGCGCCCCCACCCCCATCAGCACCGGCAGGGTGAGCTCGGCGGAGAAGACCAGGGCCACCGCCGCCACCGCCACCGAGAGGTTGACGATGGCCATCACCCCGCGCCGGCCGAAGTTGTCGGAGAGGTGGCCGATGGGCCATTGCAGCAGAAAACCGCCAAAGATGATCGCCCCCATCAGCAGCGAGACCCCGGCCAGGCCCAGTCCGGCCTCCAGGGCGAAGACCGGGGTCAGGGCAAACACCGCCCCGTTGACCATGCCCGCACCGATGCAGGCCACCACCCCCAACGGTGACTCGGTGAGCGCCGGCCTCAGCGCCATGCCGTGGCTTTCCGGCGGCGAGGGGTGGAGGCCCCGGGTCATGGCCACCGGGATCAGGCAGAGGGCGAACAGGCCGGCGGTGATCATGAACAGCTCGGTGGTGGCGGGGTCGGCGGCGAAGAGCAGGAATTGCCCGGTGCCGAGGCCCAGGTAGCTGACCACCTGGTAGACCGAGAACACCCGGCCCCGGTTGGCCGCCGAGGAGCGCTCGTTGAGCCAGCTCTCGATGACCATGTAGATGCCAGCGGCGGCGAAGCCGGTGATCACCCGCAGCAGGGCCCAAACCCATACCGAGACGAACAGCCCGTGCAGCAGCACGGCGGCGGTGGCGCAGGCGGCGAAGACGGCAAAGGCTCGGATGTGCCCGGCCCGGCGGATCACCCGGCCGGCCTCCATGGCCCCCACCATTAACCCCACGAAGAAGGCGGCCATGACCAGGCCGGTGACCTGCGGGTCGAAGCCGTCCAGGGTCATACGCACGCCGAGCAGGGTGCCCAGCAGCCCGCTGCCCAGCGTGAACAGCCCTACTGAGCCCAGCAGCGCCAGGATCGAGAGAAAAACCTGCGCCACGCCAAACCCCCCAGGCGGGTGCCCCGCGTCCGTCAGTCGCTGTGTTCCGGCGTGAAGCCGCCGGCCTCGCACGCCTCCAGTATGGCGGGGATCTGCGGCGGGTCACAGTCACAGGCGGGGGGCGTGCGCATGACCATGCCCCAGGTCAGGTAGCCGGCCACCGCGTGGGTGAGGTCCTCGTTGTCCAGATCGGCGGTCTCGCGATCACCCACCACCCGCTCGGCCTCGCGCTGTACCACCATGTTGTGGCGGATGCGCTGGCCACGGTAGTAGCGCTCGGTGATGATCTCCATCTGCCGGCAGACGTCGCCGCCTTGTTGCCACTCCCGCTGAATGCGTAGCAGTGCGGGTGGGGTCTCGGGGTTTTGGACCAAGTCATCGGCGATGGTGCGCGACGCGATCACCCGCGCGATCAGCTGCCCGTCGCCCTGTTCCTCGGCCGCTGCCAGTGCCGCATCCCAAGGGTCAGGTGCGACACCGGTCTGGGCCATGGCCAGGGTCGGGCTCAGCATCAGGAGCATCATCAGGGTGCGTGTGGGGGGCATGGCAACTCCGCGGGGCGATGGGCGGGTGGGTGATCCGTTTCACTGTCAGCGAATGTTACATTAGGGGGTAACGGCCGCCCAGCCCGGGTGGGCGGTAACCGCATTTTTTCAGCGCATGGGTACGGTGATCGTGACCGAGCAGCAGGAACATCGGGCCTGGTACCTCATTTATACCAAGCCGAGACAGGAGGAGGCGGCGCGCGACAACCTCGGGCGCCAGGGCTTCCACGCCTGGCTGCCGCGGGTGCGGGTGGTCAAACGCCGGGGCACGCGCCGGGTGCCGGTGGTGGAGCCCATGTTTCCCCGTTACCTGTTCGTGGAGTTGGACAGCGCCTACCAGGACTGGAGCCCCATCAGCTCCACCCTGGGCGTAACCAGCCTGGTGCGCTTTGGCGGCGTCCCGGCCAAGGTCCCGGGGCCGCTGGTGGCGGCCCTGCAGGCGCGGGCCGACGAGGACGACATCTGCGATCTCTCGGCCCGACAGCAGCCGCGCGCGGGTGACACCGTGCGAGTGGCGCACGGGGCCTTCGCCGGCTACGAGGCCGTGTTCCAGGCCCGTAGCGGGCGCGAGCGGGTGCTGGTGCTGCTGGAGGTGGCGGGCAAACAGTCCCGCGTCACCCTGCCGGCGGACGACATCGACCCCGTTTAGGAGGACGCGGAAGAAACGGCCATTGCGAGTGTAGCTTCCACCGTCATTGCCCCCGCACGCAGCCCCCGTCATCGCGAGGGCCGAAGGCTTTCCCCTCGTCATCGCGAGGGCCGAAGGCCCGTGGCGATCCAGGGCGGTAGACTGCCACGTCGGCTTCGCCTCCTCGCAGTGACGGTGGGGGTGGGGCCTCCTCGCAGTGACGATGGAGGTGGGTCCGCAGTGACGGTGGGGGCGACCTGCCGCTTTGGGCACAGTACAGTTCTTCAAGAGGCGCGAAGCCTTATCCCCGTCATCGCGAGGAGCGCAGCGACGCGGCGATCCAAACGGCGCCTGGACTGCCGCGTCGCTGCGCTCCTCGCAGTGACGGTGGGGGCGGGCCCGCGCCCGTAGTGGTGGTGGCAGCGGGCCCGGGTCAGCCGATGAAGGGCAGGGGCGTGCGGGTCAGGGCCACGGCGTAGATGTAGGCGAAGGTGAACACCGCCGCGAAGAAGGCCACCGCCTTGGCCACCGGCGTCCGGCCGCGCCGGAGGGCGATGGTGCCCAACACGATGTAGAGGATCAGGCCGATGATCTTGGCCATAATCCAGCCGTGGGCGAAGGGGTTGAGCGACAGCACGGCCAGCAGCCCCAGCGCCGTGAGCAGCAGCACGGTGTCAAAGATGTGCGGCACGATCCGCACCGCCTTGTTGGCCAGCAGTTCCGGCTTGATGGGCAGCAGCAGCCCGCGCAATACGAACAGCGCGATGCTGATGATGGCCATGAGCATGTGAGTGTGCTTGAGCGGGAAGTACAATTCTGCCGGCAGCATCCATCTTTCCTCCGCGTGAATGGGGCATCTATTCTTGCCCCTGGCCCGCCAATGGCGCAAGTTGGGGGCGCGGTAGGCGGCCCCGCCGGGCACTCGGAGATTGCAATGAACGACGAACAACTCTTGCGTTACAACCGCCAGATCATGCTGCCGGAGGTGGATCTCGCCGGGCAAGAGCAACTGCTGGCGAGCCGGGTGCTGGTGGTGGGCCTGGGCGGCCTGGGCTCGCCGGTCACCCTCTACCTGGCCGCCGCGGGGGTGGGTCAGCTCGTGCTGGCCGACTTCGATCGGGTGGAGATGTCCAACCTGCAGCGCCAGATCGCCCACACCACCCAGGATCTGGGCCGGATGAAGGTGGAGTCGGCCCGCGACGCAGTGGCCCGGCTGAACCCCGGAGTGGTGGTGGAGACCGTGGAGCAGCGCCTGGACCCGGCGGCCCTGGCCGAATGGGTAAGCCGGGTGGACCTTGTGCTGGACGGCTCCGACAACTTCGCCACTCGCTACGCGGTCAACGCCGCCTGCGTCGCCGCCGGCAAGCCGCTGGTCACCGCCGCGGTCATCCGGATGCAGGGGCAATTGGCCAATTTCCGCTTCGACCTGCGGCCGGCCCCCTGCTACCAATGCATCTTCCCCGATACCGGCGAGGAGGCGCGTCAGACCTGCAGCGACACCGGGGTGCTGGCGCCATTGGCCGGGGTGATGGGCTGCCTGCAGGCGGTGGAGGCGGTAAAGGTGTTGCTGGACCGGGACGAAGCGAGCCGCGGCCGGCTGTACACCTTTGACGCCATGGGCCTGGAGTGGCGGGGCCTGGGGGTCCGGCCCGACCCCGACTGCCCGATTTGCGCCGCGGCGGGGGCAGCCGTCGAGCGCTAGCCCCTCGCCTCAGCGCCGGGTTGCCGCCCCCAGTTCCGGCCACAGGGTCGGTTCCGGCTTGGGCAGTGCGGCCAGTGCGGCGGCCACGCCCGTGTCGCGGTCGTAGAGGTCGTCGCGAAAGTGCAGCGTGCCCTCCGCGTCCACCCAGGCGGTCCAGTACTGCAGGTGGACGGGGATGCCGCGGCGCAATGGCACCGTGCGCTCTCGCCGTTCCTCCAGGGCCTTGTCAATGGCCTCCGGCGACCACTGGCGCTGATCCCGTAGCAGCCAGGCGGCCAGCTCCAGCGGCCGCTCCACCCGGATACAGCCGGAGCTGAAGGCCCGGCGCGGCTGCTGGAACAGCTCCCGCGACGGGGTGTCGTGCAGGTAGACATTGTGGCGGTTGGGGAACATGAACTTGACCCGGCCCATGGCGTTCTGCGGCCCCGGTAGCTGGCGCAGCCGGTAGGGGAAGTAGCGGTGGGAGTAGCGGTCCCAGTCCAGGCTCTCCGGATCGATCTCCCGCTCGTCCGCGCCCCAGCCCTGCAGCACCCGGAAGCCCATGCGCTCCAGGTACTCCGGGTCGCGCTGGATCAGTGGCAGCACGTCGCGGGTGGCGAGCCGGTGGGGCACCTCCCAGGAGGGGTTCAGGACCAGATAGGTCATATTGCCGGTGAACACGGGGGTTCGCCGGTAGTCCCGGCCCACCACCACGCGCTGGCGCATCACCGTCTCGCCCTCGGCATGGACGGTCATGGAGAAGCCGGCGATGTTGACCAGGATGTAGCGATCGCCCAGGTCGCGGGGCATCCACCGCAACCGCTCCAGATTCACCCGCAACTGCTCGGCCCGGTCGGCTGGCGGGGTGTTCAGTGCGGCCACGGTACGCGGCCCCACCACCCCGTCCACCTGCAGGCCGTGGCGGCGCTGGAAATCGCGCACGGCGGCCTCCAGGGCCTCGCCGTACAGGGTCTCGCTGAGCGGCGCGTCGTCCTCCAGGTCGCCCAGCAGCCGGAGCTGCTCGCGCAGGGTCTCCACCCGGGGGTCGCGGTCGCCGACCCGCAACAGGGGGCCTGCCTCCATCCGCGGGTAATCGCCCTGCTCTGCCAGGGCCTGGAACCGGGCAAGGGCCCGGCGCATCTGGTGGTAGTTGTCCTGGTCGGGATAGAGCTGGCGCACCGCGGTAGCGATGTCGTCCTCCGCCAGGCCCTGGCTGAGCGCCTGCACCAGGTCCTCCGAGGGCGGCGACTGCAGCTCCCAGTCGGGCGCCACCACATCCGGGTTGAGCTGCCCGGTGAGGGCATCCTCGGCCAGCTGCAGCCAGACCCGGGTGAGCTGTAACTCCAGGTCCGCCACCGCACCAGGGGCCGGCTCCTCCGGCCAGTCCCGCAGCGTTTCACTGAGCTGGTCATAGCCGTAGGCCGCCGGGGCCAGGCCATGGCCACGGCTCTCGGCCAGCACCGCCAGGAGTTGCTCCGCCCGCGCCGTCGGCTGGCCGTCCTCGCTCCAGGCGGGCCGGTAGACCCGGTCGAGGAAGAAGCGATGCAGCGGGCTGCGCTCCGGGTCGGCGTCGCCGTTGCCTGCCTCCGCCGTGGCCACCTCCAGACGGTCGCGCAGTTGTTCGGCCACCTGGTCATGCAGAGCGGCAGCTGCCGTCAGGGGCAGGGTGAACAGGCAGAGGGTAAGCAGAAGCCGGTGAATGAGTGTCATGGCGGGCTCCCTGAAAGGGCGATGGCGGTGCCAGCCATCCTTTTCCAAAGCCTAGCAGAACCCGCACTGCTATCCTCATCGGAGACGTTCTCCCTTGAGGATCGCCCCGATGCCCACTGCTGTCCGTTGTCACCACCCCGTCCCGCGAGAGCCTGCTGGTCGTCGGTGCCGTGCCCAGGGCTGGGCCCGCTGGCTGCTGCTGGCGGCCGTCGCGCTGGCCCTGCTGTTGGTGCTGTTGCTGGTGCCGCGGCAGGCACAGTCGGAGCGCCTGCCGGATACCGTGGAGCGGGTGGAACCGGCCATCGTCAGCGTGGCGACCCACCAGCCCGCCCGCAGCCCGCGGCTGCGCCATCTGGGCACCGGCTTTGCGGTGGCGGACGGGCGGTTGGTGGCGACCAACCTGCATGTGTTGCCCGATGTCCTGGACCGTGAGAACCAGGAGCGGCTGGTGGTGGTCACCGGCAGCGGCCGCAATACCGAGGTGCGTTCCGCCGAGCGGGTGGCCGCCTCGCAGACCCACGACCTGGCGCTGCTGCGGATCTCCGGGACTCCGCTGCCGGCGCTTTCACTGGGCGATTCCGACGCGGTGCGGACCGGGGAGCGGTTGGCCTTTACCGGGTTCCCCATCGGCATGATTCTGGGCATGTATCCGGCCACCCACCGGGCCTCGGTGTCGGCGCGTACCCCCATGGCGTTGCCCGCCGGCCACAGCCGCCAACTGGACGAGCGCCGGGTGGCCCAGTTGCGGCGCAACCCGCCCATGGTCTTTCAGCTAGACGGCACCGCCTACCCGGGCAACAGCGGCAGCCCGCTGTTCCGCATCGACAGCGGCGAGGTGGTGGGCATCATCAACCAGGTGTTCGTGCAGGGCGGGCGCGAGGCGGCGGTGGGCAGCCCCAGCGGGATTAGCTACGCCGTGCCGTCGGGGCAGTTGCGGGCGTTGATCGAGGGGCATCGGGATTGATATTTAAAGGGTTGTCCGATAGAGAACGCTGTCGAGAAATATTACACCCTCCAAAGCCTTGGGGTTTTGCCTGGGTTATAAAAGCTCATGCAGTCAATGACCTGAGTGATTTGGCAATAAACTTGCTAGATGGAGGTTAAATCGACACGGGCGCGTTACTGGGAGACGGCGCAAGCATGAGAAACCTTAGAACTTACTTGGCGGGCTGCGTCCTGATCCTGGGCTCATCGGTGGTGTCTGCGGGCCCGATCACGTGGGAGCCCGCGCAAGACACTACCGACCCGTTTGATGTGTTCAGTGCAGGGTCGACGGTCGAGGCCATCAATGCATCGACCGAAAGCTCGGGGACGGTGACCATCAATGGGGTGACGTTCACCAACAGGAATGACCTGTTGGGAAACTCCTTCGGAAATGCCCTTGATGGAAACACCTCCGGCGACCCTTCGTACGATCCGTTCTTGAACACGTTTAATTTTGGTGGGGGGGCTTCGACGTCGATCAATATTGCCGACGGCCTCTTGTCGTTGGGTGGATCCTACCTTGTGCAGGTATGGTTCACGGACCTGCGTGAGCAGTTTAATGACCGGGTCATGACCTTTGGCGACGGACAAGGCAATACCCAGGATCTCGAGGCGTTGGGTGCGGGTCTGGGCCAGTTTGCCATCGGGCGGTTCAGTGCGACGGGCACATCACAGGAACTGTCGCTGGCTGCGAACGGCTTCAGCAACGCCCACATCACCGGTTATCAGGTGCGAGAGATACCGGAACCCGGTACGCTCCTGCTGTTGGCCTTGGGGCTGGTCGGGTTGGGTGTCGCGAGTGTCCGTCGGAAGGCGGTGCGTCTGACAGCGGAGCGGCGGCCACTGACGGCGTAGCCTTCTGGATGCCCCGACGTAGGAAACGCTGAAGGGACATCTACTTCCGTCATCGCGAGCCCCCCTCCCCGCTGCGCGGGCGCGAATCAGGGAAGAACGGCGGGGCTGCCATGGCGAGGGCCGCGGGTTTTCGGTCGTCATCGCGAGGGGGGCGCCCCACCCGTCATCGCGAGGGCCGAAGGCTTTCCCCCCGTCATCGCGAGGGCCGAAGGCCCGTGGCGATCCAGAGGGGTAGACTGCCACGTCGCTTCGCTCCTCGCAGTGACGATGGAGGTGGGTCCGCGGTGACGGTTTGTTCTTTCCTCAGCTATACAGTGTCTTCATCGATGCCTGGGATCGGGCAACGCGGAAGCCCCGATCAGGTGGAGAAGTGCGCCATTAGCTTCCGTGGCAGGGATTGCACGAAGGCGTCGTCCACCCGCCCTGACAGGTAATCCAAGGGCACCTGTTTGCCTTTACTCTGGCAGTAGCGGATCACTTCTGTTGCCACTGCCCGCACGGCCAATACGTCCTCATCTCCGCGCCGTGCCTGTCCTCCGAAATAGGCTACAAGGAAGTCATAGCGACGGTCTGTGGTGAAGGGCAGAATCTGGCGCCAGAGGTCGTAAAGATCGGAGCGGTACAACAGGCCGGCGCGAAACGCGCGGTGTAGCCGCCGAAACCAAAAGAGCGCCTCGTGCAGTGTGGCGCTATCGACCAGCACCCCGTCCTCCGATACGGCCACATGCCGCTTGCCTCGGCTCCAGTCATACCGAATGGTGTCAGGGGCCAGCCAACATACCTCCCGGGTCATCGCCACCACGAAACTGTATGCCCGGTTGCCATGGAAGCGTTCCCGTCCTTCGGGAAACCAGACGCTGGCCTCGCTTGATATCCGGCTGTGGTCGGCCTCCAGGTCATGGAGCAGCCGCTGGCGTTCGATCTCCCTTGTCACCTGCGCCGACTTGGCCTGGTGGCGGCTGACCAGCGCATAAGCCACCACTGCCACCACCAGCCCGCCGGCGACAGATAAAAGGATATTGGTTACGAAAAGGCTGACCTGAACCGAGATCTCGGAGAGGGTGCCTGGGTCCAGTTCCTGGTAAACCTCCTCGGAGATCGCGTCCATCACGATCCGCTCTACGTACTGGCGTATCCACTCGCGCATGAGGCGCCCCTCGGTAGATGCTCATCATGAAAAACGTCTAACGCCGGCCGTAGGTGTCCTCGAAGCGGACGATGTCGTCTTCCTGCAGATAGGGCCCGGTCTGGATCTCGATGATCTGCAGCGGGATTCGGCCCGGGTTCTCCAGCCGGTGCGGGCGGGTCTTGGGGATGTAGGTGGACTGGTTCTCCTCCAGGTAGATGGTCTCCTCGCCGTTGACGATGCGCGCGGTGCCGGCGATGACCACCCAGTGCTCGGAGCGGTGGTAGTGCATCTGCAGTGACAGCTGCCCGCCGGGTTTCACCACGATGCGCTTGATCTTGTACCGGTGGCCCTCCTCCAGGGTGGTGTAGCTGCCCCAGGGGCGGGCCACGGTGAGGTGGGTCTCGGTGAGCTCGCGGTGCTCCTCGCGCACCCGCGCGACCATCTGCTTGAGCTCGGCCAGTCGGCTGCGCGGGCAGACCAGGGTGGCGTCCCGGGTCTGCACCAGGGCCAGATCCTCAACCCCGTAGGCGGCGATCAGGCCGCTGTCGTCGCTCCAGAGCAGGTTGTTGCGGCTGTCCTCGGCCAGTACCGTGCCCTGACAGACGTTGCCGTCCGGGTCCTTGCTGCGTTGCTGATAAAGCGCCTCCCAACTGCCCAGGTCATTCCAGCCCAGCTCCGCCGGCACCACCGCCACCCGGTCGGCGTGCTCCACCAGCCCGTAGTCGATAGAGGTGTTGGGCAGTTCGGCGTAGGCCTCGGCGGTGGGGGGCGCCCCGGCGGCGGCCATGGCGGTGACCGCCTCGGCCAGGGCCGGCTGGTGGCGGGCCAGCAGATCCATGAACCGGTCCGCGCGGAAGACGAACATGCCGCCGTTCCAGTAGTAGCCCCCCTCCTCCAAGAAGCGCTCGGCCGTGGCCCGGTCCGGCTTTTCCACGAAGCGGCTGACCTCTTCCACGCCCTCCATCAGCGGGCGGGCGGCCTGGATGTAGCCGTAACCGGTGGCCGGCTCGGTGGGGCGGATGCCGAACAGCACCAAGTGGCCCGCTTCGGCGGCGGGTTCCGCCGCCCGCCAGGCGCGGTGGAAGTCCTCGACCCGGTTGATGACATGGTCCGATGAGAACACCCCCACCACGGCCTCCGGGTCGTGCCGCACGATAGCCGCCACCGCCCAGGCGATGGCGGGCAGGGTGTTGCGCCCGGCGGGCTCCGCGAGCACCTGATCTGCCAGTGCCGGGGCCACGGCGTGCAACTGGCCCATGACCTCGAAACGATGGTCCTGGTGGGTCACGGTGGTCACCCGGTCCGCGCTCACCAGGGGCAGCAGACGGCGGGCGGTCTGCTGGAGCAGCGACTCGTCGCCGTCCAGCGCCAGCAACTGCTTGGGCATGGTGCTGCGCGAGAGCGGCCAGAGCCGGGTGCCGGAGCCGCCGGCGAGGATGATGGCGTGGCGGTGGACCGGCGGTTGGTCGTCGGCGGGGCTGTGCAGCGTGTTCATGGGCTCCAGGTCCTCAGGGCATCGGCCGGTTTGATCCGGTGCGTCCGGCGGCGCTAGGCGTGGGCCTCGGGGGCCGCCATTCGTCTCTTGATGGCCTTGCGGGTGAGGTGGGGTACCAGCAGGCGCAAGGGCATGCGCAGGTAGTGCGACCTTACGTAAAGTATCCATCGGCAGGTCGGGGAAAGCCAATCGTCGCATTGCCAATGGTGGGGCGCGAGGCCGCGCCGGAACAGCCCGTCCATGAGCGGGCGCAGTGGCACGCCCGGGCCGGCTGCGGCGAGCCCCTCGTTGACGGTCGCCGGCACCGGGGTGTTCAGAAAGTGGGCCGCATACCGCAGGCCGTAGAACAGCGGGCGCGCCAGGTCCATCTCATGGGCCCGGTCCACCAGCGCGGGCCAGAAGCCGTCGACGTGGCGGTGGAAATGGCGGACCAGGTCATCCAGATCGACCAGATCCCGCAGGCCGTTCTCCAACTCGCCGTCGTGGAAGAGGTGGGTCGCGCTGTGCAGCACCATGTCGGTGGGGGCCAGCACATAGAGGTTTTGCCAGCCCGGGAGCGGCGTGGCGGCGGCGAATAGCTTGTCCGGGTCCGGGTGCAATCTCGCCGTCGGCGGCAGGACGGTGTGGTGGACGTCCAGCACGCTCTTTCGCCGGATGTGGGTCAGCGGGGGCAGTTCATGCATCCAGCGCCGGTAGTAGGTCTGGTCGTATTCGTCGTGGCCCTGCGCCAGCCAGCCGCGGGTGAACAGGACGTGTTCGGTGGTCGCCAGTGCCGGGCGTGGGACCATGATGTCCAGGTCCGCGAACAGCCGGCCGCGGGCGCTGGGCAGGCCGGCCATCAGGTAGGCCGCCCCCTTGAGAATCACCACCGGCGCCTTGCGCGCGGCCAGCGCCTCATGGACCTGTTCCACCTCCCAGCGCATCCGGTGGTGTTGTTCGGCGGCTACCCGGCCCGCCGCCTCCAGGTGGCGCCGCGGTCGGGCGGGCACCCGGTCGAACAGATCCCGCTCCTGTAACAGCGCGTGCAGGCGTGCCTCCAGTGAGGCGACCCGGGCCACCCGCAGCAGGGCGTCCCAATCGCCCAGGCGCAGTTCGCCGACGGAGGCGGGGTCGGTCAGTGCGGTCAGCAGGTGCTCCAGCGGGCGCGGCATCATGGGGCGTCCGTCAACGCGGTCAGGGCGTGCAGGCTCCGGTCCAGATCAGCGTAGTCCAACTCGAAGCAGGCGCAGCGGTCGATCAGGTCCGCGGCCGCCTCGAAGCCCTGGCCGCCCAGCACGCTGTAGTTGAAGGCCGCGTCGGCCAGGGTGAGCAGTGAATGGGCCTTGGGCATCGGCCTCAGGGCGTCCTTGCCCTCCGGTGCGAACCGCGGAAAGACCAGCCAGGCCGGCTGGGCGGGGACCTGGCTGCGGGCGATGCTCTCCTCCGGGGGCTTCAGGTGGGCCACCGTCCCTTTGGTCGTGTCGTGGGTGGACCGGCCCAGCACCGCCTGCGGAAAGCGTTCGCGTATCAGTGGGATGGCCTGGTTCTTCAGGCTGACCGGGCGTGGCAGGGGGCTGAGCATGCCGTCCTCCAGGGACAGGAGGGCAAACTCGTCCGACAGCAGCCGCCAGCCCGACAGCGCCAGTGCGGCGGCCAGCGTGCTCTTGCCCGCCCCCGGGGCGCCCGGGAGGATCAGCGCCCGGTCGTCCCGGGCGACGACAGCGGCGTGGATCATCAGGTAGTGGTGGCCGTGCTGGGCGATGCACCAATTCAGGCCCCATTCGAACAGCGGAAAGGCCTGGGCGAGGGGCAGCGGCTTGAAGGGGGAGCTGCCGTCCAGATAAAAGCGGGCCTGGGGCCGCCAGACGCCGCGCACCCCCGGGGCCCGGTCCAGGCGCACGTGAAAGTCGCAAAAGGGCGTGTCCGCCGGCAGGAGCTGCTCCGCATAGTGCAGCCCGATACTCTCGGCCATGGCCGGCAGCCGGGAACGCAGTCGCACGATAAAGGGGCCGATCTCCAGGGC
Source organism: Alkalilimnicola ehrlichii MLHE-1 (assembly GCF_000014785.1). Taxonomy (NCBI): domain Bacteria; kingdom Pseudomonadati; phylum Pseudomonadota; class Gammaproteobacteria; order Chromatiales; family Ectothiorhodospiraceae; genus Alkalilimnicola; species Alkalilimnicola ehrlichii. The sequence goes on from NC_008340.1 coordinate 112,597, forward strand.
CGCGCCCTGCGCGCGCAGCATATGGGGCAGATCGGGGGCAACGGCACCGGGCACGGGTTATTTCCGCTCCTTCACCAACTGCCGGCGGCGCAGCTCGGCGAGAAGCTGCTCGGTAAAGGCCTCCGCATCGGCCACGTCCTGGCCCCAGTCCCGGTCACATTTCTCGATGAGTTCCATCTCTGTCCTCGGTGCCTGGTGCAGCCATTGGAAGAGCGCGCCCGCCGCCCCCTCCAGCAAGTGGGTCTCGCCGGAGCGGTGGTCGTAGACCACCCAACGTTGTTCCCATTGACGGATGTGTGCCGCCGGCAGGGTAGCGGCCTGCCAACAGCGTTGGGTCGTTGCAGGGTTGGGGTCAGGGGCTGATGCCACTCCGTTGCCTCACGCCAAGTCGCCCCGCTGAACAGCGGGGCTACGGTTGGATCGGTGCGTCAATCTGGCCGTGGCCGGGGGACCTCAATCGTCCTCTCCGTCCGGGTCACTCTCATCGTAGTACGATTGCGACGTCTGTACCGGAATGCACTGGCCCAGCTCGTTCTTGGTGTAGCCATCCTCGCAGTCACCCCAACGATCGATGGGGCAGCCGCGGTTGTTCATGTTGTCGAAGACATCCTTGACCAGCTCCGGATCGGTATCCGCATCCTCGCGGGCCATGTAATAGGCTTCCTTGACGTCCTCGACCGTGGCCCCGTAATCGACCGAATTGCAGGCGGCATTCAACAGGGCTCCGACGGCGTGCCAGTCCAGCGAACCCTTGCAGCCTCCTTGGCCTCCGCTTTGCAGCACCTCCATCAGGGTGGCATAGGAGGGGGCGCAGGTGGGCCCGGTATGGAAGACGTCCGAGAAGCGGGTGCCGGCGCCAAAGGCATCCCAGACGGCGCAGGTGCCGTCCTCGTTCCGCTCGATGCACTGCCCGGGGTCGTAGCCGGTGCAACCCCACGCCTCGGTGTTGTTCTTCCAGAACCCCGGTGTGCAGCCCTGGCCGGTGGTGCATTCGTGGTCGATGTTGGAGACATTGGCGGAGAAGATCTCGCCGGACAGCGAGCACCGGCCCTGCGAGCCCCAGACGGGCCGGGCGGACAGAGAGAGGACCAGCGGCGCGGCCAGGCCGGCCTGGGTCAAGCGCCGGCGCGCCTTGTTCGGACGCTCGCCGGCGCAACCGCATCCCGCCTTGGGCGGGCCCTGGTCCTGGTTGGTGGAATCGTCCTTCCGCTTGCCCATTGCTGTCTAACTCCGCGCAATACACGCTGTCTTTAAGCCACCGGAGGCGCCCCGGATGTCGCGGGTGCGCGATTCGGGTAAGGCGGTTGTGGCTGACACCCGCATCCCATTGTGTACTATCTCTTGCAAAATCCGCGCCAAACATGCGCGATTAGCTAACCGGTTGAGCCACAGCCTAAAGTTCTCCCGATGCCCCGGGTCTCATCCCTGGAGCCGCCGGGGTTGTAAAGCCCGCTGACAGCTGCCGGGGTGGAGGCGAGGACTCCTTATCTGGCCACTAGCGCCAGTATAGGTGCTTTGCGCCAGGTGTTGTCCAGATTTACTAATGCCCTATTCATTGAGGGGACGGTGCGCGCGCAGGATAAAGGAGTGGCTCAAGCGCGCACCCACCGTCGGGATCTTTTCCATCACCCGCCGGGTGCCGGTCCATTCAGCGACCCCCTGCAGCGGTGCCAGCCGCCCTGGCAGCAGCGGCAGCCAGTGCAGGTGCAGGGGCTCCAGACCCGCCACCCGGGCGGCTTCAAGGAACTCATCGGGGCGGTCGTAGCGCAGATGCGGCGGTGCCCCCGCTCGTTGCCGGCGGTACTCGCGCCAGGCCGTGGGCAGGCAGCGGGCATTGAGGGCGTCGACCCATACCTCGCCGCCGGGTTTCAGCACCCGGTGCATCTCGGCCAGGGCCTCATCCGGGCGGGCCAGTGCCTGCATCACGCCAAAACAGAGCACGCCATCGGCCACGCCATCGGCCAACGGCAGTTGGCGGATGTTCGCCGCCAGCCAGGGGATACCCGCCGGGCTGCGCGCCCGGGCCTTGTGTAGGGAGGGGGCCGAGTAGTCCAGTCCCGCCACTTGGTGGCCCTCGGCGTGCAACAACCGGGTGTAGGTCCCTGCGCCACAGCCGATATCCAGCCAGCGTCCGGGGGCGCGCGCGCTCATCGACCAGAGGGTGCGGAACTGGCGCACCCGCCCGGCGAGCCCGGTCGGCGTCCAGCCGGCAATACCGGCGTCGTCGTCCAATTGCGCACCCCGCTGTGCGAAGCGGCGGCGCCAACGCTGTTCAAAACTGGAATCGCGCAAGATCTCGGGGGTCCCTGCTGCCGGATGACGATGGGGTGTAGGTGAACTTTACAGTCTGTACAGTCTGTGCCGGCGCACGTTGCCTGCCCGCCGCACATCGGCCGCTAACAGCATAAACCACTGGCCTGTCTTTGCCGTGTCTGGGGGGCTGCCGCCCGTGTTCCCCCTCCGCTGCTGGCCAGGCGCCGATCATGAACAATACTGCGAGCATCCACCACAACCTGATGGAGGCAGTGCCGTGCCGGGGTATTGGCATGAAGGGGGATGTTATGGGCGGCTGCGTATCAGCTTGATGGCCGCCTGCTGGCTGATAGCCCTGCTGGCGCCGGTCGGCCCCGCGCTTGCCGGCGCGGCGGTGACCGTGGACAGTGCCGCGGACCTGCGCCAGACCCTGGCGCAGGTGGAGCCCGTCCGTGTGCTCCAGGCTCATCCGTCCAATTACCGGGAAGTGGTGCGCCGCCTCGGGCCGGGGGACCACCTGCGATTGGCCGCTGGGGCGTACCCCCGTTCCCTGAGGTTGGATGGTGTCCAGGGGACCGCTGAACGGCCGATTATCATCTCCGGCCCCAGCAAGGGCCCGCCTGCCCTCTTCAAGGGCCGGCGGGGGGCCAATACTCTAAGCCTGGGCACCACCGCCCACATCGTCCTGCGGCACCTGACCCTTGATGGCGGCCGCGAGAACATCGCAGCGGTCACCCTGGAGGCAGAGGCCGACTACAGCCACGACATCACCCTCGAACACCTGACCATCCGCAACTACGACGGTGCCCAGGGCAACAGCGGCATTACCACCCGCGCCCCGGCCTGGAACTGGACCATCCGCCACAACGATATCCGTCGGGTGGGGACGGGAATGTACCTGGGTCAACCCGACGGTTCCGCGCCCTTCATCGGCGGGCTGATTGAGAATAACGTGGTGGCGGAGACGCTGGGCTATAGCATCCAGATCAAGCACCAGAACCGGCGGGACCTGCTGCCCCCCATGCCGGACGAACCCCGCCGGACCGTGCTCCGGTACAACCTGCTCAGCAAGGCCGAGGGTGGCAGCAGCGAGCGCGCCCGGCCCAACCTGCTGCTGGGGCACTTCCCGCCGGAGGGCGCCGGCCAGCACGACCGCTACCTGGTCTACGGCAACCTCTTCCACGAAAACCCGCATGAGCGCCTGTTCCAGGGCGAGGGCAATCTCTTCCTGTACAACAATCTGTTCATCAACCACGGCGGTGATGGTCTGATCGTGCTCCGGCACAACCACGTGCCCAAGGAGGTGCAGATCCTGAACAACACCGTGCTGGCCCGCGGGGTGGGCGTGCGGATCGATGCCCCGGACCGGGATTACCAGCAGGTGGTGGCCGGTAATGCGGTGTTCGCGGAACAGCCGCTGGCAATGGCCCGGGGCGTGCGGGAGGCGGTCAATCTGACGGCGCCCTTTGAGCGGGCGGCGGAGCGGCTCGCCCGGCCCCATGGTGAGGGCTGGGACCTGGACCTGTACCCCCAGCGGGGCGCGCTGCGCCGCGATGACCCCCTGCCGGTCTCGGGGGCGGATCTGCCGGGCTTTGAGCGGGACTACAACGGCAGGCCGCGCGAGCACGAGACCTACGGGGCCTACGATGGCGGCGCCGAGGGCAACCCGGGCCGGGCGGCTGGTGTGGGCCCGGGGGCCGGGCCGCTGCATTGAGCGGCGGGCACTGGTGCCTGCGGCGTGGGTCCGGCGTGCCGCTTGTCAGGCCGGCCGGTGGCCGCAACGCCCAGCAACAACAGCCCGTAGAAGAGCGTGGCGATGCGGGGCGAGAAGAAGATCGTGCTGAACAACCCCACGGCGAGCGCCCCGGCCAGACCGGCGGCCAGGCCCAGCGCCGTGATGTCGCCGGCGAGGGCGCGCCGGGCCAGCAGGAGCAGCCCGGCCAGGGTCAGCCAGACGAAGGCCAGCAGCCCCAGCGCGCCCTGGTCGAAGTAGAGCTCCAGCCATTGGTTCTCGATTCGCCAGGGCCACAGGTGGTCCGTGCTCATGTACCAGTGCCGGCCGAGCCGGGTGAAATCCCCGTTGCGCAGGTGGTCGTTGCCCGCCTCATCAAGCAGTTCGAAGGCGTCGAACTCCAGGAGGATGCCCGGCTCACCGCGGCTGGTGATGGAGAGGACCAGTCCGCGCTGAAAGGGCCAGGGGCGGCGGTCCATGTCCCGGAGGTCGAAGCGCCATTCCAGGTGTTCCCAATCCCCACCACCACCCAGGCTCAACCCCTGGGAGCGGCAGGTGAAGGAGTGACGTACCGGCTTCTCGCAAAGGAAGAGCGTGAACCCGGCCGGCACGTCACTGCGGGCCCGCACCCGCAGCCGGAAGTCCCCCTCCCGGGGCGGGGCCACCCGTTGGTTGAGAAACAGGGAGTCGCCCCGTCCCAGGCGCAGCAGGTCATTGCCATCGACGCGCCGGAAGTCGAAATTGGCCGGGATGCGCCCCTCGCGGTTGCCGAGGCGGTAGGCCTCCGGGAAGCTGCCCAGGCCCCGCCCGATCAGGGGTGACCAGGGCCCGGCGCCGGGCAGGTCCAGGCCCTCGCGCCAGTGGCTCAGGCGCTGTTCGAAATCGGCCTGCACCTGCCCCAGGCGGCGCTCGCCGAAACTGTCCATGAAGGGCAGCGCCACCGCGCCGGTCGCCAGGAGCGGTACCAAGGCGGCTGTGATCAGCCGCCCACGCCCTGTTGCACCCGGGCGCAGGGCGTGGGCCAGGGCCAGCCCGGCGAAGAGCACCAGCGCGACGACCAGACCCAGGTAGCCGCCGCGGGAATAGGTCACCGCGATCGCGTAGGTGGCGCCGATGGCCAGCAGGGGCGCAAGCGCCCAGGTCAGCCGCCGGTGCAGGCACCAGGTCAGGGCGACGGGCAGCGCCAGTACCAGGTAGGTCTCGATGCTGGGACCACCCACATGCATGTCCGTGAAAAAGCCCGAGATGCGGTAGCGGCTGTCCAGGTCCAGCAGGCCCGGGTAGGTGATCCGTTCCCGGATGACAATCAGGATCGTGGCGAGCAAGCCCGCTGCCACGCCGGGGAGCAGCCAGCGCTCCACCTGCTCCCGCTGGGGCAAGGGGATGACGCGCATCAGACCCAGCAGCACCAGGGCCCCCAGCAGCCCCTTGGCCACCCGCGGGGCGTTCAACGGATGGGCGTAGTGGTAGGCCTGCCCAAGATCGATTGCGGTGCTCGACAGCAGGGCGATGACCAGGCTGATCACGGTTGAGGCCATCAGCAGTATCAGCGGCCAGCGGATCGCCCTTGGCAACAGGCTGGATCTGGGGCGCGCCGGCCAGCGCCAGAGCACCACCGCCAGGGTGGCGAGCAGGAACAGGTCCAGTTCCGAGAGGAAGAGCCGCCCGGTGTAGAGCGTCAGGTCCAGGGTGGGGATCAGCAGGGGGATAATCAGGAGCCCGATCTGGGGGCGCCAGTGCAGTAGCGCCAGGTAGGCGACCAGGCCCGCCGTCAGGGCCCACGCCGCCACCGGCCAGCTCAGGGCGAGGACGAGGGCCAGCACCCCGCACAACGCGCCCAGCGCCTGGTGCCAGGGGCTCTCGCCGGTCAGCACGTGGCGTGGCGAGGCCGACGGCCCGGAGGGGGACGGGGCCGCGGCGGGCGCCACCGGCCGACTGCTGCTGGTGGCGGTCAGCCAGGCGCAGGCGGCTGCCACCGCCCAGGCGGCCAGGGCACCGAGCACCAGGCTGGCGGGATCGGGCCGGGCGTCGGCAACGAACAGCTTGCCGGCCTCCATCAGCAACGCCGCCAGTGCCCCGCTGGCGGCGGCGAGCCCGTAGAGCCGGGCCTGGCCGCCGGGACGCCCGACGTGCCAGAGCCAGGCCATCAGGCCGACGGGTGCGTACATGGCCAGGTGCAACGCGGTGCTGCGCAGGGCCACGATCTCCGGCACGTGGTAGTGGTAGTAAAAGGGCAGCAGCCGCAGCTCGCCCCACTGCCGCCAGGCCCGCTCCAGGTCGGTGTGGTAAGGGCCGAAGCCGTGGTTCAGGCCCAGCAGCAACAGCAGGTAGACGGGGAGCGTCAGGCCGAGGATCAGCCTCCCATGCTGCTGCAGGAAGCGGAGCACCCCATGGGAGTGGGCCGGTAGCCGGTGCAGCAGGACTAGACCCGCCGCTATGCCGGCGCTCCGCAGCAGCACAGACCGGCCCTCGGTGATCCCGCTGAGAGTCAATAGGTTGAGGGCCTCCAGCCCGATGGCCAGCACCACCGCCAGCGGCAGCCCGGCCAGCAGAGTTGGGAACCGGCGCCGCTGCAGCCAGACGGCGAGAAGCAGGCCCACCGGTACCGCCGCGGCCACTTCCAGGCTGAGCCAGGCGTAGCAGCGCAGCCCCGTCGTGCAGGCGTCGGGGGTGGTCCACAGGCCCCAGGCGCTGGACCGTAGCCGGCGCATCAGTTCGTCGGCACTGAGCACCATGTCGAAGGGCAGCAGCCCGATGACCACGTAGACCACCAAATACCCGATCAGGGCCAGGTGGAGCGCGCGCGGTCCGCCCCCGGACAGGGTCTGCCACCAATGGGCCAGCGGATCGCGCAAGGCGAACCAGGCCAGCGAGCCCAGCACCGCGCCGGTGAAGTTGCCGGCGATATCGGCGGCCGCCGGGTGCCGGAAAGGCAGCCAGATCTGAAGGAACTCCACCGTGGCCGTCACCGCCAGACCGAGGGCGGAGACGGCCAGGAAGGTGGCCAGGGTGGTGCCCCTGTCGCGGCGCCCATAGGCCAGCCAGGCCGACCAGAAAAAGCCCAACGGCAGGAACATCAGGGCATTGGCCATGAACTGCTGGCGGCCCGAGGCGCCGGGACCGGTAAGGTCCATGTTCCGATAGACCTCCCACGCCTGACGCAGGCCGAGATCATCGCGGAACTCGAAGGGCAGCAACGTGAGATAGACCGCGGCGCCCAGGGCCAGCCAGGCCCAGGTGAGGCAGGTGCCGCGTTGCCAGGGCTCGCGGTGGGTCATGTGTGAGGGGATGATTGCATTGGCGTCCTGAACTGTCGGAATCGCTTACACCCAATACCGGGCCGCGTTTCGCGCTGTTGCAGCCATTGTAGCCGGACCGCAGAGCGGTACTGACCGCGGCTAGTCTCCGCAGCCAATAGCCACAACGATAAGTCGGAAATGTTTACAGTTCGGTATCCAATACCATGGGGCAAGTCGGGCATAAGCTTGATTGTGCCCGTTTTTCAGGGTGTCGGAACGCATCTTGCCCCCTCAGTTGTCGAATCGAATCGGTTTGTTGCAGTACGGGGGAAGCAAGCATGCGTTTCACAACCACCTGCGCCGCGGTAGCCCTGGTCAGCGGTTCGTTGATGGGCTTGCCCGCCCACGCTACGGTGATCACCTACGAGTGGTCGGCGGCGGACATGATAAGCAACGTCTTTGTCGACGGAGAGGATGGCACCAAGGCCGCTGAGAACGGGCTGTTCGCCGGGGCCACCCGCCTGCGGGACGGGAGCAGTACCGGTGAGGGCGCAGCCCGGACCTACGTGGAGAGTCAGCACGGTCAGTTCATAGAGCGTTACAACTTTCTGGCGCGAGAGGGCGAGACCCTGACCAGCTTCAATCTCTGGGGACTGGATGGGCGCGGCGTACAGTGGGGTGAGGACTACAAGCCCCTGGCTTGGGTCGATGTGACAGCACCCGATGGCTGGAGCACCGGCTTCTTTGATGCGGGGCCCGATGGCCTGGGCTGGTTCCAGAATACCAATCCGGATCTGGGCAACTACCTGGCTTACAACACCCCGCTGTTCCCCTGGTTTTCGGCCCCCGAGGATGGAGGGCTTCCCCTGGTCGATGACGGGACCTTTGACTCCCTGATGTTCTCGGCCACCATCGAGTTTGATCCTGACGACGCCTTTTGGGGCGAGGACACGTTTGGGGCGCCGAACGATATCAACTCCGTGCTGACCGCCTATTTCGGCGGCAATCTCTCCAGCGGGGATATGCTGGAGGGGAACATGGCGCTACGTACGGCCGTGCCCGAGCCCGGGACCTGGCTGCTGATGGGCATGGGGCTGTTGGCCATGGGTTGGATGGTCCGGCGACGCCGGCCATCGGCGGGCGCTCAGGGCGCTTGATTCCGCCCATTGCCAGGGCCGGTGCACAGTGACGTATAGCCTGGTCGGATGCAGCGGACAGATTCCCGACACATACTAGGGGGCCAGGCTATACCGATCACGTCCGCTTTAGGACGGAAACGACACGAGGCCCTGAATGCCCAGTAAGCGACAGTGTGACATCCTCTGCATCGTGGGCGCCCGCCCGAACTTCATGAAGATCGCCCCGGTCATGCGGGCGTTGCAGGCGCAGGGCATCCCGGCGCGGCTGGTGCACACCGGACAGCACTACGATGCGGAGATGAACGAGCGCTTCTTCGCCGACCTGGGCATCCCCCACCCGGACATCAACCTGGAGGTGGGCTCCGCCAGCCACGCCGTGCAGACGGCGGAGGTCATGCGTCGCTTCGAGCCGGTGGTGGACGAGCTGCAGCCGCGGGCGGTGCTGGTGGTGGGGGATGTCAACTCCACCATCGCCTGTGCCCTGGTCGCGGCCAAGAAAGGGGTCGGTGTCATCCACGTGGAGGCGGGCCTGCGCAGCTACGACCGCGCCATGCCCGAGGAGATCAACCGGGTGCTCACCGACCAGATCTCCGACCTGCTCTTCACCACCGAGCGCCACGCCGAGGCCAACCTGGCCCGCGAGGGGATCGATACCGGGCGGGTGCACTTTGTGGGCAACGTGATGATCGATACCTTGCGCCACAACCTGGAACGGGCCGTGCCGTGGCAGGAGGCCCTTGCCGCCGCGGGTGTGGACCTGACCCCCTTCCAGCGCGCCGGGGGCTACGGCGCGGTTACCCTGCACCGGCCGTCGAACGTGGATGAGCCCGCGGTGTTGCGCCGGGTGACCGAGACCCTGATCGGGGTCTCGCGGGACCTGCCGCTGGTGTTTCCGGTGCATCCGCGCACCCGAGCCCGGCTTGAGGCCTTCGGCCTGCTGCCGGCCCTGGCGTCCGAGCCCCGCATCGCCCTCCTGCCGCCGGCGGGCTACCTGGAGATGCTCGGGCTGATGCGCGACGCCCGGGTGGTGCTCACCGACTCCGGCGGTATGCAGGAGGAGACCACCGCCCTGGGCGTGCCCTGCATCACCCTGCGCGAGAACACCGAGCGCCCGATCACCCTGGACGAGGGCACCAACGTCCTGGTGGGCAACGACCCCGGGCGCATCCTGGCTGCGTTTAACGAGGTCCTGGGCGGCGGGGGCAAGCAGGGCCGGGTACCGGACTACTGGGACGGCCGGGCCGCCGAGCGCATCGTCGAGGTGCTGGCGGACTGGCTGGCGCGGGAACAGCCCGCGGCCGCCGGCTAGACCAGGGTGGCCATGGTGCTGCGGTCGCTGCTGTCACTGCTGTCCCCGGGAGGCGCCCGCGGGCGGCTGTCGATCCTGATCTATCATCGGGTGCTGCCGGCGCCGGACCCGCTGCTGCCGGGCGAGCCGGACGCGGCACGCTTTCAGTGGCAGATGCAGCTGCTGGCACGCCACTTCAATCCCCTGCCGCTGGCCGAGGCGGTGCGGCGGCTGCGCGACGGCACCCTGCCCCCCCGGGCCGCTTGCGTGACCTTCGATGACGGCTACGCCGACAACGCCGAGGTGGCCCTGCCCCTCCTGCGCTCGGTGGGCGTGCCCGCCACCTTCTTCATCGCCGTCGGGTACCTCAATGGCGGTCGTATGTTCAATGACACCCTGATCGAGACCGTGCGCCGGCTGCCCGAGGGCGAGGTCGACCTGACGCCGGAGGGGCTGGGGCGGCGGCGCGTCGCCTCCGACAGCGACCGGATCGCGCTCTGCAAGGCATTGATCGGGCAGTTCAAGTACCAGCCGCCGGCGGTGCGGAACCGCGGGGTGGAGGCCCTGCCCGAGCGTTTGGGCATCACGGTCCCGGACGACCTGATGATGACCAGCGGCCAGTTGCGCGGCCTGGCCGACGCCGGCATGGAGATCGGCGGGCATACCCTCACCCACCCCATCCTGGCCCGGCAGTCCGCCCCGGAAGCGCGGCAGGAGATCGAGGCGGGGCGGGAGGCGCTGGAGGGTATGCTGGGCCAGCGCGTCCGGCTGTTCGCCTACCCCAACGGCCGGCCGGGAACCGACTATGCCCCCGAGCACGTGGACATGGTGCGCGACTGCGGCTTCGAGGCGGCCGTCTCCACCGCGGCCGGCGCCGCCGGCCCCGCCTCCGATCCCTACCAGCTACCGCGCTTCACCCCCTGGGACCGCACCCCCGGCCGTTTCGCCCTGCGCCTGGCCCGCAACCTCGCCGGGCGCGCCTGAACGGGCCCGTGACGGCAGACTGCTCAGAAGGGCACCTGCGGCGGCGTCCACTCCGGCCCCCGCGGCTGGGCCCTCGCGATGGCAGCGGCGGCATCGTCCCAGCCGTCAAAGGCGTTCCGGCCCGGACGGCCGCGGTAGCGGTTCAGCAGCGCCTTGCAGTGGGCGTAGAAGCGGAAAAAGCGCTCCACACGCCGCAACTCCGCTGCGGTGGGTGGATGGTGGCCGCAGACCAGCTTGTCGTCGGTCATGCCCCGGTCTGTCAGGGCGATCGAGGCGTAGGCGCGCACCGAGACCCGGCGGCCCAGCGGCAGCCGGGGCCCGAGCACCAGGGCATCCAGCAGATCGCCCTCGCGCCCGATAAACGCCGGGACCGCGCCGTAGTTGAACGGGCAGGGCAGCGGGGAGACGAAGTCGATCTCCCCGGTGGAGCCGCGTTTGAGGAAGCTCCAGCGGGGGACTTCGATGAGTACGGTCACCGTGGGTGTCGTCTCATCCGCGGTGGCGCTGGGCCGGGCCGGGTTGCGCATAAGCCGCCATAGGGTTACGGGAAATGTGCGGGGTGATGGACTACCCTGCTTGAGTTGAACCGCCTCCAGCCGAGGAGAGTTGCAGATGCCCACCCGGGTGCACATCACCGTCGACACCGAGTTCAACATCGCCGGCGCGTTTCGGGACCCGCAGGCTCACCAGCCCGTGGGCCCGCCGTCGGTGTACTGCAACATCGATGGACGGTCCGAGGGCCTGGGCCACCTGCTGGACACCCTGGAGGCGCACGGCCTACGCGGGACATTCTACGTCGAAACCTTGAACACCTGCTTCTTCGGCGACGAACCCATGGGGGCCATCGCCCGCGAGATCGCCGGACGGGGGCACGATGTGCAACTGCACCTGCACCCCTGCTGGACCTATTTCGAGCATGAGGACTGGCCGGAGCGGCTGGCCCACGACCCGCCCAGCGACGATGTAACCCGGCGCAGCGTGGAGGAGCTGGTGGCGTTGATCGAGCGGGGCCGGGCGACCTTCCGCCGCTGGGGCCTGCCGGCACCCACGGTGCTGCGCACCGGCGGGCTGAAGGTGGGCCTGAACGTCTACCAGGCCATGCGCCGGGCGGGCATGCGGGTGGCCTCGAACATCGGCCTGGCCATCTACCGCCCGGCGGAGCCGGAGCTGCAACTACTGGCCGGGTGCCACGATATCGACGGGGTGCTGGAGTTTCCGGTGACCACCTACACGGACTTCCGCCTCGGCCAGCGCAGCCACTACAAGACGCTGACCATCACCGGCAGCTCCTGGCCGGAGATGCGTCGCCTCCTGACCCAGGCGCGGGATCGGGGGTTGAGCGACGTGGTGGTGCTGACCCACCCGTTTGAATTCATCAAGCATCGGGATACCCGCTACCGGGCGTTGTGTGTTGATCGGGTCAATAGGCAGCGGCTAGAACGCCTCTGCAGCTTTGTTTCGGCTGAACCGGGCCTGGAGTCGGTTTGCACCGGTGGGGTAACAGGTGCTGGCGGGTCTTCTGGTGATGAGCGGACATTAGTGCCCCTGGCAGTGCCTCTGCGATATGTGTTGCCCCGCATGGTGGTCAACAGGATCAACCAAGTTGCGTGTTGGTAATGAGATTGAGCGTGATGACAACGTTGGCACAGAAAACACCGCCCTCGGGCCAATGGCGCCTCATCCCTCATTCGGAGGCCGCGTCACAAACCGTAAAGGGAGCACCTTTGGGCCAAATGTTGGACCACGACTTGGACTGGCTGACGGCAACGGCTCATCCCTCGCACGGCGAGGTGGGGCAGTTCGTCTCCGGCGATCATTATCTGCCGTTCTATGCTCACGATGGTGGTTTGGGTTTCTTACTGGCCGGCTTCGCTTTAGGGCGCATTCCGATCCGACGATACGTCATCAGCGGCAATTTGCCGTATTTGTCGAAGCCAGAGGCGGCAGAGGTGCTTTGCCTCCTGCGGCGGGAGCTTGGTAGCCGAGGCGTGCTATTCCTAATAGGCGTCGTTGAAGGTGAGCCCCTCTGGCAGGCGTTGCGAGAGCCAATAGTGCGAAGGCACTACCGCGTGTTGCAAAGTGGTGGGTTGGAAACGCGTCGGCTGGCGTGCTTTCCAGAGGGTTTTGATGCCTACCTGGCAAGTCTGCCCAGAAGAAGGCGTCAGGATTTGCGACGGAGCGAGCGGCGTTTTTTACGGCGATTTCCCGGCTGGTCTCTTGGGGTGTATACCGAGCCCGAGCTGTTGGGCCGTTTCCTAGGTCAGGTTGAGCCGGTTTCTTTGAGGACGTACCAAAGCCGATTACACGGTCTGGGGATAACTGAAACCGGTTGGATTGCCAGGAAAGTGCGGGCCGGTGCCCGCCTGGGCAAGGCTCGTTGTTACGCCCTCTTCGTCGATGGCCAGCCAGTTGCCTGGCGTATCGGGTTTGTTCATGGTGGCATCTACTACAGCCACCACATCGGCTATGACCCGAGGCTGGCACAGTGGCACCCCGGCATTGTACTCCAGTTGAAAGTGATCGAGGATCTTTGTCAGCTCACGCCGGCCGTCAGCGAACTCGACATGTTGTATGGGGATAACCCCGTCAAAGAAAAGCTCAGCAACGCTTGCCGTCGGGAGGGGAAATTTTACCTGTTCCCGAATAACCTCAAGGGGAACCTAAGCTTTGCGGCATTGAGAGGCTTCAATGCCTTTTCGGACGGCGTTTCAGGCCTTGCAGACTGGCTCCGTATCAAGGAGCGTCTGCGGCGTCGCCTGCGCCGCGCGGTTTGATGGACGGCGAGACCTTTAAGCCGACACGACGCACTCCCGGTGTCGCCAGTAACCGCCCGCTCCGTGTCGCCAGAATCATGGCCTCGCACCGCCATCCCGCGCAGCGAAATGAGGCACGGGACGCCATATTCGTTGATCGGATGTGGCACAATCCTCGTGCGAATCCCTCGTCAACCAAAACTGAAAAAGTAGAATTCATAAGCTTGCGAGCATACCCCCTATCACGGTGTTCGGGCGCAGTGTAAAGGAAGCTGATAAAGAATGCGTCAGGCGCCAGCTCGAACTCTAACGGTACGGGAGTGGATACGGGGAACGTGCCAAAATTTACGTTCAGTTGCGCTAAGATCCCATCGGGACCTTTCAGAGCATAAATGCGCCCGCCATTTGAGATTATTCTTGCTGGCGCGCGACCGCTATGCCGTGCTAGATAGTCTATTTTTTCTTTAGGTAATGCATCCAGATCACTTTCTTTGGTTAGAGTAACAAGCCTACTGGAAAATGCGGCCTTGTCGTCTTCCCTAGAGCTTGTCACGGTTTCCAGGGGGTTGTTTGAAGCGTATACGTAGTGGACCAAAATCCGGGCTGCGTGCTTCAGTAACCAGGTTCCGACCGCATCTAAAAATAAACCAGCTCTCCGCAACCGGTGACGCATTGGCGCCCTCCTGAAGTCTTGTAAGTGTTTTGTTTACCGGCCTCGCAATGATCGTCTTATTCGGTCCTTTAATCCGGCTTGATCAAGAAACCAGGAGAGGCCTTCGGAAAGTGTCAGGCTGGATAAGTTTAGCACTACGGCCGCAATGGTTTTGGGAGTTAGCTTAAGCCAATATATATCGCCACAGACTCTGCAATGGCTTCCGAAGAATGCTTTGTGAGGGGCGTCTCCCTCGCAGAAATCGAAGTATTGAAAGCGTCCCTCTTTAAACAAATTATCTAGTGCTAGCCATTGTAATATCGTTCCTGGAGAGAGAGTTGCGGCGTTGGGTTTGTACCCCAAGAAACGGTATCGTAAAACGCCATCCTGAGCTGGGCAGTATAGGTAAGCAACAGGATCGCCAGAATGAAAAAGGAGAAAACCCCTTACTTGGTCATTCTGGGCTAAAGAAATGGCGGCATCGTAGAATTCCTGGCTATCAGGCAAAGCAGCACCTAGCAGTCGCTTTTGGTAACTGACGTCCGCCACTCCTCTCGCCAACTCAAGGAATCTTCTTATTTCATTCTCCGTCTTGTAGCACCGCCATTCCAACTCTCCCTCAGATGCCTTTTCGAACTTACGAATCTTTCGGCGAATGCTTTGTCGCGACTTTCCGGAAAAGGTGTGCAGGTAGGTTTCCCAGCCTTGAGATAAGTCAATGTAGTGTCGCCGATAAACTCGTGGGACGTACCGGATAAAACCTTTGTCAAGACTAAGGCGTGGGAACTCAGGTGCTTCCGGACTGGACCGTGCCAAAAATCCATGCGGACCCATTCTCTCCGGGTTTCTTCTTCCTTTTTTGTCGTGAATAAAAAGCGACTTATCTACGGATAATCGTAGCGTGATGCCGCCGAGGGTAAATCCGGCGAAGTGAACCGGTAGTCGAATTCTCTCTACAGGCGGGCTATTTCTCATTGCGGGGAACCGTTGCGTTGTTTTGTTCGAAATTGTTGAGTGATTGGGGTGAATTATAGCAGGTGGTTGCGATGTTTTCATTGCATGCCCGCATCCATTTCGGCGAAGCAATTGTGATCCTGGTGCGTTACAAAAAAGCTAGGTATTTTTTGCTCCAATGGCTTTCTTTCCCAAGATACGAATAACATTGGGTAGAATAAATGCGGCCCCGTAGGGGTCATGCCGTAGAGTGGATCTCACGCAGCCCCAATTCAATGGCTTTCGATGGCGAATATTATGCAATATTGTGGCCACAAACGCTCTACGAAACTCAGAAAGCTCACGGCACACATGACCTCTTTGTCGTGACGTTAAGTCGATTTCGTTCAGGATCATCGTGGACATTTTTATGTAGCTAGAAGTAAGTCGTAGGTGTCCTTCTGTCTGCCATCCGGACTTGTCCAGCACATTTACTCCCTCTCCTTCTTCAGCGTAAACCTTTGGAGAGAACGCTATGCTTTTTAGCCTTTTGCTTAGCCGCAATTTAAACAGCCGATCTTCTCCCTGAAATAGATGTTCCGGGAAGCGTAACGAGGGAAATTTGTCTATTCTATACGCCATGGCCGTCGCGCTTACTAAGTTGCTCCGGAAGACCATCAGGTCAAAAAAGTCGCCCCGAAAATTATAAATATCTCGCTTCTGGTTTATTAGGGTGTGCTTGTGTGGCTCGATGTTTCGAGAAGAGTCCTTGCTCCAGGAAAAACGGGGTTTACTACCTTTTCTTCTTGTGTTACCAATAAAGAGTTCGCATTCTCTTTGCAGCGCCCAGACGGCGTCTGGAAGAAATTGCTCGACCCAACAATCATCCGAGTCTAGGAAAGTCGCGAATCGTGTGCCGCCGGAAACATGGTCCAGTCCTGTGTTTCGTGCAGCGGCAGGCCCTGAGTTTTTTTGACGTATAATGGTCAAACTGATGCCGTCATGGAGGTCGCCGACCTCGTCCTGAGCCGGTATCGGAGAACCATCATCTACGATGATGATTAACGGGTCGACATCACCTTTGGTATCCAGCACTGAGCGCACACACTGCCGCAACAGGCCTGGCTGCCGCTGGAAATAAGGTATGATGACAGCAATTTTCCGGTCGGTCGTAGCCAATTCGGTTCTCCGGGATAGCATCGGTTCTGAGTTATAGTGTTTTGGGTAAACGAGCTCCTGAGGTGGAGTCCTTCTCAGGAATTATGATGCAGCATCGGATGTATCTCCACCGGTATCGTGGCTGCCGCAACTTTTCGCGATGAGTGAGCGGCAACCGGAGCGTGCTCCCCAAGTTGGACAGTCGCTCACCGCGTAAGGTCGGGGGAGTCTAGATGTCGGGTCCCGAGGGATGCCGCACCTGCCGCAGGAATAAATGAGGATGGCTTTGGGCACCTTCTCGGATTGTGTGGGTTAGCCCTGATTACGGTCATGCCGCCGCCACCCTGGATGTTGTGGTGTAGGGGGAGCTTGGCAGTTGGGTGAGTTTGCCGCCGATCAGGTAGGTCATGGTGATCAGGTTGCGCACGGTGCGGTAGCCGCGGGTGCGAGCCTTGGCGGCCTGAATCCGTCCGTTGAGGGCCTCGACGCCGCCGTTGTTCAGCCGCGAGTCGAAGGCGTTGAGGATGCCATCCCAGTGGGCCTTGATCGTGAGCGCCAGGCGTTTGAACGGCGCGAGCCGGCAGCGCCGTGCCCAGCTATACCAGCGCTGGAGTTCTGCCTCGGCGATCTCGCGTGGCGGCGCCTGGGCGTAGAGCTCGCGCAGGGCATCCTTGAGCCGCCAGGCGCGGGCGGTCTTGAGTTGCGTGCGCGAGAGCGTGTGGAAGTCCTGGAGTTGGCGGGCGGTCCAGCGCCAGCCGTCTTTCAGCCACACCCAGCGGGTGTGTTTGAGGATCGGCCGCTCCCGGACCTCGGCGCGGCGTACCTGGTCAACGGCGGCGTTGGCGAGCTGGATGACGTGAAAGCCATCGAACGTGACCGCAGCCGCCGGCAGGTAGCGGCTCACCCCGGCGATGTAGGCTTTCGACATATCGATACAGGCGGCGGTAACGGCCTCGGGCTCACCGCCGTGGGCCCGCAGGTCCTCGGCAAAGCGCGCCACGGTATGCTGATCGCGCCCCGGGCAGGCGTAGAGCACGCGCCGGCGCTCAAGGTCGTGGAAGATGCTGATGTAGTGGTGACCACGCCGGGCGGCGGTCTCGTCGACCCCCACCGTCGTGACCTCGCTGAAGTCCTCCTGCGCCCGGGCGGCATCGACGTAGTGATGCAGGATGCGCCAGAGCGCGTCATCACCCACGCCGAGATGGCGGGCCACCACCTGGACCGGCATCTGCGCGCACAGTGTCACCACCATCGCCTCAAAGAGTTCGGTGAAGCCGCTGCCCGGGCGGGCCCAAGGCACCGCCACTTGCGTTGTCTTCCCGCAGCTACCGCAGCGCACCCGTGGCACTGGGGCATGGATATAGGCGCGGTGCTCGAAAAAGTGCAGGTGCTGCCAGCTACGCCGGCGGCTGTCGTGGACCGGCTGATCCGCCGCCCCGCAGGCCGGGCAGGCAAAGCGCGCCCCGCGGGCAAAGCCCACCTCCAGGTCGATCTGTTTGGCGTCCGGGTCAAAGTCCACCGAAACCACCTCCCAAGGCGGCGCCAGACCCAGGGCGGCGGAAAACAGACTGAACTCAGACGCGTTTGGGGCCATGGTGTCGGTACTCCGGTGGCAGTGATCCTGAGTGCACAACATATCGGTTACCGCCGCCTACCGGCTACCCGCCGGCACCCCCTGGCACCCACACAGATCGCGAAGGGACCTGGCTTTGCTGCCAATCCTTGAGCGCCTGGATGGGCGTTCGCTGGCGCAACGCCTTCTGTGGAATGTAATGATTATACAGGTGGTAGTAGCGTTTGAGCGTAGTTTCGAGGTCCGCGCGGGAGTCGAACTGGTGCGTGGCCAGGACTTCGCTGATCCGCCCGTTGAACCGCTCGACCATGCCGTTGGTCTGAGGGCGGCGCACCGGTGAGAGCCGATGCTCGATACCGGTCTCGGCACAGAACCGGTCGAAGGTATGCTCGCCACTGGGCTGACGGTGCTTGTGCTGGAGCCGGTCGGTGAACGCCTTGTCGTTATCGGTGAGCAGCTTGCGGATGCGAAACGGCGCCTTGGCGCGGACGCTTTTGAGAAAGGCCGTGGCAGTACGGGCAGACTTATGGGCCTTGAACTCGACGTAGACCCAGCGCGTGGCCCGATCAATGGCCACAAACAGATACCGGCGCCGATCCTCGTCCGGCATCTGTGGAAGGTACTTGATGTCGATATGAACCTAGCCCGGCTCGTAGGCCTTGAACGGCTTGGCTTTGACCTCTTCCGAGGGCTCGGTGGGGGTCAGATCGGCCAACCGCGAGACACCGTTACGGCGCAGGCACCGATCCAGTGCCGAGCGCGAGAGCCGCGGGTGGATGAACTCTCGGACGACCGCCAGCAGGTCATCCAGTGGCAGCCGCAGCGTCCGGCGCAGCTCCACGACGAACGCTTCCTGGGCCGGGGAGAGCGTAGCCAGCAGGTTCTTGCGCGTATGGGGACGGTCGTAGACATCCTCGCGCTTGCGCCAGTGGCGTACCGTGCTCACCGAGATGCCCAGCTCCTCTCGCGCTAGCCAGTAATGATAACTCCTTGGCGCGATGGGATTATCCGAGATCCTACACGTACCCATGGACCACGGGCCGTGGAGCGCCACCTTGCGCAAAGTCCCAAGCATGGCTCGTGATCCCAGTATCGATAGAGATGCGCATGGTCGCCGACCGATGCCTGTCATGGGGGCGATGGCTTGATGCCGATCTGCATTTTGACTACGTATGCTAGCATGCTCGAGGGTTGCGCTAAGCCATTGAAACATGTGGTGGCACCATGTTCCTTGCATCCCAGAGGCTGGCGGCAGAAATCTCACGCAGTCCAGTCCAACCCGCGCTATCCTTGAGATAGGCTTCCCTAGGCCCAAACTTTCTACCGATGCGATGGTCCACCTCAGATGCGTGACATCCTCCTTGCACTTATATTCGCTGGCTTAGTGCCTGTAATCCTGCGTCATGCCTGGGTGGGGATACCCACGCTGTTCTGGGTGAGCTTATTTACGCCGCAGCTCCAGACCTGGACCTTTATGCACGGTTTTCCGGCGGCGATGCTGTTCACAGTAGTCACCCTGGCTGCCATCGCGTTTTCTAAGGATCGAAAACCGTTTCCTTGGACGAGGGAAACGGTCATGTTGCTGATTCTCGCAGCATACTTCGCAATGACCAGCCACTTCGCCGTGAACTCCAGTGGCGCGTGGGATTTCTGGGTGCACTTTATGAAGATCCTGTTGGTGACCTTCCTCACGCCGATACTGATCCACGGTGAGCGACGTATCCTGATCACGCTCTTGGTGATCACCGGGGCGCTGGCGTTCTTTGGCCTGAAGGGAGGGATCTTCGCGGTTAACACCGGAGGGGCCCACATGGTCCTTGGCCCATCGGGCTCCTACCTCTCCGGGAATACCTATATCGGGCTGGCGATGCTCATGGTATTGCCGCTTATTCTAACCAGCGCGCGACTGTTCCATCGACAATGGGTGGATTTTAGCATTCCACTTATCAATCGGTTTGCTGTCCCCATCGGTTGGGCCGGGTACGCTGTGTTTTGGTTCACCTGTGCAGCCATACTGGCGACCCACTCCCGGGGGGCCTTCGTCGGAATGGTGGTGATCACGCCATTTTTATTCTTGCACATGAGAAAAAAGTGGCTTTTGGTGCTGGTAGCCTTTATCGGAGTTGGCGTGATTGGAGTGACGGCGCCGGAGCCGTTGGTCGAGCGCTGGCAAACGATAAAGACGTACGAAGAAGACCAATCGGCTATGCAGCGAATCCAGAGTTGGGGTGTGGCGTGGAATATGGCCATGGAGCGACCCCTGACGGGTATGGGGTTCAGAAATACCGCTTTGGGTTACGATTGGTGGATTACCTATGCGGAGTTTGAAGGCGGCTGGCGGCATGTTCTGTCACCGCACAGCATTTATTTCGGGTTGCTGGGACAGCACGGATTTGGCGGGCTGGCCGTGTATCTTTTTCTCGGAGCGTTTACATTTTTGACGTTGAATCGGGTGCGGCGGACCGCGAAGCGAAGAACTGGGAAGATCTGGTTGTCGGAGTATGCATGGGCCTTGCAGGTTGGCTTGGCCGGATATTTCATTGCAGGGATATTTTTGGACGTGGCCTACTTTAACCTCTATTATGCGTTCATAGCCATGTCAGTGATTATGCGGCGTGAGCTCGAGGAGGCGCCCAAACCGGCGGAAGCGACCGTGCCGACGCCAGCTCAGCCCTTGCCCCAGGATACTCGACCAAGCCTCTCCAATCCTTCCCTGGGGGCCAGATCGGGGGTGGAGCGCAGGTGAATCCGATGGGTGATGCGCCGGTACTGGCCGCAAGCACCGACCGGGCGGGGCATTCTGCGTCGCTCGAAGGCCGTTTGCAGCGTCGGCTGGATACCCTGGTGGGGGCGGCGCGTCGCTGCGGCGATCCCCCGGGTCGGCTTTGGGACCCCGTGTTGCGTGCTGAAACGCCGGCCGAGCACTACGGTCACAACAGTGCTGCGTTGGCCCTGCTGATGCGTGACGGGCCGGAGGGCGCGCAATGGCGTCCCATGGTGCGTACCTGGATGGCGCTTGAGCGCCGCCAGGTGGGCCACGAGCCGTTCAACCGCTTCCTGCTGTTACTGATGCGGGAGCACTTGTTGGCGACCGGCGCCCCGGCGGGGGACGGGCTGCCTTGGGAGGAGGCGCTGAACCGCTGCCCGGTAGCCCGCCGCTATCCTTCCAATAACTGGACGTTGCTCGGTGCGCTTTGTCACCTGATCGAAGCGCCCGATCACCGCCGAGGCAGGGCGCTGGCCCGCCTTTTGAGCCTGCTCGAGCGTTGGACAACGCCTGCCGGCGGGTTCATCGACTTCCCCTACCGTCCGGCCCTGCCCCGGTCCGGTGCCACGCCGGTCGCCTATCACCACAAGGCGCTCTTCGTGGCTACCGTGGCCGGCTGCTACGTAACCTCCCCCGCCCTGGACCGGCATGTGCAACGGATGCTGGGCTGGGTCCGGTTGACTTGGGACGGTGACGGCCATGTTGGGGGCTTCGGGCGCAGTACCCATTCATTGTTCGGCGACGCCTGCCTGATGGCCAGCCTAGTATTGCTGGGTGTCCTGTCCAGGGAGAACCAGGACGGGGCGTTCGGTGCCATGGCCTCCGGTATCCTGGAGCGCTGGGCCGGCCAGCAACGCCCCGATGGGCTGTTGATGCTGAACCCGGCGGGACCGACGGCCGGTGGAGCCCCCGCTGGCTGGGACGATTACATGTACCTGTCCGTCTACAACGCCTGGACCGCGGCCGTGTTGTCGTGGGCGCTGCACCGTGCCTGGACCGATGCCCGCCCGGACCAGGGGGCGCTTCGCCAGGCAGCGACGTTTGAGGTGGGCGGCAGGGTTGAAGCCGACGAGGCGGCGGGGCTGATGCGGTGCGCGCCAGAGGACGGTACGGTTGCCCTCATGTCCACCTCTGGGCAACCGCCTCAAGCGTTCGGGCGGGATTGGGCCGAGCTGCGTTATGCCGGTGCACTGCCGTACCACATGATTCGGGGCGGGACTGTCCTCTGTCCGCCCCCGGTGCGGGTGCATGCCGATGCGCTGCGGCGGGAACCGTCGCTGGCGGGCTGGACGCCGGTATTCCTTATCGGGGATGAACTCTTTGGGTTGGTGGATTTTCAGGACGTCGCCCTGTCCCAAGACGGTGACGACATCACTATTCGCCTCAGCGGACAACCCGTCAGCCTCCTGCGGCCCGAGCCCCGCTCCCTGGGTCAACGATTGTTCGCCGCAGCCGATTGGCGCCTGGGTGGCCGGATGGGTCGAAATCGGGCGCTGCGGCGGCCGCGCGCCACTGGCGTGAGTGGCTCGGTGTGCTTCACGTTCCATCGGTCTCGCTGCGCCGTTTCCCAGGAACTCGTCATCCGGCACCGCTGTGATGCGGAAGTGCACTATCTCAATCCGGGCGGCCACGCGCTGATGACGGATGCCCTGCCTCTCAAGCGGGCGCTGGTCCAGAGTCCGTCGGAGAGTGACCCATCGGCGTCCGAAGTATCGCTCGATGTCTCCACCCTGCTGTCCGCGCGACCGGATGCGTCTATCCCCCATGCCATGGGTTTCAGTGCGCCGCCGACCCTGCTTCGGAAAGGGGGCTACAGACACCGGCTGTACCTGGATTGGGGGGATCATGGACTACCCTGCAAGGGTGCCGCCGGCTTGGATAAGGGAGAGTGAATGGCACAAGTACGGGATCATGACAGGGCCTCCGTGGCTGAGGGGGACGAACGCACTTACGGTGGTGAGCTGCGCCGTCGCTACGCCACCGGCAAGGGCAGTTGGGAGTGGATCAACGCCGAGGAACTGGCGTTGGCCCGCAATCAGGCGCGCGGTCCGTGGGCGGAGGCGCTGAGCGGGGTGGACTACCCCTGGCTGTGCTGGAATGTGGATGACCAATGGTGCCTAGTGCAGCAGCGCATGGTCCGTTCCGTGGGCTGGACGCCCGTGGTGGGGTTCGATCCGCGGGTGGGGCCGCCGCCATTGGTGGAAGGTGCGATATTGATCGACTTCAATGAAGGGCTGGATCTGCCCACCATGTCCATGATGTTCCCGCTGGAATTCATCTTTCTCTTTGCCCCGCGGCTGGCCTTCTGGCATTCCGACCTGTTGGTGCGGGAACCGGTGTTTCGGCAGCTTGCTGACGACTTCCGTGGCCTTGCCGATGGTGAAACGGCCGCGACCGATATCCGGCGTGGGTGGTGGCGACGCCTGATCGGGCACCGCGGGCGATATTGGGAACTCATAGGCTGCAATACCCGGGGGGCGAGCCGTGCCCAGTACGAATCGGGATGCGGCTGGTGGCGCCGGCCGACACGTCACCCCAACTGCCCGGACGAGGCCGAGCGCGCCGCGCGAAGGCGGTACATGCACGACCATGGGGTGGGCATCCTTATCTGGGAGGAGCGTGCCGGTGGCACGGTCCATCCCATTCCCTTGCGGTGGGTCGAGGAGGGCCACTGCAGCCGGGTGGGTAACAAGCGCTATCAATCCCGCTCGCCCCGGGATCACCGGAGGGATTTGAGCAAGGATCTATCCTTTAACTATGACCTGAACGAGGTGGCCTCTCAGTTGGGTTTGTCCCGTTTCCTCACCGGCCCGGGTGTCAACGAGCGGACCGAGACGTAATGGTAGATAATATTCGCGCGATAGTGCGACTGGTTGATCGCCGCGATACCTTTAAGGTGATCGCCCTGTTGATCCTCATGACGGGGACGGCTTTTCTCAACATGTTTGGGGTGGCCAGCGTCATGCCCTTCCTGTCGGTCCTCGCGGATCCGCAGATGGTCCACGACAACGCCTGGCTATCCGCGGCGTTCGCCTGGCTGGGCTTTCAGAGCACGGAGGCCTTTCTCTTTTTCCTTGGTGCCAGCGCCTTCACGGTCTTCCTGCTGGGCACAATGACCCAGGCCTTGTCCCAGTGGGCGATGATCCGCTTTTCCCACGGGCAGCAGTACTGGCTGTCCAAGCGGTTGATGACGGACTACCTGCGGCGCCCCTACAGCTTTTACCTCAACCGAAACTCCTCCGACCTGGCGAAGAGTGTCCTCGAGGAGACCCAACAGGCGGTGAACGGGGCTCTGCTGCCAGCGCTTCGCCTGGTGATCCACGGCACCACGGCTGTGGCCATTATCGTGCTGCTGCTCCTTATCCGACCCTGGCTGGCCCTGGTGACCGCGTCGGTCCTGGGGGTGGTGTATGGCGCCATCTACCTGCTGGCCCGCCGTTGGCTGGAACGCATTGGCAAGATCCGGCTGCAGGCGAACCGGGCGCGTTTCGCCGCTGCGGGGGAGGCCTTTGCGGGCGCCAAGGAGATTCGCCTGTTGGGTCGGGAGCGGGCCTACCTGGACCGCTATCAGCGCCCGGCCAGGCAGTTCGCCCACCAACAGGCCAATGTCGCCGTTCTGTCCAACCTGCCCCAGTATGCGATTGAAGCCGTGGCCTTCGGCGGGGTCATGATTCTGGTCCTCTACCTGATGTCCGGGCCGGGTGGGCTGGCGACGGCCCTGCCGATTATCGGGGTGTACGCCTTGGCGGCCAAGAAGCTGATCCCCGCCTTCCAGCAGATCTTCGCCTCCATAGCACGCCTGCGCTTCACCATGCCGGCGGTGCACAACCTGCTGGCCGACCTGGGGGATGGCCAAGGGGTTGTCCCGCTGCCCCTACGCAGCCAAATGGACCGGCCCTTGGTCTGCAATGCCAATATCCGGTTTGAGGGCGTCACGTTCACCTACCCCGGCGCGCCCCGACCCGCGTTGACGGACCTGAACCTGACGGTGCCGGCGTTCTCCAGCATTGGCCTTGTGGGGTCGTCCGGTGCGGGGAAAAGCACGCTGGTTGATTTGCTTCTGGGCTTGTTGGAGCCCGCCGCGGGCGCGATCTACGTTGATGGCCAGCGCCTCACTGAAGACAACCTCCGCCGGTGGCAGGCGACCCTGGGCTATGTGCCGCAGCATATCTTCCTCGCCGACGATTCCGTGGCCGCGAATATCGCCCTCGGCGTGCCGGAAAAGTCGATCGACATGGCTGCGGTGGAGCGCGCGGCGAAGATGGCAAACCTCCACGACTTCGTCCTAAGCGAACTACCGCAGGGCTACCAGACCGAGATCGGCGACCGCGGCCTGCGACTTTCCGGCGGGCAACGCCAGCGGATCGGCATTGCGCGGGCGCTTTACAGGGATCCGTCGGTACTGGTCTTTGATGAGGCAACCAGTGCGCTGGACAACGCCACGGAACGGGCTGTGATGGAGGCAGTGCACAACCTCTCGAAGGCGAAGACGGTCATCCTGGTTGCCCATCGGTTGTCCACGGTCGAGCCCTGTGACCAGATCGCGGTCCTGCATGACGGTCGCCTGGTGGATCAGGGTGCCTGGGATGTGCTTATGCAGGAAAGTGATCACTTCCGGCGCCTGGCGGAGGGATTAAAGACGACGGGAGCGTCCGACGATCAACGGAGCGTTAAGCAGGCAATGGCGCAACCGTCCGGACTCCGCTCGGCAGAGCGCGCCAAATAAGCGCATGACGACCATGGCTATCTCATGATCTACCATTTCATCGCCAACCCGGAGATCGTCGACTTCTTCCGCGATACTGCGGGCCACGAGGCTGGCGCCTGCATTGACTCGGAGCATCAGCGGTTTACCAACAGTGCGTGGGCATGGATCGCCCAAACGGCGGTGTTGCTGCGGGATGCCGGCCTGCCGGTCTCCATGGGGCCGGAACTGCGCCCCGATGCCGTGAACCTGGGTCTGGCGGCCGACCTACGCCGTCTACCCCGGACCGCCGACTGCTTCCGGGTCAGCATCGATGCCGACCAACTGCGGGCGAGGTGGTCGAATGCCTTCATTGTTCAGAATAAGGCCCAAGCCGGAAGGCGGGCGTACTGGGTGCCCCACTGGCCTCAGCCTGGTCTGCTGAAGCGGGACCCTGACCGGCAGGGCTTTAAGAACGTGGTGTTTTTCGGGCTGGCAAGGAATCTGGAGCATGAGGAAGCATGGTGGCGGGAGGTTTGCGGCCAATTTGGCATGCAGTTCTCCGTGCGCCCACCCGCGCAATGGCATGATTATAGGGACGTGGATGTGGCGATCGGCGTAAGGCGATTCGGGAGAAAGAAGTTTAATAATAAGCCGCCAACAAAGCTCTTTAACGCCTGGATCGCTGGCTGCGTTTTTATTGGTGGGGCAGACTCTGCCTACTATCAGGTGGGGTCGGCAGGGAAGGACTATTTGATTGCTGCAAACGAACGAGCGTTCACGTATCACCTCAAGGCCCTTTCGCAAAGTCCTCAATTGGGTGATCAAATGATATTGGAGGGTGGCAGGAAAGTGAATCGGTTAGGACTCAGGGAAAGGACGTGCCATCACTGGATGGAGTTGCTTACTAGAGAGATTGGGCCTGAGTTCGAAAGGTGGTCTGAAACCTCCGAGCCATTTCGTCATCTTCAATTGAGAGCTGGCTTGGTGATGGATGGAGGGGTTCGGTTCCGTAATCGCTGTTGGCGGCGGGCGAAGGACTTTTGCAATAGGGCTGCTTTTTGGTCATAAAACATATGAATAGCCCTAGGGCCTGGGGCTCGAGAATGATAATTCGGGGGCAGTGAATGACTATCTACTACGACCATTGTAGAAGTTTCGAAGGTAATAACGCGCCTTTACTGGCATGTGTGACTCCGCTTATACACCCCGATGTGGCCCGGAGTTGGCCATCTGTTTGTGCCCGCCTCCGTGAGACTGCCGCTTCCGTCCTCTCATCTGATAGCCCAGCCACCCCCATTCGAATGTTTGTCGGTTGTAACTACGAAGCGGAGGTGTCAGACCTTCCATCAGGTGTAAAACTTATGCGTTTGCCTCTGCCAGCACCGGACGCGTCAGTTTATGCTAGCACAGGTGATCAGGAGGCAGTGCGACTAGAGTCGGTGAGGTTGGATAAGGGGGAAAAAGTACTGGCAGCAGCCCGCGAAGCCCGTGATGAAGGCGCTGAATACATTATGTTTCTTGATGCTGATGACCTTTTAAGTAATAGAATTATAGGGTGGGTTGCCGCGCATCGTGGGGCCCCGGGTTGGGTGATCGACAAGGGTTGGTTGCACCGGCCTAATAGTCCATTTATATATCAACAAGATAGGTTTAATAGAGTTTGTGGGAGCTGCCACATTGTGAGAACAGATCTGATACCAGGGCTATCTTCTAAAGCGGAGATGACGGAGGATGAGATAAAGAAGTATTTCGGAAGCCACCTACATCTAGCAGACAGGCTATCTTTTGAGGGCCACCATCTAGAAAAGCTTCCTTTCCGTGGTGCTGTCTACCGAGTAGGCCATGGAAATAATATTTCACGCCGTAAACGCGCCATAGAGTTTTGGGCCCTTCGACGGCATCCTAGCCTTTTTCTCAAGAGAGTAGTAGGGTTTCGACGCCTCTCGGCTAAATTAATAGAAGAGTTTTCGGTTCCCCCTATAAGTCGGCATTAGGTTTCTAATTGACATTATATCCATATCGCTGTGCCAGCTTTATTACTTCATCCGGGGGCGGTGTGTATGATGGCGCTCTGTGCGCATAGCCCAGTTTTTTATTAGATTTTGGCCCGGGCTCTATTAAGGTATCCGAGATGCCTAGGTGCTCGATGACTGTTGGCCAGCAAGTGTCCAAGTCTTCTAGGCGAACTCTAAGATACGGAAGTCTGGCAGCGTTTGCATTAACTTCAATAAGCTTGTTCCACTCGGCCCAATACCACCAGAGCCTTTCGGCTTCATGCCGATAGGTCCAACAATTGGTATGGGTTTTTAAGAATGCACGATGTTGAAATACATATCTACAACGCCGGTAAAGCCTCCGAGGGCTAAATCCTAAGTCCTTGATGTAAGTGTATAGGTTTTTCCCATGGGTGGCGTGGACGAGGGGGTTACCACAAAATAATCCAATACGACCAAAAGAAGCCACCACGTCTGCGGGATAACGAACCACATGCAAAACAGGTGTGTTGGCCGGGAGCCGGTTTAGAAAGGGGGCTGCATACCATGAAGATTCTCCGAAGTCCCCTCGCTCTTTTGGTTTAGGGCCAAAAACAGTAAACTGCTCTTCGTGCTTGCACGCGATCCCAGCTGCGTTTAAGCGATCTGAAATGTATTGCGTTCCGGACCGGCCGCAGCCCGTGATCAAGTATCGAATATGAATCAAACCATTGTCCTTTCTTGTCGTGGGCATAGTTGTTGTTTCTGAGCTCGGCATAAGGGTTGTATATTGGGTGGTGCGGTGGCTTTAGGTCTTCCCATGGCTTCCAGTGGCGATGAGCCTGTCTTCCTGTTGCAACTAGCGGAACAAGTAGTGTTGCTGCCAGCAACCAAGTGACGGGTTCACATGGGGTTATCTCATAGAGCGTGCGTGAAATGCTGGGTTTTAAAGAAGTAAGGGTAGCTGTTCGGCCGAAGTTTGCATGTCTGGTCGGATGCCTTTGCGAAGTCTGAACTATGATTCTGTAAGTTAAGGTCCACGCTAGCCAGACTAGACGCAAACCAACCGCTATGAGGGCGAGAAGGAGAGAGTCGGGCCACCTATGGCTATACCAATTTTGCTTCACGAGACCCTGCTGAGCAGCGCGGGGCGGGCCCCTTCATCACCGGCGGTCAGCTACCGGGATTCTTCACACGACTATGACACCCTTGCCACTGCCTGCCAAAGCGTGGCCGCAGCGCTGCGCGAATGCGGCCTGCTGCGTCAGGAGCGGGTGGCCGTCTACCTCGACAAGCGACCCGAGACGGTGCAGGCCTTGTTCGGTGCGGCAATGGCCGGAGGGGTCTTCGTCCCCGTCAATCCGCTGCTGAAGGCTGACCAGGTCGCCTACATCCTGCGCGACTGCAATGTCCGTATCCTGGTGACCACCGCTGACCGGCTCAAGGCGATCCGCCAGGCGCTGGTCCAGTGCCCCGACCTGCACACCGTCCTGGTCGTGGGCCGTTCGGACACCCTCGGCGAAGAGGAGCCTCCCTACCGGGTCCACGACTGGTACGACGTGGTCTCTACAGCAGGGCCGGCTCGGCCGCATCGCGTGATCGACAGCGACATGGCCGCCATCCTCTATACCTCCGGCAGTACCGGTCAGCCCAAGGGGGTGGTGCTCTCCCACCGCAATATGGTTGCCGGTGCCCAGAGCGTGGCCAGCTACCTGGACAACCGGCCCGAGGACCACCTGCTGGCCGCACTGCCTTTCAGCTTCGATTACGGCCTCAGCCAGCTCACGACGGCCTTCTTGACCGGTGCGCAGGTGTCGCTGCTGAACTACCTGCTGCCGCGGGATGTGATCAGAGCGGTGGAAAAGCAGGGAATCACCGGCCTGGCGGCGGTCCCCCCATTGTGGATCCAGTTAGCACAGCTGGAGTGGCCGGACGCGGCGCGCAAGACCCTGCGCTACGTGACCAATTCCGGCGGTGCCATGCCCCTGAAGACCTTGGAGGCGCTCCGGGCGCAACTGCCCGCTACCCGCTTCTACCTGATGTACGGGCTCACCGAGGCCTTCCGCTCGACGTACCTGCCGCCGGAGGAGGTGGACCGACGGCCCGATTCCATGGGCAAGGCCATCCCCAATGCAGAGATCAGGGTGGTGCGTGAGGACGGCTCCCCGTGCGCCCCCGGCGAGCCGGGCGAGCTGGTGCACCGGGGGGCGTTGGTGGCCATGGGCTACTGGAACGACCCGGAACGGACCGCGCAGCGCTTCCGTCCGGCGCCGGGCCAGCCGGGCGGCTTGCCGCAAAAGGAATTGGCGGTCTGGTCGGGCGATACCGTACGCATGGACGAGGAGGGGTTTCTCTACTTCATCGGTCGACGCGATGAGATGATCAAGACCTCGGGTTATCGGGTGAGCCCGAACGAGGTGGAGGAAGCCGTCTATGGCACCGGGCTTGTCGCCGAGGCCGCCGCGCTCGGGGTGCCGCACCCGGTGCTGGGGCACGGCATCGTTTTGGTCGTGTTGCCGCGCTCCACCGGCGTGACCGCGGAGGAGCTTTTGAATGCCCTGCGGCCCCGGGTACCGGCATTCATGTTGCCCGCTCACGTGGAGCTTCGGCAACAACCCCTGCCGCGTAACGCCAATGGCAAGATCGACCGCAAGGGGCTATCCACCGACTTCACCGACCTGTTTCAGGAGAACGCTGCACCGTGAATGGACAACGCCCTTGCCATGCGCCCATGGACCAGTTCGAGGTTGCCGACGGCATGCTGCAGGTGGGTGGCCGCCCGCTCTCCGATCTGGTGCAGCAGGCCGGCGGTACGCCCTTCTACGCCTACGACCGTCGCCTGATGACCCGGCGTGTCGCGGCGTTGCGCCAGACCCTGCCAGAGGGGATTGCGCTTCACTACGCGATCAAGGCCAACCCCATGCCTGCCGTGGTCCAGCATATGGCCGGCCAGGTTGACGGTCTCGATGTGGCCTCGGCGGGGGAGTTGCGGGTGGCGTTGGATGCCGGGGTGTCCGCGGCGGATATCAGCTTCGCCGGCCCCGGTAAGACGGACGATGAACTGGCCGCGGCCGTAGCCGCGGGTATCACCATCAACCTGGAGTCGGCCACCGAGCTGGAGCGGCTGGCCGCCATCGCGGAGAAGATCGGTCACCGACCCCATGTGGCGGTGCGGGTGAATCCCGACTTCGAGCTCAAGACCTCCGGGATGAAGATGAGCGGCGGGGCCAAGCCGTTCGGCGTGGATGCGGAGGCGGTGCCGGCGTTGCTCAAACGCATTGCGGCGCTGGATGTGCATTTTCGCGGTTTTCACATCTTTTCCGGGTCACAGAATCTGCGGGCCGAGGCCCTGGTGGAGGCCCAGGGCCTGACCCTGGACCTGGCGCTCCGGCTGGCGGACGATGCGCCCGGCCCGGTGGAGATGCTGAATATCGGCGGTGGCTTTGGCATCCCCTATTTCCCGGGCGACCGCCGGCTGGATCTGGCGCCGGTCAGTGAGCAGCTTGAAGCGCGGCTCCCGGCGGTGCGGGAGCGCCTCCCGGGGGTGGAGATCATCCTGGAGCTGGGGCGTTACCTGGTCGGCGAGGCCGGCATCTACGTGGCGAAGGTAGTGGACCGCAAGGTCTCCCGCGGCCGCACATTCCTGGTCACCAACGGGGGGTTGCATCACCATCTGGCGGCATCCGGCAACTTCGGCCAGGTCATCCGCAAGAACTACCCGGTCGCCGTCGGCAATCGCATGGATGCCAGCGCCAGCGAGACAGTGGATGTGGTGGGGCCGTTGTGCACGCCGTTGGATATCCTCGCCCAGCAGGTGGACCTGCCGCCGGCGCAGCCCGGTGACTGGATCGTGGTGTACCAGTCCGGTGCCTACGGTTACACCGCGAGCCCGACGCGGTTCCTGGGGCATCCGGAACCGCTGGAGTTGCTCGTTTGAGTAAGGGGGCAAGCCGTCTTGGGGGGGGGGAGGGGCGTGTAATTAAAATAGTAATAGAGTGGATGTGGAGTACTGCCGCCTATCGAATGCCGAAGCATTCGCAGTATGCGGAGAAGTAGGCTATTTAATTTAAAGATACGGGTTTCGTCCGTCGGCTAGCCGGCGATGCACAAAGGGTCTCTCGAGAGATCCAAAGGGCCGGTTATATGATTAATGCTTGGGTCATGAGGGTGTGTTGGTGAGGGATAAGACAGTCTTGATACTTGGTTGCTTTCCTAGGATTTCTGTTCCTATAGCGCAGTGCCTAAAAAATCATGGGTTTGATGTCTATGTCGGTGATATTGGCAGCAATCCACGCAATCTATACTCAAATTATATTGATGGATTATTTAAGTTTTCTTCTCCAGAAAGAAGTGGCGACTGTTTTCTTAGTGAGATTGTTCGTTTTATTGATGAGTTTCAAGTTGATTTTGTTGTTCCTGTTAGTGATGGTGAGTTGAGTGCGCTTGCTAAATATGAAGATCAACTTCGGAGCAGAGCTGTGTTGCTGCTCCCAGAGGCCAGAAAAGTGCGCGCAGTTTTGGATAAGGCTGAAACTTTGAGGTTGGCGAAAAACCTTAGCATCCCTGCGCCCGAGACATTCTATGTGAGTGGAGAGGACGACCTTGACGTGGTCTGTGAAAATGCGTCGTTTCCAGTCGTTGTGAAGCCATCTGACAGGAGTGTGGCGACGCCATTGAGGGCTCGCCATGCAAAAAATGAAGCAGATCTCAGGGCGATTTTATTGCCTCATATCGGGTCAAAAATAATGTGGCTTGTTCAAGAGTACTTGCCCGGTCAGGGGGTTGGTGTCGAAGTCCTTTTTTGGAATGGAGAGGCGCGCGTTATCTTTCAACATAGACGGTTAAAAGAGCTTCCTGTGACAGGAGGGGTAGCTGTGCGCTGTATCAGTGAGAAGCCTGATCAAAAAATGGTAGCATATGCACTATCTTTGCTTTCAGAAATTGGCTGGGAAGGACTTGCAATGGTTGAGTTTAGGCAGGACCCAGTGACTGGTAGGGTTGGGCTAATGGAGATAAATGGTAGGTGTTGGGGGTCAATTTCTCTTCCTATAAAATGCGGTATAGAATTTCCATACTATGCTGTAATTCTTGCCTCTGGCGAAGAAATAGAATTTCCAGAACGCTATCCTTTGGGTCAAAAAATGAGGTGGCTTTCTGGGGATTTGGAAAGGTCGCTACAGCTGCTTGCCCAAGTGCGCCATGGAGAAGCGACGCTAGGTTGTTTTTTTAGGGATGCGTCCATTTCCTTTTCTGACTTTTTTGGGGACACCAAAGATGCCCTGTGGTCGTGGAGAGACCCCTGCCCAGCCATGGAAGATTTGAGATTTTTTCTTAGGGGGTTGATTCGCAGGGTGGTAAAAAAGTTTTGATTAATGTTAGGTTTTTGGTTAGTGAGTATGTCGTATATTAGTTCCTTCCTCTGCATTCGTATAGGCTTGAAAATGGCGTGGGCGCGGTGATGCGAATGTTGGCTAAAAAATATTTTGGCAGCACTGTGGAATGTCAATGAGATATATTGAAAAAGGCGTAGTATTTTTATGTGATCTTGAGTCATTGGTTGGGGTTGTTAGCCAACCTGACCAGCCTGCGGAGCTGGGTGTGATTATATTAGTAGGTGGGCCTCAGTATCGTGTAGGCGCACATAGGCAGTTTGTCCGTTTGGCCCGCTGTCTCGCCGCGAACGGTATCTCCTGCATGCGTTTCGACTACCGGGGCATGGGAGACGCCTCGGGTGCGGAGCGTGGCTATGGTCGGGTGCTGCCGGATATTGGGGCCGCGCTGGCGGCCTTTCAGGCCCAGGTGCCTCAGGTGCGGCGGGTTGTGCTCTGGGGGCTGTGTGGTGGTGCCAGCGCGGCCTGCCTGTACCGGGTGACCGACGACCGGGTGGCAGGCCTTATCCTGGTGAACCCCTGGCTGGATGTGGAGGAGGCCCGGGCGAAGGTCCGGCTGAAGCACTACTACGCCCGCCGACTGCTCGCGGGGGATTTCTGGAAGAAGGCCCTGAGAGGCGGCCTGAGCGTCGGGGCTTCGGCAAAGGGCCTGCTGGGTACCGCCCGCGTGGCCCGTAAGGGCCATGGCCAGCCCGCGGACGCTGTTGCGCAGACGGACGATATATACCCCGGGGACATGCTACGAGCCCTGCAGGCCGGGGGCGGGCGCAGCGCGGTATTCCTGAGTGGCCGCGACTATGTGGCCAGGACCTTCGAAGAGGCCATGGCCGGCCACCCGGCGTTTGCCGAGTTGGAACAGGCCGGGGCCGTGGAGGTGTGCCGTTTCCCATCCGCTGACCACACCTTTTCCAGCGCGGCGGCTATGCACCAGGTGGAGGAGGCGAGCCTGGAGTGGATCCAGGCTTTTCAGGGTCTGGAGCCGGAGCCGGCAACGCCGCCTGCCGCCGGCGAACAGGCCCGATGAACGGCCAACCTCTGCGCAGTAGACGAGCGGCCTGCCGTAATGGGTTCATCGTGGTCACCCAAGTTCGACACTTCAAGCCCATTTTTCACCCCGGGGCGAGGCGTAACCTGCTGAATTTAGATGATTGAGCATGCTTTACACCGCTAGGCGTTGTTGTGTCACGTGATATTGCTTATCGGTATTGAGGGCGGGGCGTGCAGCGGCTATAGTCGTGATATGTACACGCGCATCACCAAGTCGGGTCCACGCCGCTACCTGCAGTTGGTGCAGGGGTACCGGGACGACAATGGCAAGGTAAAGCAGCGGGTCGTTGCTAATCTCGGCCGCCTTGATCAGTTGGAAGCGTCAGATCTCGACGCCCTCATCAAAGGGCTTCAGCGGGCGGTGGGGCGCCCCGAGTCACTGCCCGAGGCCCCGCGCTTCGACACGGCCAAGGCCTTTGGTGATGTCTGGGCACTGCACCAGCTCTGGCAGGAGTTGGGGCTGGGTGAGGCCCTGAAACGCGCGCTGCGCTCTTCGCGCCGCCAGTTCGATGCCGAGGCCCTTATCCGAGCGATGGTCTTCAATCGTCTAGCTGCCCCGTGCAGCAAACTCGGCGTACTGGAATGGCTCCGTGAGGAAGCCAGTGTCCCTGGGCTTGATAGCGAAGCCATCCATCATAAACAGCTCCTGCGCGCCATGGATGCGTTGGAAGAGCACAAGGAAGCCGTCGAACGGTCGGTGGCGGCCCAGTTGCGCCCGCTTCTGGACCAAGAGCTCAGCGTCATTTTCTATGACCTAACCACGGTGCGCATTCACGGCACCACCAGGGTGGCCGATGACATCCGCGACTACGGCCTGAGCAAGGAGACCGGCGGTATTGGCCGCCAATTCGCCCTCGGCGTTGTCCAGACCGCCGAGGGCCTGCCCATCGCCCATGAGGTCTTCGAGGGTAACGTCGCCGAGACGCGTACTTTGGCGCCAATGATTGAGCGCCTGCTGGAGCGCTTTGCCCTCACGCGGGTAGTGGTCGTCGCCGACCGGGGCCTGCTGTCGTTCGACAACATCGACACCCTGGATGCCTTGGGCGCCGAGCAAGGGCTGGCGGTGGATTACATCCTGGCCGTCCCCGGTCGCCGCTACCGCGATTTCGCCAAGTTGATGAGCACGCTGCATCCACAACTGGCGGCGGCGGTCACCGAGCCGAGTGCCGACGTGGTGACCGAGACCACGTGGGAGGGTCGACGGCTGGTGGTAGCACACAATGCCGAGCGGGCGGCAGAGCAGACCGTCCAGCGCCGCGAAACCATCGAGGAACTGGATGCACTGGGGGCACAACTCGCGGAACGCCTCGACAACCAGGATGCTGGCCAGCCGGGTCGGGGTAGACGTTCCACTGATCGCAGCGCCTACCAGCGCTTCCACAAGGCAGTACTGGACAAGCGCATGGGCGCCATTGTTAAAACGGACCTCGGGGCGCCCCGGTTCAGTTACAGCATCGACACCGAGGCGTGGGCTCGGGCCGAGCAGCTTGATGGCAAACTGCTGCTGGTCACCAGCCTCAGCGACATGGAGGCCGAGGCTGTGGTGGAGCGTTACCGCTCCCTGGCCGACATCGAACGCGGCTTCCGGGTGCTCAAAAGCGAGATTGAAATTGCCCCGGTTTACCACCGCCTGCCAGAACGTATCCGGGCACACGCGATGATTTGTTTCCTGGCCCTGGTGCTCTACCGCGTCCTGCGTGGGCGGCTGAAGGCTGCCGGAAGCCCCCACTCACCGGAGAGGCTGCTGCGCGGTCTGAGGCAGATCCAACGCCACACCGTCCATGTGGGCAGCCAATCCTACGAGGGCCTGACACGGCCCAGCCAGGAGCAACTGGACCTATTCGAGGTCGCCGGCGTGGAGGTGCCGAAGGAGCCCTGCTGAGCCTGTTGTGGCATTTTTCGAAATCTCAGTGCCGAGGAATCAATCAGTTACGTCCCTAACTGTCCAACTTGGGTGGTCAGGCACCGTTATCGCGGAGTTCCAATGTCAGGCACTTCATGCCGCCCCCTGACTTCTGGAACTCGGAGATGGGCATGGGATGCACTTGCAGCCCCATTTCCCGGTAGGTGGCGGCCAGGCCCCGGGCCCGATCGCTCAGTACGATGTGTCGGCCATCGCTCACCGCGTTCAGGCCGTACCCAACGGCATCGGCCTCCGCCGCCTCGATGACGCGCGGCACCCGGCGGTGGACGGCCTCCAGGCCTTCAGCCGTGAAGGCATCTGGATACAGGGCCACGGTCTGTTCATCCACGATGGTCAGGGCCGTGTCCAGGTGGTAGAAGCGGGCGTCGGTCAGTTGCAGGCTGACCACCTCCAGGCCGAAGAACTCGGCCAGCTCCCGGTGGGCGGGCTTGTCGCTGCGCCACGGGTACCCGGCGAACAGGGTGTCGTTCCACAGCAGGGCATCCCCCTCGCCCTCGAAATCGTGGCGGGGCAGGCACAGCGTGCGATAGCCGCGGCGGCGGAACCATTGCTCGAAGAACTCTGTCTCGCCCTGCCTCTCCGGTTGCCGGAAGCGGGGCAGGGCCACCCGGTCGCGAATCACCAGGCCGCCGTTGGCCGTGAAGACCATGTCCGGCAGGTGCTCGATGGGGTCGATCAGGTGGACATCCCAGCCCAGCGTCTGGGTGTAAAGCTGGTACAGGCCCTGCCACTGGGAACGGGCCAGCTCTCTGCAGACCGGGTCATCCACGTGCATCCACGGATTGATCTCGTACTCGATATCGAAGTGCTCCGGCGGACACATGAGGACGGCTTTGCTCATCGACCCCCGGCCTCCGCTTCCAGCCGGGCCATCAAGGCCTTGCGGTCCACCTTGCCGTTGGGGTTGAGCGGCAGCGCCTCCAGGGCGTGGATGACCCGGGGCACCATCACGCTGGGCAGCCGGCTGCGCAGCTGATCGCGTATCGCGGCCTCGTCGGCCGTCCCGGCCACCACGAAGCCCACAATCCCGGCCGCACCGCTGGAGGTACGTGGCCAGCCCAGGGCCACGGCCTCGTCGGTGGCGGCCGCCTCGCGCAGGGCCTGCTCCACTTCGCCCAGTTCGATGCGTACCCCGCCCACCTTGATCTGATGGTCCATGCGGCCCAGGAACATGATGGGCTTGCCGGCCGGTGGGCGGCGCACCAGGTCGCCGGTCCGGTAGTGAACCGCGCCGTCCGAGGGCAGCCGGATAAAGGCCTGTTCCGTGCGCTCCGGATCGTTCCAGTAGCCCGGGGTGACTTGTGGCCCGCCAATTAGCAACTCGCCCTCGGCCCCCTCGGGAACCGGTTGCAGGTCGTCATCCACCACGGTCAGCTGGACCTGGTTGCCCGGGTAACCGATGGGGACCATGCCGTGTTCACACTCGCCCGGCGAGCGTTCCGGGTCCCACAGGTAATAGGCGGAATCCACGGTGCATTCCGTGGGGCCGTAGGCATTGTCCACCCGCGCATGGGGGGCTGCTGCGGCCATCGCGGTGGCCAGCTCCGCGGACAGGGCCTCACCACCGAACCGGCACAGCCTCAGGGCCTGGAAGCGGCCCGGGCGCCAGCCGTCCCGCCGGTTCATGCCGTGACCGGCGGAGGGCGTGATATCGATGACGCTCAGCCTGCCCTCCTCGATGTACTTGTTGGGGTTGAACCACTCCTTCGCCGTGGGGCAGCAAAGGCAGGCGCCGAAGGCCCAGGAGACGTACAGGTCGAACATCGAGGAGTCGAAGGTGATGTCGTAAAACTGCGAGAAGCGGTCTGCCTCGCTGATCCCGAACGGCCGGTAGCGCTCCAGGGACATGGCGACGAAGCGCAGAGCGTTGCGGTGAAGCACTCCCACGCCTTTGGGCGTTCCCGTGCTGCCGGAGGTGAAGAACAGATAGGCCAGGTCGTCGGGTTGCACCGATGCCGGGCGCCAGTCAGACGGCGCACCCAACTCCGCGCGCGTCAGGAAACGGTGCTGCGGGAAGCGCGCCTGCAGTGCCTGGGCCGATTCGGCAAGGGGCAGCACCACGACCATGGGGACATCCATTCCAGGTAGCAAGTCGCTGAGCAGGGCCTCACCCTGCCCATCCGCCACCAGGGCCTGCAGGCCGGCCTGTTCAACCATCTGTTGGGTGCGTTCCTGCGGGAAGCCAGGGTTCAGCGGCACCACCGCCTTCCCCGCCATGAGCGTGCCGAGCAGGCCGCTGTAGACGGGCAGAGAGCGATTGGCCAGTACCCCGACCAACGGCGCCGTGGTCTCCGGCATGGCGCTTTGCAGGGCAGCACCGACCGCTGCGGCTTGGTGGTAGAGGTCGCTGTAGCTGTACTGCGCCCCTTGTACCTCTAGCGCGGGGCGACCGGAGTGGCGGTCGACGGATTGCAAGAAACCCTGGTGGAGACCGTAGATGCCGTCGAACCCTGTTGCCATCTTCTGTCGCGCTCCTTTGTCGGTGACACGGGCACTGTTGTCACTGTGTTGCCTGCCGCTAACGGCCAATATGGTTTGCAGGCGGATCTACTGCTCAGATTAGCAGTCAGGGGTGAGACTTCAGGGGTGGCGGCGCTCCGCCGGGCGGGCCTGGCGCTTAACGCCCCTTGAAGAGACCCATGGCCAGGCTCATCCCGGCGTAGCGCCAACTGCCCAGGTGGCGGGGGTGGTGGCGCAGCGCCTCCAGGAAGGACCGGCTGGCCCTGCGGGGGTTACCGCTCCAGTAGTGGTGATAGCCAAAGTCAAAGCAGGTGCCGGCCAGGCGTCGCTCGACGGCCTTGCGGTCGGAGCGTTCACCGGTGGGTCCCTCCAGCCCCCAGCGGGCCAACGCCTTTTCCACCACCAGCTTTTCGTAGTTGATGTCCGGCCATTGGGTGATGCAGCCGCTGCCGTGCAATCGGTACAGCGCGAACACCCGGTCCAGCTGGTGGATCTCGGTGTGGCGGGAGGCCCGCAGCCAGTAGTCGTAATCCTGACCCCGTTTCAGTTCGGGATCGAACCGGCCGACCTGCTCGATCAGCTCACGGCGGGCCATGACCGTGATGGTGTGCAGTAGCGAGCCAAAGAGCAGCCGGTTGTAGAGCCAGCCGGAGCCTTCGGTCAGCAGCGGGATCTCTTCCGGAGGTACCCCGGTATCAGGTGTTGCCGGTGCCAGGGCTTCGGGTGGGGGGAAGGCCTTGGACTGCTTGTCCCGTTTCCAGGGCAGCCAGTCCGAGTAGATCATGCCCACATCCGGGTGCGCCTCCAGGTACCCCACCTGCGCCGTCAGCTTGCCCGGCAGCCACACGTCGTCGGAATCCAGAAAGGCGATGTACTCCCCCTGGGCGGCATCCAGGCCCTGGTTCCGGGCCACCGCCGAGCCCTGGTTGGCCTGGGTCAACAGCCGTACCCGGTCACCGTAGGCTTGCACCCGGGCCACCGTGTCGTCACTGGAGCCATCGTCGATGACAATTAGCTCCTTGTGCGGGTAGTCCTGGGCCAGGACGCTGTCGATGGCCTCCTCGATGTAACTGGCGGCGTTGAACGCCGGCATGATCACCGAAACCAGGGGCTGGGCGCTTGCATCGGCCGCTTGCGCTGCTGCCGCCGGGCCGCGCTGGAGGCAACCCAGCGTCCGTTGCCACAGCGCAGGTACCGTGCGGATCTCCTGGGTGGACCAGAAGGGTTCGCCGGGCACCACTGCGGCCTGCACCGCGATACCGGCCTCCTGCCAGTCGTCCACCAGCCGCTGACTGGCAGGAGGCAGCTGCGGGGCATCCCCCTGCATCACTTCCACCCAGTGCACCTCGACGCCATCGGGCGGTTGCTGCAAACGGGCCTGCTCCAGCGCCTGGGCCAGGGCCGGTGCCAGTGGGTAGCCGGCGATCTCCAGGGTCTCGCCGCCGGCCAGGCGCTCACGCAATGCCGCGGTGGTCTCCTTTCCGCCGCTCATCATCCCGGCGGCCACGCGCAGACGCAGGAACTGGGTCAGGAAGAGCTTGCCGTTGCCGACCGGTTGCCAGTAGAGCAGTGAGCGGGGTGGGGTCTCCAGGCGGTGGGCCAGGGCGCTGGCCAGCAGGCAGCCGCTGCGCAGCCCCCACAGGTGCAGCGGGGCCGGAAAACGGGCGCATAGCGTCTCCGCGCACCGCTGCAGGTCGTCCAGCCAGGCCTCCCAGCGGGCATCCTGCAACTCACCGGCGCTGTCGCCGCAGCCATACAGGTCGGGCAGCAGCACGGCGTAGCCGGCAGCCGCCAGCCTGCGCGCCTGCTCCGCCACCATGCGGCGGGATTTGTTCAGCTCCTCCGCAAACGGCGGAGCATAGAGCACGCAACCCTTGGGGGGCTCCGCCTCCGGTGGGTGAAGGATATGGAAGAGTGGCCCTTGGGGCCCTTCTAGAAATCCGGCTTCCATACGGGGGATGGGCTCAGGCCTCTTCCAGCTTCGATTCCACGAAGTCGCAGAGGCTGCCCACGGTCTCGAAGGTCTCGGCACTGACGTCGTCGTCCTCGACCATGATGCCAAAGCGCTGTTCCAGCTCGGTGATGACGGATACCACCGCCATCGAGTCCAGCTCCGGAAGGTCCCCCAACAGCACGGTGTCGCGGTCGAACGAGCGGGCGCGGCCATTGAGGCTCAGCGCGCTGTCCAGGATCTCCCTGACCTGGTCTAGACTTGACATGAAAGCATTACCTCCAACGTGGGTGAAACACATCGAAGTGTAGCACCTGACCTATAGGAAAGGATGGTCAAATGGCGGGATTGTGTGGCTGGTTTAGCACGGGCGGCGGGCAGGATGGGCGGGACATTCGGTCACGGGCCGATACGCTGGCGGCCCGTCGGGGCGCCGGAATGGACAGCCGGAGCAACCCGCGCGCGGCCTGTCTGGTGCGGGACGGCTGGCTGGCGGAGGATGACCAGGGACGCATGGTGGCGCTGGTGGGCCACCCGCACTGGCGCGATGGCGAACTGGCTGAACTGGCCCGCGCGCAGGACCCCGCCCAGGCGCTGCTCGAGGCTTGGCGGCGGCATGGTCCGGGGCTGTTGGACTGCCTGGCGGGGGACTTTGCCCTCGCTGTGATCGATACCGCGCAAGGCCGGGTATTGGCGGGGGTCGACCGGATGGGCCAGCAGCCGCTGCACTATGCCCGTATTCCCGGCGGGGTGGTCTTCGGCAGCACCGCTGACAGCGTGTTGGCCCATCCGGGGCTTTCCCGTACGCCGACCCCGGAGGGGCTCTACCACTACCTCTTCTTCCACATGTTGCCGGCGCCGGTCAGCCTCTTCCCCGACCTGGCCAAGCTGCAGGGGGCCCACTGCCTCCAGGCCGAGGGCGGCGCCGTGGAGGCCACCCCTTACTGGCAGCCACGCTTCCAGGAGCCCGACGGGGCGGATGGGGCCGAGCTGGGCGAGGAGCTGCGGGGGCTTTTGCACGAGTCGGTGCGCCGGCGGGCGGATGTGGACCGGCCGGGCGCCTTTCTCAGCGGCGGACTGGACAGCTCCACCGTCGCCGGCATGCTCGCCGGGGTGCGCCCGGAGGGTGCGGACACCTTCAGCATCGGCTTTCACGCCGAGGGCTACGATGAGCTGCCCTACGCCCGGATTGCCGCCCGCCACTTCGGTACCCGCTCGCACGAGTATTACGTGACCCCCGAGGATGTGGTGGAGGCCGTGCCGCTTATCGCGGCCAGCTACGACGAGCCCTTCGGCAACTCCTCCGCCCTGCCCGCCTACTTCTGCGCCCGGGTGGCCGCCGAGCAGGGCGTCACCCGCATGCTCGCCGGCGACGGCGGGGACGAGCTGTTCGCCGGTAACGCCCGCTACGCCAAGCAGGGCGTGTTCGAGCACTGGGGCCGGCTGCCGGCGCCGGCCCGCCGGGCGCTGGAGCCGCTGTTCACCCGCCTGCCCCGTGGGCTGCCGGTGCTGGGCAAGGCGCGCAGCTACGTGGAACAGGCCCGCATCCCCCTGCCCGACCGGCTGCAGACCTATAACTACCTGCACCGGCTGGCGGTGGAGGAGATGCTCGAGCCGGACTTCCTCGGCCAGGTGGACCGGGAGGCCCCCTGGGGGCTGATGCGCAGTATCTACCAGCGCCCCCAGGGGGCCTCCGCCCTCAACCGCATGATGTACCTGGACTGGCAGCAGACCCTGGCGGACAACGACCTGCGCAAGGTCAGCCGGATGGTGCAACTGGCGGGGCTGGACGTGGTTTATCCCATGCTGGACGACGACCTGGTGGTCTTCTCCTGCCGGGTGCCCTCGGCGCTCAAACTGCACAAGGGGCGCCTGCGCCACTTCTACAAGGAGGCCCTGAGCGGTTTTCTGCCCGCTGAGATCATCGACAAGAAGAAGCACGGCTTTGGCCTACCCTTCGGGGTCTGGATGCACGAGCATCCCCCGCTGCGCGAGATGGCCTACGATAGCCTGCTGCGGCTTAAGGGGCAGGGCTTCCTGCGCCCTGCCTTCATCGACGAGCTGATCCGGCTGCACCGGGAGGGCCACTCCGC
This sequence comes from Alkalilimnicola ehrlichii MLHE-1, assembly GCF_000014785.1. Lineage (NCBI taxonomy): Bacteria > Pseudomonadati > Pseudomonadota > Gammaproteobacteria > Chromatiales > Ectothiorhodospiraceae > Alkalilimnicola > Alkalilimnicola ehrlichii. The sequence continues at coordinate 154,593 of NC_008340.1, forward strand.
CTACTACGGCGATTTCGTTTGGATACTCATGATGCTGGACCTGTGGCTGGAAGCGCATCCGGCGGAGGGCGCGGGCCGGTTGCCTCGGGCTGCTCAGGCCTAGCCGGCGTCCACCCGGCAGACCACGTGGCGGTGCTTGCCGTTGGGCTCCGGCGGCACGGCGTCCACCCGGCGCAGGGTGATGCCCACCTCCGGGCCCAGGGCATCGGCGAAGGCCATCCGCAGTCGCTGCTCGAACCCCTCGTCGGGGGGCGGGTCGGCGCTCAGCAGCACCTCCACGGCGTCGCGCCGGTGCTGGACGATCTTGTAGGCGCGCAGCCCGTCCAGTTCCCGCAGCAGGTAGTTGAAGCGGCTGCCGTGCACCCAGGCCCCGTTCCAGGCCAGCAGGCCGTCGTTGGCCCGGCCCTCCAGGCGGCTGAGCCGGGGCAGCCCGCGGCCGCAGGGGCAGGGCGTGGTATCTAAAGCGCCGCGGTCGCCCGTGCGGTAGCGGAGGAAGGGGAACTCGGGCCCGGCCAGGGTGGTGACCACCAGGTGACCGGCCTCGCCGGGCGGGACCGGTTGGTCCGCGTCGTCCAGCACCTCGACGATCAGGTACTCGGCGCTGACGTGCAGCCCCCCCGCCGGGCACTCCCGGGCGATGAAGCCCGCATCCCGCGCGCCGTACTCGTTGGCCACGCCGCAGCCCAGCACCTCGCCGATCACCCCGCGCCACTCCGGGCGCAGCACCTCCGAGGTGGTGAAGGCCACCCGGATGCCCAGGTCATCCAGTCGCCGGCCCTGCTCCCGCGCCCGCCAGGCCACCCGCGAGAGCGCCGAGGGGTAGCCGAACAGCATGCGCGGTCGGAACCGTTGGATCTGCTCAATGACCCGGTCCAGGCCCGGCCCGTCCAGCGCCTGCGCCGGCACCAGCCGGGAGCGCATCAGTCGGTCGCGCCAGGCGCGGAGGCGGTTCTGGGCCTGGTTCTCCACGGCGGAGCCCCAGAGCACCAGCTCGCGGTCGCCGATGTCCACGTCCCACCAGCGGGTGGCGCGCCACTTGGCGGCGATATCCAGGCTGATCCGGTCCTTGCTCAGCCAAAAGGTCAGCGGCTCGCCGGAGGAGCCGCTGGTCCGCTGGCGCACCAGGCCGGTGGCGCCCTCCGCCAGCCAGTCCTGGCCCTGGGCCCGGATCAGCGCCTTGTCCGTGACCGGCAGCCGGGCCAGGTCGTCGAGGGTGCGGAACTGCTCGGGGGTCAGGCCCTGCGCCCGGAACAGGCGCCGGTAGTAGGGCACGCGCGTGGCCACGTCGTGTAACAGGGCCTGCAGCCGTTGCACCTGCAGCGCCGCCAGCCGGTCTGCCGGCCACCACTGGCTGGCCTCCAGCGCCCGCCGATGGGCGACGCTGTGGTGGCCCTTGAGCCGCTCGTGCAGGGGGAACAGGCCCCCGGCCACCAGGCGGGTCCAGGGGCTCATGACTTGCCGGAGGAGGGGGTCGGGACGGTGGCGGGGGCCTTGCCGTCGTGGACGGCCTGGAAGGCGGTCACCAGCTGCGGGATCCGGGTCTGCCAGGCGTTAGCCTGGGCGTGGGCCAGGATGGCCTCGCGGTCCCAGTCGCGGCTCAGCGCCTGGTCGATGGCCTCGCGCAGGGCAGCGGCGTCGCCGTAGGGGACCAGCAGCCCCACCCGCTCCGAGGGGACCACCTCGGCATTGCCCCCCACCCGGGTGGTGACGATGGGCAGGCCGCAGGCGCTGGCCTCCAGGAAGACGTTCGCCCAGCCCTCGAAGCGGGTGGCCAGCACGAAGAGGTCGCCGGCGGAGTAGACGTGGCGCAGCTCTTCCGGAGGGACCTGGCCCAGGAAATGCACTCGTTCGCCGAGCCCGAGATCGGTCGTCTGCCGGCGCAACTCGGCCTCGTTGTTGCCTTCGGGGCTGGCGCCGCCAGCGATGGCGAAGTGCAGGTCCGGATGGCGCCTCAGCAGGTCGGGCAGCACGGCGATCACCCGGTGAAAGCCCTTGCGCTCGGTGAGTCCGCCCACCGAGACCAGCAGTTGTCCACGGGCGGGCAGACCCAGGCATTCCCGGCTCTCCGCCCGGTCTTCCGGGTAAAATCGCTGCAGATCGACGCCGTTACCCACCACCTGCACGTGATCCGGAGCCTGCCCCCAGGCGATGGCGTCCTGGCGCAGGGCGTCGGCCACCGAGAAGACGTGCGCGGCCTCGCTCATGGCCCGCTCGATCTGGCGCCGCTCGGCCCCCTTGCCCTTGAAGCGGGTCAGGCTGCCGCGCAGGGTGATGGTGTAGGGGCGGTTCAGCCAGCGGCCCAGCCAGCGCGCGGCCACGCCGTCCGGGTAGACGAAGTGGGCGTCGATGACATCGAAGTCGAACGACCGCTGCAGCCGGCGCATCAGGGGCAGGCTGCCCAGGGCCTGGAAGAACCCGTCGGTCCACTTGAACAGCCCGGGGATGCAAAAGAAGCGCGGATGGTGCACCCGGATGCCGTCCTGCTCCTCCACGTAGGGGACATCGGCGGGGCGGGAGTGGGGGCGCAGCCGGCCCAGCAGCCCCTGAAAGGGAAACCAGGGCACCGGCGCCACCACCTCCAGGTCCAGGTGCTCGGCCACCCGACGCATGCGCTCGCGCACGAACAGGCCGAGGCCGGGCTGGGCCCGGTTGGGGTAGACGCGGGTGTAAACCACCAGGCGGGGGCGACGCTCAGCCGGCACGGGCGGCCTCCCCGAGCCCTGTCAGGCGGCGGTAGATGGCCTGATAGCGGGCCACGCTCGCCGGCCAGTTGCGCTCCTCCTCGACAAATCGGCGGCCATTGGCGCGCACCTGCGGCCAGTCCGCGGCGCGGGCGAGGGTGTGCAGGACGGTATCGGCCAGGGCCTTGGGGTCGCCGGCCGGGAACAGCCAGCCGGTCTCGCCATCGCGGATCAGCTCCCGGTGGCCCCCCACGTCGGAGGCCACCAGCAGCCGGCCCTGGGCCATGGCCTCCAGCGGCTTGAGCGGGGTGACCAGCTCGGTCAGGCGCATGGAATGGCGCGGGTAGACCAGCAGGTCCACCAGGTCATAGTAGCGGTTGACCTGGTCATGGGGGACCCGGCCGGTGAAGACCACCTGGTCGGCGATGCCCAGGTCCCGGGCCTGGGCCTTGAGCGCCTCCGCCTGGCTGCCCCCGCCCACCAGCAGGATGCGGACATCGGGGGCCTGGTCGTGGATGCGTGGGAAGGCCTGCAGCAGCAGGTCCAGCCCCTCGTAGGCGTAGAAGGAACCGATGAAACCGAGCACCCGGCAGCCCTCCAGGCCCAGTTCCGCCTTCAGGGCCGGGTCGGCGGTACCGCCGAGTTGGAACCGCTCCGCGTCCACGGCGTTGGGGATGACGGTGACCCGGCCCGGGGCGATGCCGCGGGTGATGATGTCCTGGCGCAGCCCCTCGCAGATCGTTGTGACATGGTCGGCGCGTCGCAGGGCGCGGGTCTCCAGGCCGCGGGTGAGCCGGTAACGCAGCCCCTGATCGCGGCTGGTGCCATGGTCCACCGCGGCGTCCTCCCAGAAGGCCCGCACCTCGTAGACCACCGGGATGCCCAGCCGCCGGCCCACCCGCAGGGCGGGGATGGCGTTCAGGGCCGGCGAGTGGGCGTGCAGGACGTCCGGTCGGGTCTCTGCGGCCACCTGGTGCAGGCGTCGGGTGAGCGCATCCATCAGGGTCCACTCGCCCAGTCCGGGGACCCGCAGGGGGGTGTGGGGGGTGCGGTGGAAGTGCAACCCCTCCGCCCACTCCTCGCGGTCGGCGTCCGCGCCGGCCGCCACCCCGTGTTTCGGGCTGGTCAGGTGCACGGTCTCCCAGCCCAGCCGGTGCTGCTCGCGCAGGATGGCGGCCGTGCGGAAGGTGTAGCCGCTGTGCAGGGGCAGGGAATGGTCGAGGATGTGGAGCACTTTCATGGGCATGCCGCGTCAGGGTCGGGCCTTGGCCAGGAACTCGTCGAACATCAGCAGCGACCACAGCGCCGGGCTGTGGTCACGGGCGCCGCGGGTGTGTTCGTCCACCAGCCGGTTGAGAAAGTCCATGTCGAAGAGGCCGGACTCGCCGATGCGCGGGCCCAGCACCTGGTCGCGCACCCGCTGGCGCAACGGGCCGCGGAACCACTCGGCCACCGGCACCGCGAAGCCGCGCTTCTTCCGGTATAGCACCTCGTGGGGCAGGTGCGGCTCCATGGCCTTCTTCAGCAGGTGCTTGCCCTCGCTGCCGTTCAGCTTCATCTCCGGCGGCAGGCCCGACATCCACTCCACCAGCTTGTGGTCCAGGATCGGCACCCGGACCTCCAGGGCGTGGGCCATGCTGGCCCGGTCCACCTTGGTCAGGATGTCCCCCGGCAGGTAGGTCTTCATGTCCAGGTACTGCACCAGCGACAGTGGGTGATCGGTGGGCGCCTGTGCGGCGTGCCGGCGCAGCACGTCCACGGCGCTGTAGCCCTGCAGTTCGCTGCGAAAGCCGGACGAGAACAGGTGGCGGCGCAGGTCATCCCGCAGGATGGAGACCCCTTGGAAGTAGCCCTCCACCGCGTCCCGGGCCAGGGCCTGGAAGGTGGCCTTGGCGCGGAAGACCCGGGGCGCCCAGTCGGCCTTGGGGTAGACCCGCGCCAGGCTGCCGAACAGGCCCCGGCGCAGGCCCAACGGCAGCAGGCCGCGCAACCGCTCCTCGCCCAGGTGGTGGCGGTAGCGCCGGTAGCCGGCCAGGTTTTCGTCGCCGCCGTCGCCGGACAGGGCCACCACCACCTGGCGGCGGGCCTGCTCGCAGACCCGGTAGGTGGGCAGCGCCGAGCTGTCAGCGAAGGGCTCGTCGTAAAGCGCGCCCAATTTGCCCAGGAGGTCGAAGTCGTCCGGGTTGACCTGGTCCAGCCGGTGGGCGGTCCGGTAGCGCTCGGCGACCATGCGGGCGTACTCCGACTCGTCGTAGCGCGGGTCGTCGAAGCCGATGGAACAGGTGCGCACCGGATCGGGGGAGAGGCCGGCCATCATGGCGACTACGGCGCTGGAGTCCACCCCGCCGGAGAGGAAGGCGCCCAGCGGCACCTCCGCCACCAGCCGGATCTCCACCGCCTCGCGCAGGCGCCGGACCAGCTCTTCGGCGGCCTCCGCCTCGCCCATGGCCGGCAGGGGTGCGAAGGGGACGTCCCAGTAGGCGCGACTGGCCGGCACCCCGCCCTGCCCGCGGCGCACGGTCAGGGTGTGGCCCGGGGGCAGCTTGTGCACCCCGGCAAAGATGCTGCGCGGCTCCGGCACGTAGCCGAACCCGAAGTACTCCTCCACCGCGCAGGGGTCGAGCTGGCGGGGCAGATCCGGGTGGGCCATGAGCGCCTTGAGCTCCGAGGCGAAGAGCAGGTGCCCGTCCGGCAGCGCCGCGTAGTAGAGCGGTTTGATGCCCAGCCGGTCACGGGCCAGAAAAAGGGTCTCGCGGTTGCGGTCCCAGAGGGCGAAGGCGAACATGCCGCGGAAGCGCTCCACGCAGGCCTCGCCCCACTCCTCCCAGGCGTGGACGATGACCTCGGTGTCGCAGTGGGTGCGGAAGGTGTGGCCGGCGCTCTGCAGTGTCCGGGTGAGCTCCGGGAAGTTGTAGATCTCGCCGTTGTAGGTCACCGCCACCGACCCGTCCTCGTTGAACAGCGGCTGCTGGCCGCTGGACAGGTCGATGATGGAGAGCCGCCGGTGGGCCAGGCCGACGCCGGGCTCGTGGTGCAGCCCGCCCTCGTCCGGACCCCGGTGGTACTGGGTCTGGTTCATGGCCTCGAGCAGCGGGACGTCTATCGGGCGCTGGGCCTGGAGATCGAAGATGCCGGTGATACCGCACATGGCCTAGCCCCGCCTCCCCGGCACGGCCGGCAAGGGGTGTTCGGCCAGCGCCTGATCGTAGACCCTCATGTAGCCCTCCACCATGGCCTCCATGCTGAATACCGCCTCCGCCCGGGCCCGCGCGGCCTCGCCCTCGCGCTGCCGCCGTTCCGGGTCGTCCAGGTAGGCCTGGAGGTGCCGGGCGAGGGTTGACGGATCGCCTGCCGGGACCAGCGTGCCGGTCTCGCCGGGCCGCACCAGGTCCGGGTTGCCGCCCACCTCGGTGGCGACCACTGGCAGCCCGCAGGCCATGGCCTCCAGGACGGTGTTGCAGATGCCCTCGGCGAGTGACGGCAACACGAACAGGTCCAGGGCGCGCATCACCGCCGCCACATCGTCCCGGGCGCCGGGCAGCCAGGCCTGATCCGCCACCCCGGCCTCCGCCAGCCGCCGGGCGACGCGCTCGCTCAGGGGGCCGTCGCCCACCAGCACCAGCCGCAGGCGGGGGAAGCGGGCGGGTGCCCGTTCGCGCAGCGCGATGAAGGCATCAACGAGATCCTCCGGGGCCTTGACCGCCTGCATGCGCATCACGCTGCCCACCACCAGGCTGCCCTCCGGCGCGAAGCCGTCCGGCAGTGGCGAGGCCTCGTCCCGACGGCGGGGCCTGAAGCGGTGGGTGTCCACACCGTTGCAGACGTGGTGCAACCGCCCCTCCGGCACGCCGATGGCACCGGCCAGGTAGTCCAGCTGCTGGCGCGACAGGGCGATATAGCGCCCCACCAACGGTCGGGCCAGGCGGCGCATCAGGCGGTGTTTGGTGCGGGCGCCGTCGAGATCGCCGATATCCCAGCCGTGCTCACCGTGGATGCGTGCCCGCACGCCGGCCGCCGCGGCGGTGGCCTGGGCCTCCAGGGTGGCGAGGTTGCGGGTGTGGACGATGGCCGGGCGCAACGACCGCAGCAGCCGGTGCAGGCGCCGATGCACCCCCAGGTCCTTGCCCTCGCGCTTGTGCAGGGCGTGCAGGCTCACATCATCGCGGTGGATGCGCTGGCTGAAGTCGGTGTACCGGGTCATGCAGACGATGGCGTGGCGGTAGCGCTCGGCCGGCATGTGGTTGATCAGGTTGACCAGGCCGTTCTCCATGCCGCCCACGTCCAGGCGGTGGATGATATGGGCCACCAGCGGGCGCTCGTCGCCCGGGGCCGCCGTTGCCAGGGGGCGGGCCGCGCTCATGGTCCCGCCACGCCGTCGAGCAGGCGGAGCGCCTGGGGCAGGGCCTGCGCCGCGTACTGCGCCAATGCGGCCTCGGCCTCCGCGGGGTCGTTGCGGTAGTCGGCGTAGAGGACCACCAGGGCGGCGTCGTCCCGCCCGCCCAGCAGGCGGCTGAGGGCCTCTCGTGCCTTGACCTCGTGGCCGCTGGTGGTCAGCCGGCCACCCACCCAGTACCAGCGCCAGGCCACCACCCGGCGGCCATCCGGGCCGGAGAGCAGCACCCGGTCGCCCTGCCGGTCGATGCCGGGCACGGCGGTCCGGCCGCCGCTGTGCTGTCGCCAGTCGTCGCGGTGACGGCCGGCCAGGGTGTTGGCCCAGCCGACCATGTTGCCGTGGCGGTGCTGGGCGCGATAGTAGTCGATGTGGAGGCCAACGGCGTGCCCGGCCTCCTCCTGGACGACCAGGCCGCCGCGGCTGGCGCGGGCGTTACGGTAGCCGGGGGTCCAGGGCTCGGCGTCGGCCTCGCTCGCGGCCTGCCAGCCCTCGACCAGCAGCGGGCCACTGCCCAGGCCCTGCACTTCGCCCAGGTCCCGGTGGTTCATCCAGCCGGCATAGAGTGGGCCGCTGACAGTGAGCAGCAGCGCCAGGGCGGTGGCGGTGACCAGGCGCCCGGTGCGGGGCGCGGGCTCGGCTACCCCGGTGCCTGGCGTCTTGTCCCCGCTGTTCTGGCCTGTGGACAGGTGGTCTTCCCGCCAGAGGGCCCCGATCAGGAACATCAACAGGATGACCACCCCGAAGAAGACCCAGCCATAGAGTAGGTGGTCCACCCCGGCGGCCAAGCGCATGTCGCTCAGGTGGCCGATCATCACGATGCCGTAGGCGCGCAGCCAGTTGGCAACGATGGGCACGAGGATGGCGATGGCCACGAAGATCAGCCGCCGGGTCCAGCTTCGGTACATGAGATAGGCGAACAGGGTGCCCAGGGCCACCGAGGCGATCAGGTAGCGCACGCCGCTGCAGGCGGCCACCACCGACCAGCGGCCGGTGGGCAGGTCGAAGAACAGGCCGTCCCGGTAGACCGGGACCCCGGTGAGGCGGATGGCGCCCACCGTGAAGTCGGCGGTCCAGATCATCATCGGCTCCACCATGAATTCGCCGAAGGGTACGGCGAACAGCAGGTAGGCCAGCGGGAACTGCAGCCGGCGGGTGATCTCGCCGCCGAGCACCAGCCAGACCAGGGCCGGGACCATCAGCACGGCGGCGAACTGGCGCACCGAGATGACATCCACCAGCTCGCCCATCACCCACATCAGGGTGATCAGCACCAGCGGGATGACGGCCAGCAGGCAGGGCCGGGGCTGCAGAGACGCCAGCTCATGGCGCAGGCGGAAGACCAGGAAGGCCACGATGGGGACGATGAGAAACCCGTGGGCGAAGGTCTCCGAGCGCTGCCAGGTCTCCACCATGCTGGTGAAGGTGGGGAAGAACGCCACCAGCAGCGCGGTCAGCGCTACCGCCATGGCGGTCAGCGCCCGGGGCCAGCCCGGTGCCGGGTGCACCGCCCCGGCGCCCTGCGACCACTCAACGGCCATGACTCGCCTCCAGCGCCAGGTCGCCGGCGACTCCCGGTGCCGCCTCTTCGCCGTCCAGGAGCGCGTCGAGCTGGGCCAGGTTGCGATCCCAGTCGTAGTCGGCGAGCACCCGCTCGCGCGCCGACTTTCCCAGGATCGGGTCGGGGTCGGTCAGTTGCGCGGCCACCCGGGTGGCGAAGGCCTCCGGCTCGTCCCACGCCAGCAGCAGGTCCTCGCCGGGGCGGGCGGTGAGCCCCTCCAGCGCCTGGGGGGTGGCCACCACCGGCCGGCCCAGGGCCATGGCCTCCAGTACCTTGTTCTGCACCCCGCGGGCGATGCGCAGCGGTGCCACCGCCAGCGCCGCGTGCTGAATCCAGGGGCGCACGTCGTCCACGAAACCGGTGACCGTGACGCCGGGGCGCTGGGCCAGCGCCAGCACCCGCGGCGCCGGCCGGGAGCCCACCACGTGGAATTGCAATCCGGGGAGCCCGGCCTGCAGCCGGGGCAGGACCGCCTCGGCGAACCAGCAGGCCGCGTCCACGTTGGGCCAGTAGTCCATGGCCCCGGTCAGCACCACGGTGCGGGTGCCGGGTGGGTAGGGCGAGGGGCGTTGCGGGTCGGGGGCGAAGAAGCGGGCGTCGACGCCGTTGTTGAGGGCGTGCACCCGGCCGGTGCTCTCCGGGGCGAAGCCGCGGAAGCTCTCCGCCTCGGCCGGCGAGACGAACAGACTGGCGTCACTGGCGGCGGCCAGGCGGCGCTCGTAAGCCAGCAGCCGGCGGCCCTCGCGGCGATAGAGGGCGCTCATGGGCCAGCGCTTGCTGGCGGCGTACTGGGTCCACTTGTCCGAGTCTACGTCCACGAAGTCCACCACCCGCAGCAGCTCGCCGGCCCTGTCGGGCAGGTACTGGCCCATGGCCGAGGAGAAGACCAGCGCCCGGCGGATGCGGTGGCGCGCGAGGGTGTCGTCCACCCAGTCCTGGAGGGTGCGGTCGCGGTACCAGGGCAGGGTCAGCGGCTCGCCGGTGAGCAGCCCGGTGAGGGCCCGGGTGCGGGCCCGGCTGGCGGGGAGCGGACGGGCGCAGACGCTGGCGCAGAGTCGTTCCAGCTCCGGCACGTGGGCCTGGTCCGCCGGGTCGTCCACGAAGGTGCCCAGGTGTACCCGGTAGCGCCCGGCCAGGTGGCGCAGGATATGGTAAGAGCGGATCTTGTCGCCCTTATTGGGGGGCCAGGGGATGCGGTGGACCAGAAACAGCACGTCTTCCATCGGCTTACCCCAGGTTGCGGACCACGTAGGGGCCGATGGCGTTGGCCACCGGCAGCGGCAGGCGCTGCCACCAGCGGATCAGCCGCTGGTACTTGGGGTTAAGCGGGTTGTTGTCCGGCACGGCATCGCCCCGGTGGAGCTCAAACTCGTAGTGGAGCGGCTCGGGCTCGAACCCCCAGTTCTTCTTGAAGCTGAAGGAGCCGGTCCCGCGCTTGCTGCGGCCGAAGTCGAACAGCCGGTAGCCGGCCTCGCAACCCCGGCGCATCAACTCCCAGTACATGAAGTCGTAGCCGGCCACCTCGCGGGCGAGCGGGGTGCCGCCGCCGTAGTAGGGCAGCACCTCGTCGCGGAAGTAGAAGCTGAGCACGCTGGCCACCGGCTGGCCGTCGCGGGTGACCGTGAGGTATTCACAGTCGTCGCCGAAGACCGCCTTCAGGATGCGGAAGTAGCGGCGGCTGAAGACCGGGGTCCCCATGCGGTGCACGTTGCCGGCGTAGACGGGGAAGAAACGGGTCTCGTCGGTATCCACCTCGCTGGTCAGCCCGGCCTTGATGCCCTTGCGCACCATCCGCCGCTGCTTGCGGGGGATGGCGTTCATGTTGGCCTCCACCTCCGGCTCGATGGGCTTGCGGAAGGTGACGTACAGGTCCTTGGTCGGCCAGTCCGGGTGGTAGGGACGGCGGTGCCGGTATTCCAGGTGGTCGACCCCCTGGTCGGCCGCCTCGGCGCGGGCGGCCTCGTCCAGGGCCCGGGCCGCACCGGGGTCGTCGGCGACGATGCCGCCGTAGACACAGAAGGGCAGCGAGACCAGCGAGTGGCCGAAGAGCAGGCTCTTCACCCGGGCCAGGGGCAGCACCCCGACGATTTGCCCCTCGCGCTCGGCGAACAGGAACAGCGTGGGGTGGCCGAAGGCGCGCCGGATCACCTCCGCCCAGCCAGCGCGGTGGAAAAAGGTGGCCTCCGGGCAGGCGGTCACGTAGGCGTCCCAGCGTGGGATCGCCTCCGGGGTGAGGGTGCAAACCTGTACCGTCGTGCCTTGCAGGGTGTCGGGCGCCATGGGGTGCGGCTCCGTCAAGCGAGTTCAGGCGCGGCGGCTGGCGGCGTGGCCTGCTGTGGTTCGCCGGCAAGGGCACTGGCGTAGACCTGGTCCATCCGGTCCCAGCGGAAGTCGTGCAGCAACCGCTCCAGCCGCGCCTCCATGCGGTGCAGATTGAGGTAGTGGCGAAAGCGGGTCTTCAGGCCGATGCCCGGGATCCGGGGCTGGCCGGGGTCGATCTCCCAAGGGTGGAAGTAGAAGACCGCCGGCTGGCCCTCGACGCGGTTGATGCGGTTCAGCGCGCCGCGGGAGGCCGCGTAGGGCAGCAGCCGGAAGTAGCCGCCGCCCGCGGCCGGAAGATTGCGCCCGGCCAGTGCCAGGGTGGCGGGGGGCAGCTCCAGGATACCGCCGCGCCCGGTGGGGCGGTGCGGGTGGCGCGGTGCCTCCGGCATGCCGTAGTGGTCGTGGCGCACCGGGTAGATGCTGGAGCTGTAGCGGTGCCCGGTCTCCGCCAGCACCTCCAGGGCCCAGAGGTTGCTCCGGCCGATGGAGAAGCTGGGGGCGCGATAGCCCTTGACGGCGACCCCGCCGATGTCCTCCAGCAAGGCCTTGGCGCGGGTGATGTCGGCATGGAACTGGGCCGGGCCCAGGTCACTGACCCGTTCATGGCCGTAGCCGTGGCTGGCCAGCTCGTGGCCGCACTCGACGATGCGGCGCACCGCCGCCGGGTAGCGCTCGGCGATCCAGCCCAGGGTGAAGAAGGTGGCCCGGGCATCCCGGCGCTCGAACAGAGCCAGGATCCGATCGAGATTGCGTTCCACCCGGCAGGCGCGGTGCGACCAGCTCTCGCGCGGGATGTGCGGCGCCAGCGCCGAGACCTGGAAGTAGTCCTCCACGTCCACGGTGAGGGCGTTCACCACCCCCTGCATGTCGCTGACCTGGCGGCCTTGTCCCTGCCTAGTCGTCATGGTGCTGCTCGTCCGGGTTGTGGTTTGGCGCCTCGCGCATGGCGGCGAGGATCTGGCGCGTGAGCTTGAAGTTATAGACCAAGTAGCGCTCGATGCGGTGCAGGCGCTTGTCCATCTGGTAGAGCGCCTCGTCGGCGTCATCGAGCCCGGGCAGCTCCAGGCCATTCAGGCCCCCGGCATCCTGCCCGTTCCGGTTCTTCGGCGCAGGGGCCGGTGCCGTTCCACCCCCCAGGTCATCCTCCAACTCATTGATCACCGTCTCGGCCTGCTCCGGCCCCAAGGTGTGGCGCTCCTCCAGGAAGCCCATCAGGAACAGCCGGTCGCAGAAGGTGTTGACCCGCCGTGGGATGCCGCCGGAATAATGATGGATGAGCGGCCAGATGGCCTCCTCGAAGCGGGGGTTGTCGGTCCACCCCACCTGCGCCAGGCGGTGCTCCACGTAGGCGCGGGTGTCCACCTCGTCCATGGGGCCGAGGTGGTAGGTGGCGATCACACGCTGGCGAAGCTGCTGCATGTTCTCGCTGCGCAGGATGCCCCGGAACTCCGGCTGCCCGAGTAGGAAGCTTTGTAGCAGCGGGCCGTCCTCGCCCTGGAAGTTGGAGAGCATGCGCAACTCCTCCACCGCGTCGTTGCCCAGGTTCTGGGCCTCGTCCACTACCAGCAGGGCCCGCTGTCCGCGCGCCCGGGTCCGCAGCAGGAACTGCTCCAGCCGTCGCAACTGACCGGCCTTGTCCGCCGGGGCGTCCTCCAGCCCGTAGGCCAGGCAGACCGAGCGGAGCAGGTTGTCGGCGTCCAGCTGGGTGCTCACGAGTTGGGCGGCCACCAGCGGCTTGCCGGAGAGGCTCTGGAAGAGGTTGCGCACCAGGGTGGTCTTGCCCGCGCCCACCTCGCCGGTGATGACGATGAAGCCCTCCTCCAACTGCACGCCGTACTCCAGGTAGGCCATGGCCCGGCGGTGCCCCTTGCTGCCGTAGAAGAACCGGGGGTCGGGGCTGAGGGCGAACGGCCGGGCCTGCAGTCCGTAGAAATCCTCGTACATGCCTCAGAATTCCTTGGTGAAGGTGGCGAGCAGCGCGTTCTCGCGATACTCCGCCGCCCGCTCGGACGACTCCCGTTGCTGATGGCGGTAGCTCAGGGTCGCGCGGGCGTCCGGGGTCAGCTGCCGGGAGATGGCGGCGCGCAGCCCCCACAGGTCGTCCTGGCGCTCATCGGCGAAATCGGAGCGCGAGAACCGGGCGCTCAGGGTGGTGTTGGTCCTGGGGCCGAGTGCCCAGGTCCAGCTCGCGTTGCCGCCCCGGGTCTGGCGGTCGGATTCAAACAGACCGCCCGGCTGGCCGCTGATGTCCGTCTCGGACTCACGCCGGGTGTGGAAGCCGCTCAGCCGGAAGGTGCTGCGACCGGTCTGGTACTGCCAGGCGCCGCGCCAGCTCTGCACGAAGAAAAAGCTCTGTACCCGGGCCTCGTCGATGTAGTCGTCGATGTTGTCGATAGGGATGTTGAGGTTGCCCTCGTCGTCGAAGATGCCGCCTTCGCCGATGAGATCGATGATCTCCTGGAGCAACAAGTCCTCCCGGAAGAACTGCGTGGTCCGCTGGGTGGAGGTGATGCGCTCGCTATAACTGAGCCGGTAGCTGGCGCGCCGGCTGGCGTGTCGGGCGCTAATGGCGCGGTTCTTGCCGAAATAGCGTTCGCCGTAACTGGCCTGGACGCTGGTGGCCCGTGTGGGTGTCCAGGTGGCCCCCACCTCCCAGAAGGTGTCGTCCTCGTCGTCCCGCAGGGTCTCGAAGTTGTTGTAATCCCGGCCCACCTGGACGTAACTGCTGAAAAAGCGGCTGAATTGGTACCCCGCGGTGCCGGACACCGAGCCGAACTCGCCGGTGGGCGCGTTGTCGAACCGCTCCTCCCGGTAATCCGCAGCCAGTTGCCAGAAAGGGCGGTTGAAGGCCGGGCCGCTGTTCAGCTGATAGCTGGTCGCGTGGGTGTGGCTGTCGCCCTGGGTGCTGCGGTGGTTGAGCACCTCGCTGAAGCGGTAGCGCAACTGCTGGGTGGCGAACCGCCCGTAGCGGGTGATCAGGTAGGGGCTGATGCTGTAGCGAGTGGTCTCGCGGAGGTTCTCCCGGGGCGTGGAACCGCCCACGCCCACCGGACCGAGCAGAGAGTCGGCCTGTTCGGTGCGCAGGGCGGTGGCCTCGATAAAGAAGGTCTCGCGGATCACTTCCGCGGTGCCAGTCCCGGCCAGCCGGTGGCTGGTGCGGTCCTGGCCGGTCTCGCGGGCGTAGAAGCGGTTGTTCATCGAATAGTTGATCGACGCCTGGAGCCGGCCGTCATCCCGGCGCAGGCTGAAACCGGGGTTGACGCTGGTGATGAAGTCCCACTCCTCGCTGCCCCGCGGCGCCAGGGTGGCGTTGTCCGTCAGCTCGCCGGTCACGCTCACCCTCGGGGTGAACGTCCAATTGGCCGTCGCCGTCGTCGGCAGGGCGAGCCCGGCGATGACCAGGCCCAGCGCCACCAGAGTGGGGTTTCCGCATGCCCGCCGGGCGACGCCGGCTGACGCTATCCTTTCCCTACTCGCCATAAGGCCCCTTCCCGTAGCCCTGGGAATAGTAACCGCCATAGCCGCCCAGACCCGGGAGGCGGGTGGCCTTGTTTAAGGTGGTCAGCACTACGTCGCAGTGCTGCAGTTGCTCCATGGCGCGCTCCAGGGAAGTCCTGGGCGTGTGCTCCGCCTCCACCACCATGATGATCTGGCCCATGTGGCCGGCCAGCACCCCGGGCTCACTGGTGGCCAGCAGCGGTGGAGAGTCGAACAGGATGATGCGGTCGTCGTAGCGGTCGTGCAGTTCGTCCAGGATCTGCATCATCGCCTCGCTGGCCAACAGCTCGGTGGAGCGGCCGTGGGGACGCCCGGCGGGCAGCACGCTGAGATTGGGGATGCTGGTGCGCAGCAGCACATCGGGGATCTCGATGTCGGGCTCGGTCAGGACATCCATCAGGCCCCGGTCGCTCTGAAAACCCAGGGTGTGGGGGACGGCCGGACGGGCCACGTCCGCATCAACCAGCAGCACCGTGCGGTCGACCTCCATGGCCATACTCAGGGCTAGGTTCACCGTGGTGAACGTCTTGCCCTCACGGGGCAGCGAGCTGGTCACCATCACCAGGCGACCCTTGGGCACGCGCATGGCGTTGCTGCGGCCGAAGGCGTTGTCGAGGATCGGCCGCTTCATCATGCGGAACTCCTCGGCCAAGCCCGAACGCCGCTCGTTGGGCACGATGATGCCCTGCTTGCGCAGCCAGGCGAAGTCGATCTCGACCTGCTGGGATCGCTCCACCGGTGGCGGGGCCTTAGCCGCCGCCTTTAGTTGCGGTTGCGGGGCGGGGTCGCTGGTCGCGCCTACGGACTCCCCGGACCCCAGAGGCGCATCGGCAACCTCCGGCGCGGCGGACGTCGCCGTCCCTTGCCCTTCCTTATGCTGCTCGCGGGCGGTGCGGCTTTTGTTCAGTGCCTTTTCGATGATACTCACGTCTTGGCAGACCTCTAACCGGAGAAGTAAACGCCGACCACCACGAAGAACGCGACCAGCAGGCTGCCGGTGGCGGTGGCGAAGACCAACAGCTCCAGCATGCGCCGCCGGCGGCGGATCGGGGTCCGCACGCGGGAGACCTGCCCCAGCACCGGGCGCCCGGTCAGTTCGGCCAGTTGACTGTTGCTGTTCACGGTGCCGCGCAGCTGCGCCAGCAGGAAGGCAAAACCGCCGCCGGCACCCAGCCCCAGGATGAGCACCATGCTGGCCAGTGCCGGCCGGTTGGGTGAGGCCGGGTTGCTGGGCAGACGCGGCGGCTCGAGCACGCGGAAGTCCACCGAGTCGGTCTGCGTCTCCACCTCTCCGGACATGATCGCCCGCTCCCGGGTGCTGAGCAGCTGGCGGTAGCTGTTCTTCAGTACGTCGTAATTGCGGGTCAACGACGTGAATTCGGATTCCACCGCCGGCACCCGGTCCACCTGCGCCTCCAGGCGGGCGACCCGGTCCTCGAACTCCTCGACCCGTGTCTCCAGCGCCGCCGCGCGACTCTGCGCCTCGGCCAGGGCCATCTGCAGCGGATGCTGGGACTGGCTGGCGCCGTCTAGGCCGTCGGCGCCGGAGGCCGCGAACTGCTCCGCCTCCTCGGCCATCTGGGTGCGCAACTCGTCCAGCACCCGGCGGGCCGACTTCACATCGGGGTGCTCGTCGGTATACCGCTGGCGCAGGGTGTCCAGCTCGCTCTCAAGGCGGCTGATGCGCTGTTTCAGCTCAGGGTTCTCGTACCCCAGGCCGTCAGCCGACGTGCCGCCCTCGCGGATGCGTTGGGCAAAGGTGTTCACCCGGCGCTGTACCTCCCGGTGTTCCAGCCGGGCTTGCTCCAGACGCTCCTTGGCCTGCTCCAGGCGGTTGTAGAAGCTGCCGCCGGCGCTCAGATAGGCCGCGTTATCGCGCTTGAACTGCTCGATCTCAGCCTCTTTCTCCTCCAGTTGCCGCTCGTAGTTCTCCAGCTGGCGCTCGATGAACTGCCGGGAGCTGGTCAGGTCCAGCCGGGAGTCGCCCAGGCCGCGTTCCATGAAGAGATTGACTGTCTCCTGAACGACGCGGTGGGCCACCTCCGGGTCGCCGTGGCGGAAGGAGATGTTGTAAATGTTGTCGCGCTGCCCGCCGTCCAGTGAGAGTCGGGAGCGCAGGACACCCACTTGGCTGTCGATGTTGTCGCTGCCGGTGAGCACGCCAAGGTCGCTGGCCTCGGCGATGCGCTCCAGGTTGTCGCGGCTGAGCAGGGTGCGGGTCATCATCCGCAACCGCTGCTCGGTGTCGGGCCGCACGGTCATACCCCGAAGCAGGGGGTCGAGCACCGACTGGGTGTTGACGTAGACGCGGGCCGACGACTGGTAAGTGTCCGGGATGGTCTGGATATAGGCCCACCCCGTCAGACAGATCAGCCACGCGATTGGGATGATCCACCAACGCTTGCGCCAGGTGGCGCGCGCCTGCTGAAGGACCTCCTGATAAATCTTTTCCATTGCTGCTCAGACCCCTGCCGGCTATTGGGCCGGCGCGGCACTACGTTGGAACCAGTCCGTCCCGACGGGGACGACGCCTGTCACTTATTCAAGCACAAAAATAGCAGTCTGCCCGGCGGATTCAGCGGGCCCTTTAAGGGGGGGCGTGGTGCGCCGGGCGCCCGGCCCCCGGTCTCCACGCATGCGGTGTCGACATCCTTTACAACCGTAGGCAGCGGGGTGGGGGTCGGAACAGCGAGAGTGCCAGATTATCGAACTAGTAACAACGATTTATCGATCCCGGTCTGAATATTGCTGGATTGCATGAAAAATACTCGAAGCCAGCCGCTCGTCTCGGGCAAGGGGATGGAATGAACGTAGAAGAACTGGCTGAAGAACTGGCCGATTTTTGGGCCTCAGCGCTGGTGGAACGCGACTGGGCGGGTCGGCTGGAGCTCATGAACCGGATCCACGAGCAGTTGTATAAGGATCTCGAGGATGAGCGCACCTTCCGTCAGGTCTCCCTTCATTTCGTGGCCGCCGCCATCCATCGATTGGGCGATCCGCCGGTGACGTCGGATGCCCAGGCCGAAATCTACGCCCAGTCCGCCGACGAGGCCCATTGCCAGGCGGCCCGGCTCTGGTGGAAGCATGGTCGTGGCGGGAACGAGGCCGGTGAAGCGGCGGGCGAGGAAAGGCGGCGGTATCAGCGCCGAGTGGTGGATGAGCCGAGCCTGGTGTGGATCGGGGAGCACACGGTGGCCTGCCGTCTGGTGGACCTGTCGGCCGGCGGCGCCCGTGTGACCGCCTTCGCGACGGACCTTGGTGTGGGCACACAGGTGCGGGTGGCCATGCCGGATGGCGAGGTGCAGCCGGCCAAGGTGGTACACGCCAATGCCTGCAGCGCGGGGCTGCGTTTTGAGCCGGTACAGCGGGCGGCGTGACTGCGCGCGGGTTGGCGGGATAGGGGTGTGGACGGGTGTTGAATGTGCGGAAAGTGGTAAGGACCCTGCCTGATGCCGGGGGGTACATGCCACGTCGTGCTAAAGATGCCCCTGTTTTTAGTCGTTTTATCGCAGGGACTAACCGTATAGTCTTAGCACTCTGGCTGCGCTTGCGGCCGATGCAGGGGGGAGGGTCACCGGACTTGCGGTCCGCCGACGACGCCCTTCTGGCCTTGGGTCGAACCGGTGAACCAGATGCGATGAACAATTTCACACACCAGGTGGTTCTGGCGGATTGCGCCGCACCCCGGCGTGACCACTTCCGGCTGCGCCATCAGGTCTTCTGCCAGGAGTATCGCTTTGAGCCGCCGGAGCAACATCCGGAGGGGCTCGAACGGGATGCCCACGATACCCAGTCCGTCCATTTCCTCGTCGGCCCACCGGACCCGGCATCTCGGGTTGCTACACCCTGGGTCGGCGCCATGCGGCTGGTCCGCCCCGCGCCCCTGGCATTACCGATGAAGGGGGTGCTCTGCCCTGATGGGGTAGCGGCTGGTGGCTTGGATGGCCGTCACCGCTCGATCCTGGAGGTCTCCCGCCTGCTGCTCCGGCCCGAGGCCCGGGGTGGCCGCTCGCCGGTGATGATCTACCTCCTGTGCCGTGCCGCTTGGGCCTATGCCATGCAACACGGGTTTGAGGAGCTCTACTTCATGGTCACGCCCGCCCTGGCCCGGTTCGTGCGCGGCCAGGGGTTACCCCTTCAGGTTTTTGCGCCCCCGGTGGATCACCGCGGGGTCCGGTTGCCCTGTCGGGTTTCCACCACCGACCTGGGCGCGGGGCTGCGCGTCTGGCGTGGTCGTTTACCCGGCCCGGTCCCGGCGACCCCATACCTGAGTTATGCCGAGCACGTGGCGAGGCCCGAGGCGGCCGGGTTTTTGGGAGCGGGCGAGTCATGGGCCGTCCGTATGGCTTGAGCGAGACCGGGGTTGGCCGATGACCTCCCCGACAGGAGCGAACCATGTCTGATGCGCCTTTGGCCGAGGCCTTTGAAGCCTACTTTGACTACTCGCTGGCCCGCGGTGATGAGCAGGAGGAGATTCACCGGCTGCGCTATGACGTCTATTGCCGTGAGTTCGGCTTCGAGCGGGAGGAGGACTGCCCCGGGGGGCTGGAGCAGGATGAGTTCGATGCCCTCTCATGGCACGGGCTGCTCCGCCACCGTGGCACGGGACGGGCCGCCGGCTGTGTGCGGGTGGTGCCCGCCGACGCCGGGGCACCGGGTGCCGCCCTGCCCATCGAGAAGCACTGCGGGGAGAGCTTCTTTCACCCGGAACTCCGGCCCGATCTGTTGGAGCGCGAACACGTTTGCGAGGTTTCCCGGCTGGCGGTGCATGGGGTGTTCCGCCGTCGGCGCGGTGAGTCGAAGACCCCGTTGGGTGACGTGGACGGCCTGGAAATCCCGGCAGAGCATTACCGGACCTTTCCCTTGATGGCGGTGAGCCTGTTCATGGCCGCCACCGCCCTGACCGGGTTGACCGGTAAGCACCATGTATTCGCCATGATGGAGCCCCGGCTGGCACGCCTGTTGAGCCGCAGCGGATTGGTGTTCGTGCAGGTGGGTGATGTGCTGGACTACCATGGGCTGCGTGCGGCCTTCTATATTCATCGGGACAACGCTGTACGCGAACTGAAACAGTCCGCGATGCTGAACCGCCTCTACCAGCGGGCGCTGGAACAACTTGGGGAGGGCTTCTACGCCACGACCACGGCCTAGGGAGTCGGGCTCGCCCCCTACGTCACTGCGAGGAGGCGAAGCCGACGTGGCAGTCTACCGCTCTGGATCGCCGCGGGCCTCCGGCCCTCGCGATGACGGGGATGGCGCCCCCACCGTCACTGCGAGGAGCGAAGCGACGCGGCAGTCCAGGCGCCGCATGGATCGCCACGGGCCTTCGGCCCTCGCGATGACGGGGGAAGGCCTCCGGCCCTCGCGATGACGGAGAGGAGGCCTCCGGCGCTCGCGATGACGGGGATGGCGCCCCCACCGTCACTGCGAGGAGCGAAGCGACGCGGCAGTCCAGGCGCCGCATGGATCGCCACGGGCCTCCGGCCCTCGCGATGACGGAGAGGAGGCCTGCGGCCCTCGCGATGACAGGGATGGCGCCCCCACCGTCACTGCGAGGAGCGAAGCGACGCGGCAGTCCAGGCGCCGCATGGATCGCCACGGGCCTCCGGCCCTCGCGATGACGGAGAGGAGGCCTGCGGCCCTCGCGATGACGGGGATGGCGCCCCCAACGTCACTGCGAGGAGCGAAGCGACGCGGCAGTCCAGGCGCCGCTTGGATCGCCACGGGCCTTCGGCCCTCGCGATGACGGGGGAAGGCCTCCGGCCCTCGCGATGACGAAGGTGGGTGCGCTCGCAACGATGGTTTCTTCACCGCTTCCCGGATGCAGGGAGCCAGCGATGGCAGGGTTTGATTACCGGACCGCCTTCACCCGCAACGTGGGCTGGGTGACCGAAGAGGAGCTGCAGCGCCTGAGGCGGGCGCGGGTGGCTATCGCCGGCCTGGGTGGCGTCGGCGGAGCCCATCTGCTCACACTGGCGCGCCTGGGTGTCGGCGCCTTTCACATCTCCGACTTCGACCACTTCGAGTTGCACAACATGAACCGTCAGGCCGGGGCCTGCATGAGCCGGTTGGGCCAGCCCAAGGTCGAGGTCCTGGCGGAGATGGCCCGCGACATCAACCCCGAACTGGACCTGACCCTGTTTCCCGAGGGCGTGGGCCGGGGGAACCTGGCAGACTTCCTGGACGGGGTCGATGTCTACGTGGACGGCCTGGATTTTTTCGCCTTCGAGGCCCGCCGGCAGGTGTTCGCAGAGGTGGCCCGCCGGGGTATCCCCGCCGTCACGGTGGCCCCCCTGGGCATGGGCGGGGCGTTGCTTAACTTCGACCCGCAGGGCATGAGCTTCGACGCCTATTTCGACCTGCGCGACGGGCTCTCCGATGAGGACCTGGCGCTGCGCTTCATGATGGGCCTGGCCCCGGCCATGCTGCACATGGGCTACCTGGCCGATGCGGCGGCGGTGGATCTGGGCGCCCAGCGAGGGCCTTCCACCCCGATGGCCTGCGACCTGTGTGCCGGCATCATGGGCACCGAGGTGCTCAAGATCCTGCTGGGTCGCGGGCGGGTGGTCTGGGCCCCCCGGGGGATGCACTTTGACGCCTACCGGCAGCGCCTGGCTCACACCTGGCGCCCCGGGGGCAACCGCAACCCCTTGCAACGGCTGCTGATGGCCATCGCCCGGCGGCGACTGGCGAAACTGCGCACGGCCCAGCGGCCGGCGCAGACTGGAGGTGCACGATGAGCGAATGGTGGCGTGGCCGGTTTCTCGCCGGTGGCGTTTTGATCCTGGCCCTGGCCGGGCCGGTAGCTGCCGACGAGGAGGCGGGCCGGGCCCTGGCCCAGGCGGTCTATGACCGGCCGGATGGCGACGACGCAGTCACCCGCGGCCGCATGGTGCTCGGCGGCGAGGGCCGGCGTGAGCGGGTGCGTGAGAGTTATGAATACCGCCTGGACGGCGACGACGGCGAGAGCTGGAACCTCATCCGGTTCACCCACCCCGCCAACATCGCGGATACCGGGTTGCTGGTCCACAACCGGCCGGACGACGCCAGCGACCAGTGGCTGTTTCTGCCGGCGGCCCAGCGGGTGCGCCGGATTAGCAGCGAGAACCGGGGCGGCAGCTTCGTGCAGTCGGAGCTCTGGTTCGAGGACCTGGAGGACCGCGAGCCCCACGAGGACACCCACCGTCTTCTGGGGGAGGACCACTACCAGGGGGTGGAGGTCAAGCTGCTGGCGAGCGTCCCTGTCGACCCCGATAATTCGGTCTATAGCAAGCGGCTGAGCTGGGTGCATCCCGATACCCTGATCCCGCTGCGCATCGACTTCTACCAGTCCGGCGAGGAGCCGGTGAAGCGCCTGACGGTGGATCGCATCGAGCGGATTCAGGGGTACTGGACAGTGATGCGCAGCACCATGGCCGACCTGCGCCGCGGCCGGGAAACCACACTGGAAGTCGAGGAAGTGGTGTATGACCAGGGACTGCCCCGTGACCTGTTCACCAGCCGGGCCCTCTCCGACCCGACTCTGGAGCGTGACTATCGCCCCTGAGCGCGAGCGCACGCATTGGACCGGCTTCGTGTTGTCCTGTGTCATCCTGGCGCTGCTGTTGGCCGTGCTACTGACGGCCCCCGCCGCCGCAGAGGACGTGCTGATCTTCGGCGAGCCGGACCCGGACGAGCCGGAACCGCCGGAGGCGGAGGCCGCCGAGATGCCCTCCCCCTGGGACACCCGCATCGAGCGCGGCCTGCTGGAGCTGGGCCAACTGGCCGCCAACCGGCGCACCGCCGATTTCAGCCACCACGGTCGGGCCGAGTTCCGCGCCGGCCGCACGCTGGCCGGAGACTGGGAGCTGCGCCTGGGCGCCCGCCTGGACGGCCACTGGCAGGGCGGGGGCGAGCGCTCCGGCGTCTCGCGGTTGGACGCCGACTACGCCGAGAACTGGCTGCGTTACCGGGGCCGCGATTGGCGGCTCACCGTCGGGACCCAGCGGGTACTCTGGGGGCGGGTGGATGAGATCCCGCCCACCGACCGCCTGAGCACCAAGGACCTCACCCGCTTTGCGCTGGACGAGATGGTGGACCGGCGACGGACCAATCCCGCTGTCCGCCTGGAGTTCTACCAGGCCGGCTGGGCGGTGGACCTGCTGTTCCTGCCGCTCTTCCGCCCCGCGGAGCTGCCCGACCGGGACAGCGTCTGGCATCCGGTGGACCGCGAGCGTGGCCGGCTCTTCGGCCTCCCGGCGGACCCCGCCCTGGCACCCTTCATCCGTGACGCCCGCATCGACGACGATGTCTCCGGCGATGGCGATGGCGGGGGCGGGGTGCGCCTTAGCCGCGGCGGCGCCGGTGCGGACTTCGCCCTCACCCTCCAGCGTGCGCGCCACTCCCAGCCCCACTACCGGGTGGACGACGCCACCCGCGCCGCCCTGCTGGGCGCGGGCCCGCCGCCGGATCGGCCCACGTTGCATGCCGAGCACCCGCGCACCTGGGTGGTGGGCGGCGACCTGGCCACGGAACTGGGCGCCTGGACCCTGCGTGCCGAGGCCGCCTGGCTCAGTGACGTGCCGGTCACCCGGGCCGATGACCTGCGCCAGCGGACGGTGGCGGGTTTTGACTGGGTGCTGGGCGTGGAGGGCTTTCCCGGGGATCGCGACTTCCGCACCACCCTGCAGGTGGCCGGGCAGCACCTGGACGGTGCCGGGGGGGTGCTGGAGGCGCGCGAGGCCTACTACCTGACCGGCGAACTGGAAAACCCCTTCGCCGACCACCAGTGGCGGGCCCGGGTGCGCTTCTCCGCGGGGCTCGACCGCCGCGATGTCTATCTGAACCCGGAACTGGCCTGGATCGGCTTCGAACCCCACGAGTTCTACGCCGGCCTGCACTGGTTGGACGGGCGTGATGACACCGCTGGCGGGTTTTACCGGGACAACCGCATGCTGGTGCTGGGCTGGCGGGGACAGTTCTGATGCGCTGGCTGCTGGACCGCCCCCGTCTTGCCCTGGCCGTGCTCGCGCTGCTGGTGCTGGGGCCGGGGCCGATGCTGCTGCAGGTCAACCTGGACAACGCGCCGGAGGCCTATTTCCCGCTGGACGCCCCGGCAGTGGTGCTGGACAACGAGCTGCGGGAGGAATTCCCCCAGGATCAGGTGCTGGTGGCGCTGTTCGAGGGGGAGCACCTGTTCGAGGCGGATTTCCTTGGCCGGCTGCACGCCCTCGCCGAGGCCCTGGAGGGCAAGGAGCGGGTGGAGCGGGTGCTCGGCCTGACCAGCACCGACCACATCCGCGCCACGGCGGACGGCTTTGCCGTGGAACCGCTGGTGGACGCCTCCGCGCTGGACCGGTTCGACCCCGCGGGCTGGCGCGCGCGGGCGCTGGGCGACACCTTTGCCCCCGGCCTGATTGTCGCCCACGACGGGGAGGCCACGGCCCTGGTGGTCCGCCCCCACGTGCTGGAGGACAGCCTGCAGCGCCTGGAGCTGGAGCAGTCGCTGCGCCGCGCCATCAAGGCCCACGGCCTGAGCGCGGAGCTGACCGCCATCGCCGGCCATGTGGCGCTGGACGTGGCCCAACTCCGGGCCATGATCGGCGACCTGGCCCTGCTGGTGCCCGGCACCATGGGCATCGGCCTGCTGCTGCTCTGGTGGTTGTTCCGGCGCTGGCTGGTGGTGGGGCTGGCCGCGGCCACCATCAGCGCCGTCACCGGCTCGGCGCTTACCCTGCTGGTAGTCACCGGCAAGCCCTTCACCCTGATCACCGCCATCATGCCGCCGCTGCTCACCGCGCTGACGGTGGCGATGATGATGCATTACTTCAACGCCGTGCTGCACGCCGCCCAGCGCGGTTACACCGGCCGCGCCCGGGTGGAGGCGGCCTTGCAGGCCGTGGCCCGGCCCACCCTGTTCATGGCCCTGACCACCGCCGCCGGCCTGGCCTCGCTCAGCGTCAGCCCCATCCGCCCCATCGAGGCCTTCGGCCAGGTCTCCGCCTTTGGGGTGCTGGTGGCCGCCGCCTGCGTACTCGGGCTGCTGCCGCCGATCCTGGCCCGGTATGATCGCGGCCCCTGGGTGCGGCAGCAGCGGGGCATGCGCCGGCTCGACGGCTTCCTGCGGCTGGCCGCGCACCTGGCGGTACGCCGGGCCGGCTGGGTGGTGGCCGCGGCGGTGCTGGTCTTCGCTGTCGCCATCCCGCAGATCCGCCACGTGGAGGTGGAAACCGATCTTTACGCCTTCTTCGACGAGGGCCACGAGATCACCCGCGCCACCCGCCAGGTGGAGGAGCGCCTCGCCGGGGTGATGGCCATGGAGGTGGTCTTCGACGGCCCCGACTGGGACAGCCTGATGGCGCCGGAGCGGCTGCAGGCCATCCACGCGGTGCAGGCCTGGCTGGATGCCCGCCCGGAGGTGGATTACAGCCTGTCGCTGCCGGATCTGGTGGCGGAGATGCACTGGGCCTTCAACGAGGAGGACCCGGACTACCGCGCCGTGCCCGACAACGAACCGCTGGTCGCCCAGTACCTGTTCATCTACGACGGCCAGGACCTGTGGGACGTGGTGGACCGCGACTTCACCCGCAGCCGGCTGTTGCTCAACCTCAACGCCACCGGTGCCCAGGAACTCAATACCCTGATGGCTGACCTGCGGGGCCACCTGGAGGCCGAACCGCCGGCCGATCTGGCGTGGGATATCGCCGGTATGGGCCGGCTGTTCGCGGATCAGGAGCGGCTGCTGATCCAGGGGCAGTTGCACAGCTTGATGGTCGTGGTGGCGCTGCTCGCCGTGCTGATGCTCCTGATGTGGCGGTCCGTCTCCGTGGCCGCCGTCAGTATGGTGCCCAACCTCACCCCCATCGTGCTCATCTTCTCGCTGATGGGTCTGCTGGGTATCTGGCTGGACATGGCCACCGCCATGATCGCCAGTGTCGCGGTGGGGATCGCCGTGGACGACACCATCCACATCCTCCATGCTTACCTGCGCCGCCGGCGCGCCGGCAGCCCGGCGGCCTGGGCGGTGGCCCGCAGCTTCCGCCAGAGCGGGCGGGCGGTGACGGCCACCACCCTGGTGTTGATCGCCCAGTTCCTGCTGGTGGCCCTGTCGGACTTCCAGCCCACCCAGAGCTTCGGCCTGCTCACGGCCTTCGGGCTGGCAGCGGCGCTGGTGTACGACCTGCTGGTGCTGCCGGCAGTGCTGGTGCTGCTGAGCCGGGTCCAACGGTTGAAAGAATGAAGCCAGTGGGGGTTGTCGGCCGGCTTTACAGCGATGGGTGATCGATAACCGACTGGTTTGTCGAGATTTTCCTGGGCCTCTGTGCTGCAGGCCCCGTTGCCCCCGGAATCTCCCCCGATTCGCTGTCAATCCGCTTTACAGACTCCGTGCTTTCTCCGTCAGGGATGCGCTGGGACAGACCTAATTCCGGGTGGCATCTCCAGGAAGGTCGTTTGTCGCCAATAAATTCAGTCACTTGTGATGCGCTTCTGGATGATTGTTCATCTTGGCATGGTGTCTGCTTCTAGTGAACGACAAGAGGTGGTTTGCCGGCCTTAGGGCCGAACCCGCGATGGGTTCATCGCACTACATTGATCATCAGGAGAGGCTCATGAACACAAAAAGACTCATGCTCGCTTCGCTTTGCGCGGGCACCTTCGCCTTCGGCGCGGGCGCTGCATCGGCGGCGGAGATCATCGACTTTGATATCGACCTGGATGCCACGGCGGATTTCAGCGGCGGGGTTAGCGATGTTCGGCGTATCCAGTTCGACTTGAATACCCAGACCTTTCAATATGTGCAGGATCCGCTGAACCCCGTCCAAGTTGGGGATGTATTCTTCGACCGCGGTTATGGCGATGCCTCTGCGTACCGGACCTCGGGCGGTGGTTCCGCCGTTCAAGAGCCCGGAGGAGACTTTTTGGGCATTACCTACTCCATGGGGCTGCTATGGGATGAGCTCCGCGGGGTGATTACCTCGGCGGGTGCCAATGCCGCCGGTGATTGGGTGGTGACCGCCGACTACACCTCGGTGGGTCCCAACAACTTCCAGTTGTTCGTCGCGGACCTCAACCCCGGGTATGGCCAGGACTATGACGGGGCCGCCGCCCACTTCTCGGGGGGCGAGCAGGTCATGGAGATGGCGTTGGTGCAGGGTGACAGTATCCTCGAATTCGAAGGCGGTCCGGCTGGGGATTTTGTCGAGGGGACATTCACCTTCGAGTTCCAGGTGATTGACGTGTTGCCGGGCTTCTGGTTCACCAGCGATGGCGAGGACTTCGCCGATCTGATCGAGGATGACGAGGGGGCGCCCACCTTCATCGTCAGCGCCTTCGCCAGCGCCGGTACTATCCAGGAGCCGCCGCCCGAGACCTTCTTCGGCGATGACGCTAATAGCGACGCGTTCGGCGACGAGCGGGAGGGCCAGACCCTGTTCAGCGAGACCCAGTCCACCCACGATGGCAGCCTGCGCTTCGCGGTGCCGGAGCCGGGTACCCTGGCGCTGATGGGCACCGCTCTGCTGATCCTCGGTGGCCTCCTGGGTGTGGGTGGCATCCGCCGCCGCACCGGGTCGGCACAAGCGGCCTGAAGCAACCGCTGTAGGGCGCTATAATAGCCCAGTAGTTACCCGGTAAGCGTAGTGACCGACCTGAAGGGCCCCTCCCGGGGCCCTTCGTTTTTTTAGGTTACCTGTTCTTCTGTCGATGGCACCGGCTTGCCCTCACACCCGCCGCTCCGATGGCTCCGGATCCTCCGCTTCCTCCATTGCGAGCGCAGCCCCTGTCAGTCAGAGTAAGGGCTGAAGGCTTCCCCCGCCGTCATCGCGAGGGCCGAAGGCCCGTGGCGATCCAGGGCGGTAGACTGCCACGTCGGCTTCGCCTCCTCGCAGTGACGGTGGGGGCGCTCGCAGTGACGTGCCGGGCCTCGTCATTGCGGAGAGCGAGCCCCCTCACCCCTGTCATTGCGAGGAGCGGGCCCCCTCACCCCTGTCATTGCGAGGAGCGGGCCCACTCCTCCGTCATTGCGAGGAGCGAAGCGACGAAGCAATCCATTTCCCGCGGGTTGCCATGTCGTAAAGATGGCCTCGCTACGCTCGCAATGACGGACGGGGAGCGACGGAGGGCGATTGCCCCCCCGCTCAGCGCCGGATGTCCTCCAGCAGTTGCTCCGCATCATCCCGTTCCGGGAAATCGGGCTCGGCCTCAAGGAGCCGGTTCAGGCGCCGGGTTGCCGCCTCGGTATCGCCGGCCTCGCGCTCGGCCCAGGCCAGGTGGTACTGGATGGTGGGCGACTCGGGGGCCAGTTCGCCGGCCCGGGTCAGGGTCTCCAGGGCCTCCGCGGGCTGGCCTGCGTGGATCAGCACCACGCCGAGGGTGTCATGGATCTGGGCCGATTCCGGTACCAGTTCCACGGCCCGGCGGGCGTAGTCCAGTGCGCGCTCGGTGTCGCGGTCGCGCAGGAGCCAGGCGGCGTTGTTGAGGGCCAGGGCGTCGTCATTGTCCTGCGCCAGGATGCGCTCATAGGCCTGCAAGGCCTCCGCCGTGTCGCCCAAGGCGAGCTGACGGCTGGCGTACAGGTGCCAGGTGCCCCGGTCCTCCGGGTGGGCCTCCAGCCAGCGTCCCAGAGTGGCCAGGGCCTCCCCGGGGCGGTCGGCGGCGACCTGGGCCTCCGCCAGGGCGTGGACCCAGGGGCGTGGCTGCGGGTCGGCGTCGGCCAGTGCCTGCTGGTAGTGCTCAATGGCCGGCTCCAGCCGGTCGTCTGCCAGTGCCGCTTGGCCGAGCAACGCCTGAACCTCCGGGCGGTCGCCGTAGCGCTCTTGCAGCTCATCCAGGTGGGGGCGGGCATCGGCCAGCCGGCCCTGGTTGACCAGGCCCCGGGTCAGTGCCATCCGCCCCTCGTAGTGGCTGGGCTGTTGTTCCAGCAGGGCCTCCAGGGTGGCCTCGGCCCCTTCGTTGTCGTCCGCCCGGGCCTGCGCCCGCGCCAGGGCCAACTGCAGGCCGGTGTTATCGGGGGCGCGCTCGACCGCCGATTGGAGGCTCACGACGGCCTCGTCGGTCTGATTCAGGCTCATCTGCACATCGGCCAGCGCGTAAAGCAACTCCGGGTTGTCACCGTGGTGTTCGCGGGCACCCAGCAGGGTCTGCAATGCCGCCTCCCGGCGGCCCTCGTCCTCCTGGATGCGGGCCAGCATCAGGTGGGGGGGCAGGCTCTCCGGCTGCGCATCGATGGCCCGCTGCAGCCACTTCGCGGCGCCCTGGGTGTCCTGATCCTGCAGGCTGAGCATGGCCAGGCGCTGGGCGGAGCGGGCGTGTCCCGGGTGTGCTTCCTGAATACCTTCGAGCACCTGACGGCCGGCCTCGCGGTCGCCCGTCTGCAACTCCAGGTTCGCCAGGTTCATGGCCACGGAGAGGTTGTCGGGCTCCAACTCGAGGCCCTTCTTGAAGGCCTCACGCGCCTCCTCGACCCGGCCCAGCCCCATCAGCGCCGCGCCGGCGAGGCTGTGCGGACTCGCGGCGTCGGGTTGCCGTGCCTGCAGCAGCTCGGCCCGCTCCAGGGCCTCCTCGTACCGGCCGGTCTGGAGCAGGAAGAGCACCATGGTGGCGTCAAGCTGCTGAGAGGTCACATCCTGGGTGCCCGCGGCGCGCAGGGTGTCGAGCCCGGCCTCGGTCTCGCCGCTGCGCAGCAGGGCCACGGCCAGCAGCTCCTGCAGCCCGGTCTCGTCCGGGCGGGCGGCCACGGCGTTGCGCAGGGCCTGCACGCTGCGCTCCGGGTCGCCGGAGAGCATCATCAGGCGGCCCCGCAGCTCGTGCAGGTCGGCGGCATCACCGGGATAGTCCAGGCTGGCGCGGTTCAGGAACTGCAGGGCGTCGTCAAAGCGCTCCTGCTCGGCGTAGAGCGCCATGAGGGTGCGAATCCCCTGAAGCGAGCCCGGGCTCTCCTGTACATGGCGGTTGAGGAAGTGCTCCGCCTGCTCGTCGCTGCCCAGCCGGCGGAGGGTCTGGCCCAGGGCCAGCAGCGCCGCGCTGTAGCTGCGATCCATGGCCAAGGCTTCCTCGAAGCTGCGCCGGGCGTCGCCGTAGTTCTCGTTCTGGAGCGCCAGCATGCCCTCCAGGTAGGGGATGGCCGGGTGCGCGGAGCCCCCCTGGCGGAGGCCCTCAATGTCCGCCCGGGTGCCTTCGCGGTCACCCAGGTCCAGGCGCACCATGGCCCGCCGCAGGTGATCGCGGCCGGGGGCCGCCCGGTGTTCGATGGCCCGACCGTATGCCGCCTCGGCGCTCTCGTTATCGCCCATGATGCGGTGGTATCGGGCCAGCAGGCTCCAGGCCTGGCCCAGCTCCGGATCGGCATCCAGCGCCTGGTCCAGCCAGTGCTCGGCCTGTTCATGGTCGCCGGCCGCCAGTGCCAGGTGGGCCTCGGCCAGCGCGCTCAGCGCGGCGGCCGATTCATGCCCGTCCACGGCGGTCAGCTCTGACTGTGCCGGCTCGGTCCGGCCGATGGCGGCGAAGGCAACCGCCCGCAGCGCGTGGAGTCGGGCATTGGATGCTCGGTCCAGCCCCGGGGGCACGCCCATGGCCCGGATCTCGTCCAGCCGGTCCAGCTCGAACAGCGCCTCTGCCAGCGGCAGGGCGATCTCCGCCTCGTCGGCCCCCTCCTCCAGGGCGCGGCGCAATTGCCGGCGGGCCTCGTCCACATTCCCCAACGCCAGGTAGGTGAGCCCCAGGTCCCGCCGGGTGTCCGCCGCATGGGGGTTCAACTGCAGGGCATTACGAAACTCGACCCGTGCAGCTGCATAGTCCCCCTGCTCCATCCGGGACTGGGCCCGTTCCAGGTAGTCCTCCTCCGTGCTGGCGCCCATGTTGTCGCAGGCAGTGAGGCCGCCGCCGAGGGTGATACAGAAGGCCAGGACGCCCAGGCGCCGCCGCCAGCCGGCGCCATGCATGCGCTCGGCGTGATTGATGGGGCGGAGCGCACGGGTGATACGGGAGCGTTGCGGGCGTTTCTTCATGATGAGCGTTACCTGAGTTCAAACTTGTCGAGTAGGCTGTACAGCGTCGGCCGGGTGATGCCCAGCAGGTCTGCCGCCTGGGCAATGTTGCCGTTGACGCGGCCCATGGCGGTGACCACGGCGTCGTATTCGGCCTGGTCCCGTGCCTCGCGCAGCAGGCGGGGTTTTTCCGGTTCCTCAGAAGAGGATAGGCCGAGATCCTCGGCGGTGATCCGTGGCCCGTCGGCCATGATGACCGCCCGTCGGATGACGTTTTCCAGTTCGCGGACATTGCCTGGCCAGGTATAGCCCTGGATGGCGTCGATGGCGCCGCTGGTGAAGCCCTTGCGCGGCTTGCGCTGCTCGCGGGCGAAGCGCTCGAGAAAGGCGTGCGCCAGCAGGCTGGGGTCGCCCTTGCGCTGGTGCAGGGGCGGGATGTCGATGCTGATCTCGCTGATCCGGTAGTAGAGGTCCTCGCGGAAATCACCGGTCTTGATCAGCCGGGCCAGATCCTGGTTGGTGGCTCCCACCACGCGGATATCCACCGGGATCTCGCGCCGGCCGCCCAGCCGTTCCACGGTGCGCTCCTGCAGGAAGCGTAGCAGCTTGGCCTGAAGGCTCAGTGGCAGGTCGCCGATTTCGTCCAGGAACAGTGTGCCCTGGTCGGCGTGCTCGATCTTGCCGATGGTCTGCCGGGTGGCGCCGGTGAAGGCGCCCTTTTCATACCCGAACAGCTCGCTCTCCAGCAGGTTCTCGGGGATGGCGGCGCAGTTGATGGCGACGAACCGCTTGCCGGCCCGGTTACTGAGGTCGTGGACGGCCCGGGCCAGCACCTCCTTGCCGGTGCCGCTGTCGCCAAGCAGCAGCACGGTGGCGTCGGAGGGCGCCACCCGCTCGACCATGCGGCAGACCCGCAGCATCCCCGGGTCAGTGGTGATTACCCCGGCCAGGGGCGACTCGCCGCCGCGGGCCAGCCGCCGGTTCTCCTCCTCCAGCTCGTAGAGTCGGGCGGCCCGATCCACAATCAGGCGCAGCATGTCGGCGTCCACTGGCTTGATGTAAAAGTCGTAGGCGCCCAGCGCCACCGCCTGCAGGGCGTTGGCGCGATCATCGTTGCCGGTGACCACAATGACCTTGGTCTCCGGCGCCACGGAGAGGATCTCCTCCAGCACGGCCAGCCCCTCGGAGGCATTGGCCGGGTCCGGCGGCAGGCCCAGGTCGAGGGTGACCAACTGCGGTGCGTGACGGCGCACCTGGGCCATGGCGCTGGCACGGTCGGCGGCCAGCAGGACGTCATAGCCCTCGAAGCACCAGCGCAGTTGGCTTTGCAGTCCCTGGTCGTCCTCGACGATGAGTAGTTTAAGCGCCTCGGCCACTGATTCCTCCTCTGATGACGGGCGTCAAGATGCCTGCACCGCTGCCGCGCCGCTGGCCCGGGCGGGCAGTTTCACAGTGAAGGTGGTGCCCTGCTCGGGTTTGCTGGCGACCTCCAGCCGGCCGCCCATGCGGACAATGTGTTCGCGGGCCTCGTACACGCCGATGCCCATGCCGGCATTGCCCTTGGTGGTCTGGAACGGGCGGAACAGGCGGCGCTGCATGAAGTCCTCGGCCATGCCGCAGCCGTTGTCCGCCACCTCAATAATGGCCCATGGCCCGTCTTTGTACAGGGTTAAGCGGACCCAGCCCTCGTCCGGGGTGGCCTCCTGGGCATTGCGGACCAAGTGCAGCAGGACATTCAGCAGGCCCTCGTGGTCGCCCAGCACCTCGCTGTCCGCCTTGATACGCAGTTCCGGTGCCGGTCGCAGGTCCTGGCTGTGGGTCATCACCTCGTCGAGCAACGCCCGCAGGCTGAGTGGGTGCAGGGGGGCGTCCGCACGCGGCTGGGCCTTGCGCAACTGGGCCTGGGTGCGGTCCAGCCGGTCGCGGGCATTGGCGATGGTGCGGAAGGCGTCCGCCACGAACTCGGGGTTGTCCTTGTGGCGTTCGGCGTTGGAGCAGACCAGGGAGAGCTGCGCCGAGACGTTCTTCAGGTCGTGGACCAGGAAGGCCGCCAGACGGTGGAAGGTCTCGAACTGGCGGGCCTCCAGCAGCGCCTCGTTGGCCTGTACCAGGGCGACGTAGACGGCGAGCTGGCGGCCCGCGGTCTTGAGCAGGTCGCGGTCCTCCCAGTCGATCCCGCGTGGCGCCCGCGGCTGAGAGAGCACCACAAAGCCCACCAGCTCGTCGTCCTTGAGCAGGGGGATGACCAGCCAGTGGCGGGGGTTGTCCACCAGCCACCCCGGCAGCGCCACGCCCTGGTAGCGGCCGGTCTCGTTGCGGTACTCATCCAGGTCGATCACCCAGCCGCTGCGGACCAGGAAGGCGACCAGCTCGCCCTCCGGCTCCTCGGGGGGGTGGTCCGGGGCCCCCAGATTAAGCACCCCGTCCAGGGTGTAGGCGCCATCGTCCCCACGTGCCCAGAGCAGGCCCCCGGGGCTGTCCACCATCTCCGCGATGGCAAGGACGGCGCGCTGCCGGAAAGGCATGTCCACGTCCTCCGTGGACAGGGTGCCTGTGAAGCGCAGCCACTCCTGGCGGTAGTCGTACTTATAGCTGAAGAAATGCTTGGTCAGCAGCACCTTGAGGCGCGCGCGGAAGCTGCCGGAGAAGAGCACCAGCGCCAGCAACAGCCCTGCACCGAACAGGAACACCACCTGCAGCGCGGCCCCCAGCTCGCCGCCGAAGTGGCGCAGGTAGTAGCCGGCACTGGCCACCGCCAGCAGGTAGAGTCCGGCCCCCACCAGGGTGGCGGTGTGGAAGAGCAGGTGGCGGGAGACGGTGGGCCCCTCCTGGCGCGGCAGGGCGCGGGCCATGGACAGGGCCAGCAGCGGCACCACCAGGGCGTTGGCCAGGCCGCGGGCCTGCCAGGAGGGGCTGTTCAGGGTGCCGAACAGGGCCAGGTCAGCGAACAGGAAGAGGTCGAAGGCGAACAGACCGCCCAGCCCCAGGCAGAGCGGCTTGATCTCCCAACGGCGTTGGGGCGGGGTGTTGCGGTAGGTCTGCTCGACCAGCACCAGGCCGCCGATGGCCAGCGCCAGCATGGCGACCGCCTGCCAGGCCTCCAGCCCCGGCCAGGCCACCGGGACGAGGAGCAGCAGCAGGAAGCCGGCCACCACCGCCACCCAGCGCCGGAAGGCGGCCGGCAGGGCGTGCCGGGTACCGGCGTTGCTGGCCAGCAGGGTGAGCAGCACCACGAACCAGGCGCCGTTGCGCGCCAGCTCGAGGACACCCGCGGAGAGTAGGGCTTGACCGCCGTGGGTGTGGGCCAACACGGTGAGGTAGCCGGCCCACAAGGCCGAGGCCAGTGAGGCGCCGGCCACCCATAGCGCGGAGGTTCGGTCCCGCCAGCGCAGCAGGATGGTGGCCGCCAGGCCGAGGAATGCCAGGGTGGCGATCAGGTAGCTTGCCGCGGCCATCTCAGTTTACCCGGGGCACTCAGCGGGCCCCCCGCCCGAACAGGACGACCTTGACGGTTTCCAGCAGGATGACGATGTCCAGGAACAGGGTGTGGTTCTTGACGTAGTAGAGGTCGTACTGGAGCTTCTCCCGCGCATCGTGCACCGAGGCGCCGTAGGCGTAACGCACCTGTGCCCAGCCGGTGATGCCAGGGCGGATGCTGTGCCGTGCCAGGAAATAGGGGATCTGCTCACTGAGCTGCTCGACGAAGAAGGGCCGCTCCGGCCGTGGGCCGACGAAGGACATCTCGCCCTTGAAGACATTGATGACCTGGGGCAGTTCGTCGATGCGCAGCTTACGGATGACGCGCCCGACGCGGGTGATGCGGTCGTCGTCGCCTTGTGCCCAGCGGGCCACGCCGTCGCGCTCCGCATCCTGGCGCATGCTACGGAACTTGTAGATGTCGAACGGCTCATTGCCCTGACCCACCCGGGTCTGGCGGTAAAAGACCGGTCCGGGGCTGTCCAGGCGGATGGCCAGGGCGGTGATCAGGATCACCGGAAGGGTGAGCAGCAGCAGGACGGAACTGGCCGTCAGGTCGAAGCAGCGCTTGACGGTGTTGCGGAAGCGGTCCTGGCGGAAGCCGCTGCCGAACACGAGCCAGCTGGTGTTCAGTGAGTCGAGCCGGAGTTGTTGGCGCTCACGCTCGAAGAAGGTGGAGATGTCGGTGATCCGTGCCCCATGCAGCTTGCAGTCCAGCAGCTCGCGGATGGGCAGGTTGCCCCGCCGGTCGCGTACCGCAACCACCAGTTCATGGGCCCGGTGCTCACGCATCAGATCCAGCAGCGTTTGCCCCTCCTCCCGGTGGATAACCCGGCTGGGGCACATGTCCACATGGCCGTCGTCGACCGGCGCGATGTACGCCAGCACCTTGTAGGGCAGCTCCTCCGGCCGCTTGTCCGGGTGCACGTGCTCCACCGCGGCAGCCCGGGAGCCGGTGCCCAGCACCAGCAGCCGGTGTTTGAACGCCTCCTGGGCGGTCACACTGCGGTAGAGGCTGCGCTCTGCCACCAGCCCCACCGAGGCCAGCGCCAGGCCGATGGAGATGGTGCCGTTCTGCAGCGTGGCCGCCGGGGCGACCAGCCCGTAGGCGGCGACGATGCCCAGGGCGACCAGCAGGCCCACGGCGATGCGCAGCACCACCAGATGCCAGCCCTGGATCGCCACCAGTTGGTCGGGTTCGTACAGGCCCAGCAGGCTGAGGCTGAGCAGGGCGATCAGGGCGGTGGCCAGCAGTTCCATGGTGACCGCCCCGGGCACCAGGCTGCCGTCGGCCTGCACCAGCAGGGCCAGGGCCAGACAGCCGTAGATGATCAGCCCCTCCACACCGGCAAGCAGCAGCACCTTGCGTGGCACGTGGTGTCCGAAGATGCGCACCGTGGCCGTTCCTCGCGATCCGTGCTAAGTGGTTAAAAGAAGCGTTCCGGGATAATTAGGGTATCGCCCGGCAACACGTCGACATTGGCGGTGATGTCGCCGCCATTGACCAGGTCGTCGAGACGCACCCGGTACTGCTTCCGCTCTCCGTTTTCGTGGCGGATGATCACCGCCCGGTTGCCGGCGGCGAAATCGGTGATACCCCCGACTGCGATCATCACGTCCAGCACCGTCATGTGCTCGCGGTACTGCAGGGCCTGGGGCTGCGCCGCCTGACCGATCACCCGCACCTGGCGGTCGTAGGGGCCGGCGAAGCCGGTGACCACCACCGTGACCACCGGGTCACGGATGTAACGGCTGAGCTCTTCCTCCATGGTCCGCGCCAGCTCGGTGGGGGTAACGCCGCTGGCCTGCACGTCCTCGACCAGGGGCGTGGTGATCTGGCCGTCTGGGCGGACGGGGACCGAGGTGGACAGGTCCGGGTTACGCCAGACGCTGACGTTGAGGGTGTCCCCCGGCCCGATGATGTATTGGTCCAGATGGCGCTCCTCGACCTCGTTGGGCGCATCCGGGTGGGTGCCGGCGCAGGCCGCCAGCAGGCCGCCCAGCCAGAGGACGCAGAGGCCTCGCCAGAATCCGGGACGCCCAAATCGAGACATGTCCTTACTCCTTATCATCATCGTGTTCTCTGAAGCACGGCTTATGAGCACCGGAATATGTGCTCCCGGTATCCAAAGTGAAGCACAGGTTGCGTCAGGTTCCAGCGGTGCTGATCCCGGACATCGAGCGGTGATACCCCGGTCACACCGGCCAGGGGCTGCACATCCGACGCTGTATGCTACACCTAAGTATGACTAATACGAGTTAATTGGGCGTGATGAAAGGGTAGAGCCACCGCCACCGTCACGGCGAGCGGCGGGTTCGCTGCCACCGTCACGGCGAGCGGAGGGTTCGCTGCCATCGCCACGGCGAGGGGCGGGTTCGCCTCCACCGTCACTGCGAGGAGCGGGTTCGTCTCCACCGTCACTGCGAGGAGCGAAGCGACGTGGCAGTCTACCGCTCTGGATCGCCACGGGCCCTCGGCCCTCGCAATGACGAGAGGAAAGCCTTCGCCCCCACCGTCACTGCGAGGAGGCGAAGCCGACGCGGCAGTCTACCGCCCTGGATCGCCACGGGCCTTCGGCCCTCGCGATGACGGGGGTGCCCCGTTCCTCGTTGATTCGGGCCCGCGCAGCGGGGAGGGGGGCTCGCGACGACAGAAGTGAAGCGTCCGCTCCTCGCGATGAGTGAAGTGAAGCGTTCGCTCGCGATGACGGAAGGAAGCCTTGGGACAGGCGATGGCGGAAGCACTTTGCTGGCCATCAGGGTTGTTCAGCGGTTTGTCAGGGTCCGGGGCTGTCCGGGCGTGAATATGCGGGCCTATCGGGAGCCCAGTCACAATGGATATCAAGACGCTGGTCAACGAGTACCGGACGGCGTGGGAGGGCACGCTGCGGGGGCTGAACTGGCCGGAGCGCCTGAGAAAGCTGGACGAGATCCACGCCGAACTCTACAAACGGGTGGGTAACGAGATCGCCTTTCGCCGGGCCTCGCCGGAACTGGTCGCCGAGCTGATCCGCGGCCTCGGTCAGCCGCCGGTCAACAGCCTGGCGCAGGCGCGGATCTACGCCAATTCGGGCGACCCGCGCCACCGGCGGGCGTCGGAGAAATACATGGCCCAGCAGCCCCTGGGTGAGCTGGCTCGCGAGACGCCCGGGTACTCGGATGACACACCGGCCTACTGGGTGGACCGCCGACGCCACCGGCGGGTGCCGCAGGGCTGTCCGGTGAGCCTCTGGGCCCACGGCCGACGCACCGAGTGCGCGATGCGGGACCTCTCCCGGGGCGGGGCGGCGGTGGAGGATTGTGATGGATTGAACCCCGGGGATCGGGTGTCCGTGCGTATTCCCGGGTTCGGCATGAAGCTGGCGGCGGTGGTGCGCACCCGGGTCAACCGGATCGGATTGGCCTTTGAGTCGCAACTGCCCTGGGAGCCGCGGCCGGCGACCCAGCCGTCGCCGATGGCCCAGGCGCACTGAACCGTAGGCCCCCGAGCCGCCCATGCCCCGCGAAAGCCCTCCCCGGTATTGAATGGCGTTGCGTAGCCTCGCCGATTGGTTGCTGCCGCCCAGCGGGCCCTTGCTACTGGCCCTGCTGGGCCTGCTGCTGTCGCGTTGGCGCCCGGGCCGGCTGCTCCTCCTGCTGGGGCTACTGCTCGCCTGGCTCAGCGCCCTGCCGCCGGTGGGTTACGCGCTCATGGATGGTCTGCAGGCCGACTGCCCGCCGGTGCAGCCGGCGCAGTTGCGCGACGCCCAGGCCATTGTGGTGCTCGGTGCCGGTTACCGCAGCGGCGCGGACGAGTTCAGCGGCGAGACGGTGAACGACTTGGCGTTGGTGCGGCTGCGCTACGCCGCCTATCTGCACCGCGAGACCGGGCTGCCGGTGATCGCCAGCGGTGGGGCTGCCACCGATCGCGAGCCAGAGGCGCGCTGGATGGCGGAGGTGCTGGCGGAATTCGGTGTGGACCCCATACTCACGGAGAGTGAGGCGCGGGATACTTGGGGTAATGCGCAGCATACAGCAGAGCTGTTGGCCCGGCAGGGCCTGTCGCGCGTGGCGCTGGTCTCCCATGCGCACCACATGCCGCGGGCGGTCTGGGCCTTCGAGCAGGCAGGCGTAACCGTGCTGCCGGCCCCCACCGGCGCCTTTGTGCCCCACGACCGCGGCTGGTCCTGGGGGATGTTGCGGCCCCAGGCCAACGCCCTGCGCATGAGCTGGCTGGCCATGCACGAGTACCTGGGGTTATTCTGGTATCGCTGGATGCGGGGTGACTGAGGCCATGGGCCGGGGGATGCGATGCGGGTACTGGTAACCGGCGGCGCCGGATACATCGGCAGCCATGTGGTGCGCCAACTGCTGGCAGCGGGCCACGAGCCGGTGGTGTACGACAATCTGAGCACCGGCTTTGCCTGGGCGGTGGGCGAGGCGCCGCTGGTGCGGGCCGACCTGGCGGATACGGCGCAGTTGGCGGAGACCCTGGCCCGCCACGCCTTCGATGCCGTGCTCCATTTTGCCGCCCATACCGTGGTGCCGGAGTCGCTGAGCGATCCGCTTCGCTATTACGGCAACAACACCCGGAACACCTGGCAACTGCTCCAGGCCTGCCACGAGGCTGGGGTGAAGCGGTTCGTCTTCTCCTCCACCGCGGCGGTCTACGGCATGCCCGAGACCATGCCGGTGGCCGAGGACGCCCCGTTGGCGCCCATCAACCCCTATGGCGCCTCGAAGATGATGTCTGAGCGCATGCTCATGGACCTGGGGGCGGCCAGCGACCTGCGCTATGTGTGCCTGCGCTATTTCAACGTGGCCGGGGCCGAGCCGTCGGGGCGACTGGGGCAGGCGACGCCCCAGGCCACCCACCTGATCAAAGTGGCCTGCGAGGCCGCTGTCGGGCGGCGCGACGGGGTCACCGTCTTCGGCACCGACTACGCCACGCCGGACGGTACCTGTGTGCGGGACTTCATCCACGTGGAGGACCTGGCCCGGGCCCATATCCAGGCCCTGTCCCACCTAGTGGATGGCGGCGACTCGCAAGTGTTGAACTGCGGCTATGGTCGTGGCTACAGCGTGCTGGAGGTGCTGGAGGCCGTGAAGCGGCTGAGTGGCGCGGACTTTCCCGTCACCCTGGGGACGCGGCGTGCCGGCGATCCGGCGCAGGTGGTGGCGGACAACCGGCGCATCCTGCGCACTCTGGACTGGAGCCCGCGCTACGCTGACCTGGACACCATCGTCGCCCACGCCCTGGCCTGGGAGCGCGACGGGTTGCTGGCACGCCGCGGGCCCCGACGGTAACGCCGTCCCGGGCCTTAGTCCTCAGGCTGCTCGCCCTCGACGCGGTTCCGACCGCGGTCCTTGGCCCGGTAGAGGGCGTCGTCGGCCCGTTTCACCAACTGATCCAGACCCTCACCGGGTCGGAAGCTGGCCAGCCCCAGACTGACCGTGACACCGTGGGTGTCGGCGCGCGCCCTCTCCGCGATCCGGGCGCGCAGGCGTTCGGCCAGTTGCAGGGCGCTGTGCCGATCGGTGTCAGGCAGCACGATGAGGAATTCCTCCCCTCCCCAGCGGCCGATCAGGTCGACGGCCCGCAGGTTCTCCTTGCAGCGCCGGATAAGCGTTTGCAGCACCCGGTCGCCCACGTTATGGCCGTACTGGTCGTTGACGCGTTTGAAGTGGTCCACGTCCAGCAGGGCCACCGACAGGGCATCGCCGTGCCGGTTGCTCCGTTCCATCTCCCGCGCCAGGGCCTGCTCAATGCGGCGCCGGTTGAGTGCCCCGGTCAACTGATCGAAGGTGGCCTCCCGCTCCAGCGCGTCCTGGAGGGCCTTTCGCTCGCTGATGTCCTGTAGCACCCAGACGAAGCCCTGGGACAGGTCACAGGGGTCCAGCGGGCGGCCCAGCAGGGAGACGGTGATGACTTCGCCGTCGGCCCGTACGAATTCCCGTTCGATCTCCGAGGTGCGGCCCTGGCGCAGCACCGGGTAGACGGCCTCGCCGGTGGCCTCGTAGTCGGTGTGGCTCGTGTATAGGAAGGCGGTGGTCCGGCCCAACACCTCCTCCGCCCGGTAGCCGGTCATGCGCAAGAAGGCGGGGTTGCAATGCAGGATACGGCGCTCGCCGTCCAGGAACAGCAGCCCGACCGGACTGTGCTCGATGATGGCCTCCAGCGAGGCTTGGGC
Source organism: Alkalilimnicola ehrlichii MLHE-1 (assembly GCF_000014785.1). Lineage (NCBI taxonomy): Bacteria > Pseudomonadati > Pseudomonadota > Gammaproteobacteria > Chromatiales > Ectothiorhodospiraceae > Alkalilimnicola > Alkalilimnicola ehrlichii. The sequence goes on from NC_008340.1 coordinate 194,654, forward strand.
GGCGCGCGCCTCCGCCTCCAGGGCCTTGCGCCGGGAGATGTCCCGCCAGACGACTAGAATTTTGGACCGTTCATCTCGGTCCAGGCCGGTCAAAAGCACCTCGACCCAAATCGGACTGCCGTCCGCCTTGAGGTGCTGCCACTCAAAGCGTTGCGAACCCCGCGCCCGGGCCTGGGCCACCACCTCGCGGGACCGTTTGGCGGAGCTGTGGCCGTCGGGCTGGCAGACCGGCGAGATCTCCTCGGGGGTGCGTCCGAGCAGTTGGCCGACGTCCTCGTAGCCCAGAAGCTCGGCCGCCGCCCGGTTACAGACCACGAACCGGTGGCCCTCGATGATCAGCATGCCGTCGGGGTTTTGCTCGAATACCCGCTGGTAAAGCCGGGACTCACCCGCGGAATCGGTGGTGCGATGCTGGGTGGCTGAGGGCTGGCGATTTCGGTCCATGGATTGAGGCTAGTTCAGTTCGATCGGCAATACGATAGTATGAGGCACCTTTCTACTATACCTTGCCGGCGAACGGGAACGGCCCCTGCCACCGTCACAGCCCCCCGTCACTGCGAGGAGGCGGAGCCGACGCGGCAGTCTACCGCTCTGGATCGCCACGGCGCTGCGCGCCTCGCGATGACGGGTGGAGGGCACGTGCTGTCACAGCCCCCCCCGTCACTGCGAGGAGGCGAAGCCGACGTGGCAGTCTACCCCTCTGGATCGCCACGGGCCTTCGGCCCTCGCGATGACGGGGGGAAAGCCTTCGGCCCTGGCAATGACAGGGGTGCCCCGTTCCTCGTTGATTCGGGCCCGCGCAGCGGGGCGGGGGGCTCGCGATGACGGGGCGGACGTTTCCGTCATCGCGGTGCCAAAGGGTGCGTTCTCCGGCGTTGGCCTAGTGCTGGGTGGGGGGTGTCTGTGGGCCGTGGCTGGGTTTGTCGCTGAAGAGTTGCTCGATGTCGACGGCATCGAAACGGTAGCCGGCGTTGCAGAACTGGCAGTGGGTCTCGATCGTGCCCTGTTCGCGGAGCAATTCCCGGATCTCCGCCTCGCCCATGGAGAGCAGAATGTGGCTGATGCGCTCGCGTGAGCAGTTGCAATGGAAACGGAAGGGGGTGGGGTCGAACAGCCGCAGGTCCTCTTCGTGGAAGAGTCGGCGGAGGATCTCGCCGGCATCCAGGTTGCGCAGTTCGTCCATGGTCAGGGTGTCGGCCAGCAGGCCGGCGCGATTCCAGGCATCGGGGTCCGGGTCCTCACCGGGCAGGCGCTGGAGCAGGAGGCCGGCGGTGGTTTGGCTGTCGCTGCTGAGCCAGATGCGGGTGTCCAACTGTTCAGAGTCGCGGAAGTAGCCTTCCACCGCCTCGGCCAGCCGGCCGCCGCCCAGGCCCACCAGGCCCTGGTAGCGCTCGCCCTCGTCCTTGGGCTCGATGGTGATGGCGAGATGGCCCTGGCCGAAAAACCGGTCCAGCGGGGCGCCGGGCTCCGGCAGGTTGGCGTCTTCATTCCAGCGGGCGGTGGCCCGCAGGCCGCCGTCGCTGCCCACCTGGACGAGCAGCAGCCCCACCGGGCCGTCGCCCTGGAACTGCAGGCTGAGCTGGCCTTTGAACTTCAGCGTGGTCACCAGCAGGGCGCCGGCGGCCATCGCCTCACCGGTGAGCCGCGCCAGCCCCTCGGGCATGGGGCGCCGGCGCAGCACCTCCCGGTAGCTCTCGCTGAGCTGGACCAGCTCGCCGCGGATGCTGGCGTGCTCGAAGATAAAGCGATGCAGGTGGTCGGTCATGGTCTGCTCAAGGGGCCTCCGCCCGCTCAGCTGTCGAGCTTTTCCTTCAGCAGCTCGTTGACCTGCCCCGGGTTGGCCTTACCGCGGGAGGCCTTCATGACCTGGCCGACGAAGAAGCCCAGCAGCTTGTCCTTACCGCCCTTGTACTGCTCCACCTGTTTGGGGTTGGCCGCCAGCACCTCGTCGATCATGGCCTCGATGGCACCGGTGTCGGTGACCTGCTTGAGGCCCTTCGCCTCAATGATCTGGTCCGGCTCGCCCTCGCCGTTCCACATGGCCTCGAACACCTCCTTGGCCACGCGCCCGGAGATGGTCTCGTCCTCGATGCGGGCGACCAGCCGGCCGAGCATCTCCGGGGTGACAGGGCTGTCGGCCAGCTCCAGGCCGGCCTTGTTGAGCGCGCCCAGGAAGTCGCCCTGCACCCAGTTGGCGCTGCGTTTGGCAAAGCCGCCGGACTCGGTCACCACGGATTCGTAGAACTCGGCCAGCTCACGGGTGGCGGTGAGCACGCCGGCGTCGTAGTCGGACAGGCCGTATTCCTCGACGAAGCGGGCCCGCTTCTCGTCCGGCAGCTCCGGCAGGGTCTCGCGGACCTCTTCGATGAACGTCGGGTCCAGCTCCACCGGCAGCAGGTCGGGGTCCGGGAAGTAGCGGTAGTCGTTGGCCTCTTCCTTGGTGCGCATGGAGCGGGTCTCGCCCTTGTCGGCGTCGTACAGGCGGGTCTCCTGCACCACCGTGCCGCCGGACTCGATCAGCGCGATCTGGCGCTCCACCTCGTAGTTGATGGCGCGCTCCACAAAGCGGAAGGAGTTGAGGTTCTTCAGTTCGGCGCGGGTGCCGAACTTCTCCTCGCCCTTGGGCCGGACGGAGACGTTGGCGTCGCAGCGAAAGGAGCCCTCCTGCATGTTGCCGTCGCAGATCTCCAGGTAGCGGACCAGCGCGTGCAGCTTCTTCATGTAGGCCGCGGCCTCGGCGGCGCTGCGCAGGTCCGGCTCGGAGACGATCTCCAGCAGCGGGGTGCCGGCGCGGTTGAGGTCCACTCCGGTCATGCCGTGGAAGTCCTCGTGCAGCGACTTGCCGGCGTCCTCCTCCAGGTGGGCGCGGGTGACGCCGATGCGCTTGCGCTCGCCGTCCTCCAGCTCGATCCACAGTTCGCCGCCCTCCACGATGGGCAGCTCGTACTGACTGATCTGGTAGCCCTTGGGCAGGTCGGGGTAGAAGTAGTTCTTGCGCGCGAACACCGAGCGCGGGGCGATCTTGGCGCCGATGGCCAGGCCGAACTTGGTGGCCATGCGCACCGCGCCCTTGTTCAGTACCGGCAGCACCCCGGGCATGCCCAGGTCCACCGCGCAGGCCTGGCGGTTGGGCTCGGCACCGTAGGCGGTGGCCGCACCGGAGAAGATTTTGCTTTTGGTGGCGAGCTGGGCGTGAATCTCAAGCCCGATTACCGTTTCCCATTCCATAATCGTGTTCCTGGTCGAAGCCCTGGGGACTGGCTGACTGCTGCCGGGTGCCGTTCGAGCCGACGCTTACTCGAAGCCCTGGGGGACCTGCCGGTGCCAGTCGGTCACCTGCTGGTACTTGTGGCCGACGTTGAGCAGCCGGGCCTCGTCGAAGTAATCACCGATGATCTGCAGCCCCACCGGGCGGCCCTGGGCAAAGCCGGCGGGGATGGACAGCCCGGGCACGCCGGCCAGGTTGACCGCCAGGGTGTAGACGTCGGAGAGGTACATCTGCACCGGGTCGTCGGTGCGCTCGCCGATGTTGAAGGCCACGGTGGGCGAGGTGGGGCCCATGATCACGTCCACCGCCTGCAGCGCGCGGGTGAAGTCGTCGCGGATCAGGCGCCGCACCTGCTGGGCCTTGAGGTAGTAGGCGTCGTAGTAGCCGGCGGACAGGGCGTAGGTGCCCACCAGGATGCGGCGCTTGACCTCCTCGCCGAAGCCCTCACCGCGGGAGCGCTTGTACAGGTCCTCCAGGTCGCTGGGGTCCTCGCAGCGGTAGCCGTAGCGCACCCCGTCATAGCGCGAGAGGTTGGAGGAGGCCTCGGCCGGGGCGATGACGTAATAGACCGGCACCGAGTGCCGCGTGTTGGGCAGCGAGATCTCGCGGATCTCGGCCCCCTCTTCGCGGTAGACCTCGATGGCGGCCTCCACCACCCGGCGCACCTCGGGGTCGAGGCCCTCGCCGAAGAACTCCTTGGGCACGCCGATCTTCAGCCCCTTCACCGAGCGGTTGAGGGTCTCGGTGTAATCGGGCACCACGTGGTCGACGCTGGTAGAGTCGCGGGTGTCGAAGCCGGCCATGCCGCCGAGCAGCAGCGCCAAGTCCTCGCAGGTGCGGGCCATGGGGCCGCCCTGATCGAGGCTGGAGGCGAAGGCGATCATGCCGTAGCGGGAGACCCGGCCGTAGGTGGGCTTGAGCCCGGAGAGGCCGCACAGTGCCGCCGGCTGGCGGATGGAACCGCCGGTGTCGGTGCCGGTGGCCGCCGGCGCCAGGCGCCCGGCCACCGCCGCGGCGGAGCCGCCGGAGGAGCCGCCGGGCACGGCGTCCAAATCCCAGGGGTTCTTCACCGGGCCGTAGTAGCTGGTCTCGTTGGAGGAGCCCATGGCGAACTCGTCCATGTTGGCCTTGCCCAGCATGACCATGCCGGCGTCGGCCAGCTTGCCCACCACGGTGGCGTCGTAGGGGGCGGTGAAGTTGTCCAGCATCCGCGAGCCGCAGCTGGTGCGCACCCCCTGGGTGCAGAAGATATCCTTGTGCACCAGCGGCACGCCGGTGAGCGGTCCGGCCTCGCCGGCGGCGATGCGCTGATCTGCCGCATCGGCGGCGGCCAGGGCCTGTTCCGGCGTGGGGGTGATGACGGCGTTGGTCACCGGGTTCAGCGCGTCGATGCGCGCCAGAAAGGCCTCGGTGACCTCGCGACTGGAGAACTCGCCCGCACGCAGGGCGGCGGCGATCTCGGCTACGGTCTTTTCATGCATGTCGGGTCGGGTCCCTTCAATGGGGGCACGGGGTGGCGGCGCGGGTTACTCGATGACACGCGGCACCAGGTAGAGACCGGCCTCGGTGGCCGGTGCGATGGCCTGGAAGCGCTCCCGCTGGTCCGGCTCGGTGACCTCGTCCTCGCGCAGGCGCTGCACCGCGTCCAGAGGGTGGGCCATGGGGGTGACGCCGGAGGTGTCGATGTCCTTCATCTGCTCGACGAAGTCGAGAATGTCGGACAGATTGCGGGCGTAGCCGGGGATGTCATCGGCCTCGATGGCCACCCGCGCCAGGTGGGCAATGTGCTTGACTTCCGATTCTTCCAGGGACATTGCGCATCCTCCAAGACGGTAAGCCGGAAAACTTACCACAACACCCCGCTTGCCCAAAGTGCCGCCCAATGTGTAGATTGGCGACTTTCCTTCCAGCCGGTTCTAAACTCAATGTTCAAGGGTATTCGAGGACTCTTCTCCAACGACGTCTCCATCGACTTGGGGACCGCCAACACGCTGATCTACCTCCGTGGCAAAGGCATCGTGCTCGCCGAGCCGTCGGTTGTGGCCATCCGCCAGGACCGTGACGGTGGCGCCAAACGCATCGTCGCCGTGGGCGGCGAGGCCAAGGCCATGCTGGGGCGTACCCCCGCCAACATCCGCGCCATCCGCCCCATGAAGGACGGCGTGATCGCCGACTTCACCGTGACTGAGAAGATGCTGCAGCACTTCATCAAGAAGGTCCACGAGGCGCGGATCTTCAAGCCCAGCCCGCGGGTGCTGGTCTGTGTGCCTTGCGGCGCCACCCAGGTGGAGCGCCGGGCGATCCGCGAATCCGCCGAGGGCGCGGGCGCACGGGAGGTCTTTCTGGTGGAGGAGCCCATGGCGGCGGCCATTGGCGCCAGCATGCCGGTGGACGAGGCCAGTGGCTCCATGGTGGTGGATATCGGTGGCGGCACCTCTGAAGTGGCGGTGTTGTCGCTGAACGGCATCGTCTACTCCGCCTCGGTGCGTATCGGCGGTGATCGCTTCGACGAGGCCATCATCAACTACGTGCGCCGCAACTACGGCATCCTGATCGGCGAGACCACCGCGGAGCGGATCAAGCATGAGATCGGTACCGCCTTCCCGGACGCCGAGGTGCGCGAGGTGGAGGTGCGGGGGCGCAACCTCGCCCAGGGGGTGCCGCGCAGCTTCACCCTGAACAGTAACGAGATCCTCGAATCCATGCAGGAGCCGCTCTCCGGTATTGTCTCCGCGCTCAAGACCGCGCTGGAGCAGACCCCGCCTGAGCTGGGGGCGGACGTGGCCGAGCGCGGCATCGTGCTTACCGGGGGCGGGGCGCTGCTGCGCAATATCGACCGGCTGCTGATGGAGGAGACCGGGCTGCCGGTGGTGGTGGCCGACGACCCGCTCACCTGCGTGGCCCGTGGCGGGGGGCGTGCGCTGGAGATGATGGACGAGAAGGGCACCGACCTGTTCATCAGCGAGTAGATCCGGGGCGGCCGGCATTAGGCCAGTGGGTCACCGGCCACGGATCTGGCAGTATCTGCCGGCACGGCCCTGGAGGGTCGGTGCCGGCACTGACATCCGGTAAGGGCCATCAAACCGTTATTCCTGCAAGGACCTTCCATCACCGTGCGACTGGTGCTGCTGGCGCTGGTCTCGGTGCTCTTGATGACCCTGGATCACCGCCAGCAACTGGCCGATCCGGTCCGCCAGGGCCTGGCCGCGGTGGTCTGGCCGGTGCAGCAGGCGGTGAGTTTGCCCATTGAGGCCAGCCAGCGCCTGGGCGAGCATCTGGCCAGTCGCCAGCAGTTGGTGGACGAGAACCGCGAGCTGCGCCGGCGCTACCTGCTCGACCAGGCACGGCTCCAGCGTCTGCAGGCATTGGAGATGGAGAACCAGCGGCTGCGTGACCTGCTCGGCTCCTCGGGGCAGCTCGGCGAGACGGTGCTCATCGCCGAGCTCACCCGGGTGGACCTGGATCCCTACTCCCACCTGATCCAGGTGGACAAGGGCAGTGTCCACCAGGTGACCGTGGGTCAGGCGGTCCTCGACGCCGAGGGGGTGATGGGGCAGGTGGACCGGGTGGGCACCCACGGGGCGATGGTGCGATTGATCACCGACCCCAGTCACGCCATTCCGGTGGAGGTCAACCGCAACGGCCTGCGCACCATCGCCCTGGGCACCGGCGACCTGAACCGCCTGGAATTGGGCAGCGTGCCCATCAATGCCGATATCCAGTCCGGCGACCTGCTGGTGACCTCCGGGCTGGGGGGTGTCTTCCCGCGCGGGTACCCGGTGGCCGAGGTGGAGCGGGTGGTGCTGGATCCGGGCGAGCCCTTCGCCCGGGTCAGCGCCCGCCCGCTGGCGGCCTTGGACCGCAGCCGGAAAATGGTACTGGTTCAGGGGGGCGCTCTCGGCCGGATGCCGGACCTGCCGGCGGTGGAGGCTCCGGCTGTGCCGTCGGCATCCGAACCGGCCCCAGCCCCAGGGGCGGTCCCGCCGGAGGAGGCCCCGGACGCCGCCTCCCCGCCGGCCGCTGTGCCGGGGGAGGAGGCGCAATGAACCCGGCCATTCCCCGCGGCCGCTGGGTCATCCTCGCCAGTCTGGTGCTGGCGGGGATGCTGGTGATCGTGCCCATGCCCGATTGGGCGGTGCCGGCGCGGCCGCAATGGGTGGCCCTGGTGTTATTGTACTGGGCCATGGCGTTGCCCAGCCGGGTGGGGGTGACGGTGGCCTGGCTGGCCGGCCTGTTTCAGGATGCCCTGGTCGGCAGCCTGCTGGGCCAGCACGCGCTGGCCTTCGCACTGATCGCCTGGATCATCCTCAAGCTGCACCGGCGGATGCGCCTGATGCCCGTCTGGCAACAGGCGCTGACCATCCTGCTGCTGCTCTATGCAGTGCAGTTGGTGCTGTTCTGGGTCAATGGTTTTGTCGGCCGGCCGGTGCCCCCCTGGCAGGCCTGGCTGGCACCGGTGATTGGCGCGGCGCTGTGGCCCTGGGTCTTTTTCCTGCTGCGTACCGCGCGCCGCCATTTCGGCGTACAGTAGTGAGCGGAATGCACCACTCCAAGGCCATCAAGGACGGTTCCACCGAGGCCCGTCAGTTCTTCCGCCGCGTCGTGGTGGCGGCGGTGGCCGTCTGTCTGTTCACCGGGGTACTGGTCAACCAGATGGTCAAGTTGCAGGTGCGCGATCACGAGCACTACAGCACCCTCTCCCAGCAGAATCGCGTGCGCCTGCAACCGGTGCCGCCCACCCGGGGGCTGATCTACGACCGTAATGGCGTGCTCCTGGCCGAGAACCGCCCCTCCTATCGGCTGACGGTCACCCCGGAACAGGTGCGTGACATGCCGGCGCTGCTGGCGGCGCTGGGCGAGGTGGTGAGCCTGGATGAAGCGGAGATCAGCCGCTTCCAGCAGCAGCTCCAGCGCGCCCGGCGCTTCCACGAGGTGCCCCTGAAGCTGCGCCTGACCGAGGAGGAGGTGGCGCGGCTGTCGGTGCACCGTCACCGTTTCCCCGGGGTGGAGGTGCGGGCGCAACTCACCCGCCACTATCCCCATGGCGAACACATGGCCCATGTGCTGGGGTATGTGGGCCGGATCAGCGAGCAGGAACTCCGCCGCATCGACACCGCCAACTACGCCGGCAGCACCCACATTGGCAAGAGCGGTGTGGAGCGGGCCTACGAGAACCTGCTGCACGGGCGGGTGGGTTACGAGCAGGTGGAGACCAACGCCCTGGGGCGGGTGCTGCGGGTGCTGGAGCGCCACCCGCCGGAACCCGGCGTGGACCTCTACCTGACCCTCGATAGTCGCCTGCAACGGGTGGCGGAGGCGGCGCTGGGTGACCAGCGGGGCTCGGTGGTGGCCATGGACGTCCACACCGGGGACATCCTGGCCATGGTCAGCCATCCGGGCTACGACCCTAACCTCTTCGTGGGCGGCATCAGTCACCAGCAGTTCCAGGCGCTGCAGAGTGCGGGCAGCCAGCCGCTGTTCAACCGCGCCATCCGCGGCCAGTACCCGCCGGGCTCCACCATCAAGCCCTTCGTGGCGCTGGCCGGCCTGCATCACGGCGAGACCAACGAGACCCGCCGGGTGCAGTGCTCCGGCCAGTTCTCCATCCCCGGAGACGACCGGGTCTACCGTGGTCGCTGGCACTCCAACGACGGCCTGCTGGCGCTGCGTGAGTCCATCGCGGAGTCCTGCAATATCTATTTCTACGATCTCGCCTACCGGATGGGCATCGACGACATGTCCGGTTTCCTCGCCGGGTTCGGCTTCGGTCAGCTCAGCGGCCTGGATCTCAACGGCGAACGGCGCGGAGTGCTGCCCTCGCGCGACTGGAAACGCGGCGCGCTGGGCGAGGGGTGGTACCACGGCGAGACCCTGCATACCGGCATTGGCCAGGGCTACTTCTCGGTCACCCCGCTGCAACTGGCGGTGGCCACGGCGGTCATGGCCAATCGGGGCCAGGCGGTGCAGCCGCGCCTGTTGGCGCGCACCGGTGACGATGCCGAACCGCTCGAGGCCCCGCCGGCGGTGCCCGATCCGGAGGAGCGGGTCGTGGTGAGCGACGCCAGGCATTGGGATGCGGTGATCGAGGGCATGGAGATGACGGTGCATGGCCGCTTTGGCACCGCCCGGCGCATCGATGACGGGCTCGACTACCGGATCGCCGGTAAGACCGGCACCGCCCAGGTTTCGGCCCGGATGCGCGATGTGGACCACGAGGACCGCCCCTACCACCATCGCGACCACGGCCTGTTTGTGGCCTTCGCGCCGGCGGAGGCGCCCAGGATCGCGGTCTCGGTGGTGGTGGAGCACGGCGGCGGCGGGGGCCGGAGCGCGGCACCGGTGGCCCGGCAGGTGCTGGATGCCTACCTGAAGGGGCCGGTGGAAGCGGAGGTCGAGGTAGCGGCGGAGGTGAGCGAGCATGGCGGCGATTGATCTGACCCGCAACCCGCTGGGCACGCGCAGCCGCCTGGGCACCAGTGGCCTGTCCCCGCTGCAGCGCTATCTGCACCTGGACGGCACCTTGCTGACGGCGCTGTTGCTGGTGGCGCTGTTCGGCCTGGCGGTGCTCTACAGCTCCTTTGGCGAGAACCCCGCCCAGGTGCAGAAGCAGCTCATCCGCCTCGGTATCGCCTTCTCCGTCATGCTGGCGATGGCGCAGATCCCGCCCAGTACCCTGCGGCGCTGGACGCCGTGGCTGTTCGCCGCCGGGGTGGTCATGCTGCTGGCGGTGATGGTGCTCGGCGTCATGGGCAAGGGCGCACAGCGTTGGCTGGACCTGGGGATCGTGCGTTTCCAGCCTTCGGAACTGATGAAACTGGCCATCCCCATGATGGTGGCCTGGTGGCTGGCGGAGCGTCCGCTGCCGCCGAACTGGCGTAGCATCGTCATCTGCGGCACGTTCATCCTCGTGCCCACGGCGCTGATCGCGCTGCAGCCGGACCTGGGCACCGCCGTGGTCACCGCGGCCTCCGGGTTCTTCGTGCTCTATCTCGCCGGGCTGCGCTGGCGCTGGATATTCGCCCTGCTGGCCCTGCTCGCCGCCGCTGCCCCGCTGCTCTGGTTCTTCGTCATGCAGGACTACCAGCAACAGCGGGTGCTCACCTTCCTCAACCCGGAACGCGACCCGCTGGGTGCCGGCTACCACATCATGCAGTCGAAGATCGCCATCGGCTCCGGCGGGTTGTTCGGCAAGGGCTGGCTCAACGGCACCCAGGCCCACCTGGACTTCCTGCCCGAGCGGCACACAGACTTCGTCATGGCCGTGGTCAGCGAGGAGTTTGGTCTGGTGGGTGTGGTGCAGCTGCTGGCGGTCTATCTTTTCATCGTCGGCCGCGGTCTGTGGATCGCGGTCAACGCCCAGGACACCTGGAGCCGACTGGTGGGGGGCAGCCTGGCCCTTACTTTCTTCGTCTACGTGTTCGTCAACGCGGGCATGGTTTCCGGGCTGCTGCCGGTGGTGGGGCTGCCGTTGCCGCTGGTGAGTTTCGGGGGCACGTCACTGGTGACGGTGATGGCCGCTTTCGGTATTCTCATGTCCATACACACCCATCGAAGAATATGGTCATCCTGAATAACTTAGCGGGTATTCTGTGTAATGGACCTTAAGAAATCGTGGCTGGCCGCCGGCTTTGTCCTGCTGGCGGGGCTGGCGGCTCCGGTGCAGGCCGGGTTTTCGGACGATGGCCTGGCCGCCTTCGCCGAGGAGGTCAGTCAGCGTCACGGTCTGGACCGGGCGCAGGTGCAGGCGTTGGTGGACGGCGCCGTCTTCCAGCAGGAGATCATCGATGCCATCTCCAGTCCGGCCGAGGCACGTCCCTGGCGCGATTACCGGCCGATCTTCCTGACCGAGTCCCGCATCGAGCAGGGCGTGGAGTTCTGGGACCGGCACGCTGACCAGGTGGCGCGGGCGTCGGAGGCGTTCGGGGTCGCCCCCGAGGTGCTGGTGGCCATCATTGGGGTGGAGACCCGCTACGGCCGCCATGCCGGCCGCCACCGGGTGCTGGACGCCCTGACCACCCTGGCCTTCGGTTATCCCCCGCGCGCCGATTTCTTCCGTCGGGAACTGGAGCAGTTCCTGTTGCTGGTGGACGAGGAGGGGCTGGACCCGACGGCGCTCAAGGGCTCCTACGCCGGTGCCATGGGCCTGCCGCAGTTCATCGCCAGCAGCTACCGCCACTACGCGGTGGACTTCGACGGCAGCGGCCAGCGGGACCTGTTCGGTAACAAGGCCGACATCCTCGGCAGTGTGGCCAACTACTTCGACGCGCACGGCTGGCGCGCCGGGGAGCCGGTGGCGGTGCGTGCCACGGTGGCCGGCGAGGCCGGGTCCGAGCTGGCCAGTGCCACCCGCGGGCCCACCCGGACCCGGCACACCATGGCCGAGCTGGCCGCCGCGGGCGTCACACCCGAGCGCGACGTGGCGGATGACACCCCGGTGGCGCTGCTGGCGCTGGAGGGCGAGGACGGCCCGGAATACTGGGTGACCTTCCACAACTTCTACGTCATCACCCGCTATAACCACAGCGCCCTATACGGCCTGGCGGTGTTCCAACTGGCCGAGGCCATCCGGGAGGCGCGCGACGCATGAGACGGCTGATCCCTTTCGCCCTGCTCCTGGCCCTCTTTCTGACTGGCTGCTCCACGGTGAGTGGCCCTTCCGGCGAAGAGGGTGGGCCCTTCGCCGGCCGCAGCCCCGACGGTGGGCCGAGCAACCCGCCGGACCTCAGTCAGGTGCCGGACGCGGTGCCCCGGGACGAGCCCCGGGCCCGCTACGGTAACCCGGCCCGCTACGAGGTGTTCGGGCAAACCTATTACGTCAAGGACAGCGCCGAGGGCTACGACCAGGAGGGGATCGCCTCCTGGTACGGCACCAAGTTCCACGGTCGCCGGACGTCCAGTGGCGAGCCCTACGACATGTACGCCATGACCGCGGCCCACCGCTCACTGCCCCTGCCCACCTACGCCGAGGTGACCAACCTGGATAACGGCAAGCGGGTGGTAGTGCGCATCAACGACCGCGGCCCCTTCGTGGACAACCGCATCATCGACCTGTCCTACGCGGCGGCCACCCGGCTGGACATGGTGGATGCCGGCACCGCCCCTGTCCGGGTGCGGACCGTTACCGCGGCGGATTCCCTGCGTACCGCCCGCCCCGGGGACCGTGCGCCCGCCGGCGACGCGCAGGCAGCGTCCACCGTCCCCGATGATGACGGGGCGGACGCCGCGGGCCTCCCGGCGGTGGCGCTGCCGGAGGGCGAGCGGCTGGTGGTCACGTCGGGCGAGGACGCGCCCGAGGCCGCCGCCAATCCCTCCCGGGACAATGGGGCCGAGGCGAGTGGCCGTTACTTCCTGCAGCTCGGCGCCTTCGGCCAGGAGGCGAACGCCCGCCGGCTGCGTGATGAGCTCGACGGCAAACTGAGCGCACCGGTGGCGGTGCATAGCGCCAACGGCGTGCACCGGGTGAAGGTCGGGCCGCTGGCCGACATGGGCGCGGTGGACCAGGCCCATGGCGAACTGGAACGCCAGGGCCTGCGGGACTTCCACCTGGTTGAGCGTTAGCCCACCGCCGGCCCGAACCCCCCGTGTACAATGCCCAACCCTGTCCAGACGATTGTGAGCGAGTTGCACCCATGCGTCAGCTGATCCTTGCCTGCCTGCTGTTATTGCTGGTCCTGGTTTCCGGCGCCGCTGCCGGTCAGATCCCCATTCCCACACCGGCGGCGCCCTCCGTGGGGGCGGCGGCCCACGTGCTCATGGATGCTCGCAGCGGCCAGGTCCTGGCGGAGAACAACGCCGACGAGGCGCGTGACCCGGCTAGCCTGGTCAAGATGATGACCGCCTACGTGGTCTTTAGCGAGCTCCGTGAGGGCAACATCGATCTGGACGAACTGGTGACGGTGAGCGAACGTGCCTGGCGGACCCCCGGTTCGCGGATGTTCATCGAGCCCGGCGATAACGTCCGCGTGGGGGATCTGATCCGGGGCGTCATCATTCAATCCGGCAACGATGCCTGTGTGGCGCTGGCCGAGCATATCGCCGGCGATGAGCAGACCTTCGCCCAGGTGATGAACAGCTATGCCGAGCAGCTGGGCATGGAGAACACCTACTTTGCCAATGCCACCGGCCTGCCCGACGAGGCGATGAAGACCACGGCCCGCGACACCGCCCTCCTGGCCCGCGCCATCGTCCGTGACTTCCCCGAGTACTACGGCTGGTACTCCGAGCGCAGCTTCACCTGGAACGATATCCGTCAGTCCAACCGCAATCGTCTGCTCTGGCGCGACTCCAGCGTCGACGGGCTGAAGACCGGCCACACCAGCGCCGCCGGCTACAACCTGGCCGCCTCCGCCGAGCGCGAGGGCACGCGCCTGATCTCCGTGGTGCTGGGTACCGCCAGCGAGCAGGCGCGGGCGGATCAGACCCAGTCGCTGCTCAACTACGGCTTCCGTTTCTTCGAGACCCACCGGCTCTATGACGAGGGCGAGGAGCTGACCCGCACCCGGGTCTGGAAGGGCGATATGGAGGACCTCGGGGTGGGCATTGCCGATGAACTCTATGTGACCATCCCCCGCCGGCAGTACGAGAACCTGGAGGCTCGCCTGCGCCTGGACGAGCCGCTGATCGCCCCGATCGAGGCCGGACAGCCGGTCGGCCGCCTGATCATCCGGCTGCAGGGGGAGGTGATGCACGAGGAGCCCCTGCTGGCGCGGGAGACCGTGGCCGAGGGCAGCCTCTGGCGCCGGTTGGTGGACGATGTCCTGCTGCGATTCCAGTGACCGGAGCGGCCATGCGTGACATCTGCTATCTGAACGGCGAGTTCCTGCCCCTGGAGCGCGCCTGTATCTCGCCCATGGACCGGGGCTTCCTGTTCGGCGATGGCGCCTACGAGGTGGTCCCAGTCTACGGTGGCCGCCCCTTCCGGCTGCCGGCACACCTGCGCCGGTTGGACCAGACCCTGGCCGGTATCCGCCTGCCCAATCCCCATACCCATGAGCACTGGACCCGCCTGATCCACGAGCTGCTGGCGGCCGGCCGGTGGCGGGATGCGGGGGTCTACCTGCAGATCACCCGCGGGGTGCCCGAGCAGCGCGACCACGCCTTCCCGGAAGGGACCCGGCCCACTGTCTTCATGACGGCCTCGCCCCTGCCGACCCCGATGCCGCCGGACAGCGAGCAGGGCAAGTCCGCCGTCCGGCTCCAGGACAACCGCTGGGGGCGCTGCGATCTAAAGACCGTCGCCCTGCTGCCCAACGTGCTGCTGCGCCAGCAGGCGGTGGAGGCGGGCGCGGACGAGGCGCTGCTGCTGCGCGACGGCCAGCTCACCGAGGGGGCGGCCAGCAATGCCTTCGTGGTGTGCGAAAATAGAGTGAAGACGCCGCTGCAGGGGCCGGGCCTGCTGCCCGGGGTCACCCGCGACTTTGTCGTGGAGCTATTACGCGACCACGGCGTGGCCTGCGAGTGCACCACCATCAGCGCCGAGGAGCTGGCACGGGCCGATGAGATCTGGCTGACCAGCTCCACCAAGGAGCTGCTCCCGGTCACCCGGTTGGACGGCGAGCCGGTGGGCGACGGTCGCCCCGGACCGATGTGGCGGCGGACCCGAGCCTGGTTCGACGAGCACAAGGCGGCCTGGGCCGCCGGAGGCTGAGATGGTTCAGCAGTTCGACGAGGACAACACCCCCCTTGAGTTCCCCTGCCGCTTCCCGATCAAGGCCATGGGTCGTGCGGAGGCGGACATCGAGGCCCTGGTCCGGGCGGTGCTCACCGAGCACCTGGACCGCCCGGAGCAGGTGGAGTTGCGCGTCAGCGAGAGCCGCAACGGCCGTTTCGTCTCGGTCACCGCCACCATCACCGCCCACAGCCGGCCGCAACTGGATGCCATCTACCGCGCCTTGCATGCGGAAGAGGCCATCCTGATGACCCTCTAGGGAACCATGAACGAAAGCTTCGTTGTCATTGCGAACGCGCTTCCCACCGGCACTGCCAACGCGGCCCCGCCTCACCGTCACCGCTGGGGCGGGCCCGTCACCACCGCCACCGACGCCGCCACTCCCACGGCGACTGGCGGCGCTACTCCCACCGTGACTGGCGCCACCCCCAGCGCGACTGCGAGGAGCGAACCCGTCCCCACCGTTACGGCGAGCGGCGGCGTCACCCCCCACCGTCACGGCGAGGACCGGACCCGCCCCCACCCCCACTGTCACTGCGAGGAGGCGAAGCCGACGTGGCAGTCTACCGCTCTGGATCGCCGCGGGCCTTCGGCCCTCGCGATGACGGGTGGGGGATGTCTTCGGCCGTCGCGATGAGGGGCCGCCTTTGCCATGACGGTTTATTTTGCGCCTCGTTAAAGGTAGCTGTATAAGGAGTGCCTATGCCCCCGTCCCCGTTGACCGATATCCAGGTCCGCTACCTGGGCCGGCGCGACTACCGCGAGACCTGGTCCGCGATGCGCCGTTACACCGACGAGCGCGGCCCGGACACGCCGGACCAGCTCTGGGTGGTCTCCCACCCGCCGGTCTACACCCTGGGGCAGGCGGGACGGCGCGAACATATCCTCGACCCCGGTGAGATCCCGGTGGTGGAGACCGACCGGGGCGGCCAGGTCACCTACCACGGCCCGGGCCAGATCGTGCTCTACCCCCTGCTGGACCTGCGCCGCTGGGGCCTGGGCGTGCGCAGCCTGGTCAGCGCCCTGGAGCACACCGTGATCAGCCTGCTGGCGGGCTACGGGATTGCCTCCGAGGCGCGCGACGACGCCCCCGGCGTCTACGTGGAGGGTCGCAAGGTGGCGTCTGTGGGCCTGCGCGTGCGCCGCGGCTGCAGCTACCACGGCCTGGCCGTAAACGTGGATGTCGACCTGGAACCCTTCCTTCGCATCAATCCCTGTGGCTACCCCGGGCTCGAGGTCACCCGCCTGCTGGACCTGGGCGTGCCCACGCCCTACGAGCGCCTGGAGGCCGATCTGGCGCTGCACTGTCTGGAGGCGATCGTCGAGTACGGGAACGGCGGCGCGGCCTAACCAGGCGACCTTTATGCACCGGTTTGGTGCCCTTTCCCGCCAACGCCCCCGTCTAGTGCGCACCACGGCGCCTTTGTCCTGCGCAACGCCCTGAAACAGCGGGTGCTCTTCCCTGGCATGCAACTTGGATAGACGGAGTGGGTATAACGCCCTTCCGTGGACCACTGACATGCCGAGGTGACCATGAGCCGTACTTCCCTGCCCATCCTGCTGTTCGCGCTGGCGGCCCTGCTGGCCGCGCCGCTGGCGCTGGCGCATCCGCATCCCCATCCTCATGTACACGGGGGCTTCGGCCAGGGACTCCTGCACCCGCTGTTGGGGCTGGATCACCTGCTGGCAATGCTGGGCCTGGGGCTCTGGGCCGGCCAGCAAGGCGACCGGCGCAGCGCCCTGCTGTTGCCGGGCGCTTTCCTGCTCGCCATGCTCGTGGGCTTCGGGGTGGGGCTGGCCTCCGCACCGATGGTGGCGGTGGAGTTCGGCATTCTCGGTTCCCTGCTGGTGGTAGGCGGGCTGGTGGCCTGGGGCGGTCGCTTGCCCCTGGCCACCGGTATGGCCCTGGCCGCAGCCTTTGCCCTGTTTCACGGCCATGCCCACGGCGCCGAGATGGCCGCTGGCCTCTCCGGCCTGAGCTTCGGCGCGGGCTTCCTGCTGGCCAGTGCCGTCCTGCTCGCGGCGGGCGTGGGCCTGGAGCGCCTGGCCCGCCGGCAATTGCCGGCCCTGCCGCTGGCGCGGGGCGCCGGCGTGGGTATCGTGCTGGCCGGTCTCGTCCTCGTCGCACTGTTCTGAGCGCGGCGAGATGGCTGTCGCCCAACAAGCCTGGTCACCGGGGGCCGACCCGGCCCCCTCAGCAGCACCCGTGAGCCCGGGGTGGCGGGGGGCATTGCGGCTGGACTTCGCCCGGCGGGGTGAACGCACCGCCCTGGTGCGACGACGCCACCAAGGGCCGCTGGTGGTCCAGCGCACCTTCCACCCGGAGGGCGCGCCCTGCCACGCCTACCTGCTTCACCCCCCTGGGGGGTTGGTGGGTGGCGATGAACTGGACCTCTCCGTGGAGGTGGGCGAGGGCGCCCACGCCCTGATGACCACCCCCGGGGCGGCCAAGTTCTACCGCTCCTCGGGCGACTGGTCCATCCAGCGGCAGGTTTTCCGGTTGGCCCCGGGCGCCACATTCGAGTGGCTGCCCATGGAGACCATCCTCCACGGGGGCAGCCGTAGCCGGCTGATCAACCGCTTCGAGTTGGCCGAAGGCGCCCGCCTGATCGCCTGGGAGATGGTGGCCCTGGGCCGTCCGGGGAGTGGTGACCACTTCCCCAGGGGCGTGCTGGATCAGCGGCTGGCGGTGAATTGCGAGCAAATGCCCCTGCTGCGGGAGCGCCTCTCCCTGAATGCCGACGACCCCCTCCGCACCGCCCCCTGGGGGCTGCAGGGCCAGGCGGTGTTCGCCACCCTGCTGGCGTCGCCCGCCCCGGACGGCCTGGAGCACGACCTGCGGGACGCCCTGCAGGTGCCACCCGGCGTCCGGATGGGGGCGACCCGGTGCCCGGAGGGGCTATTGGCAGTGCGCGTGCTGGGGCCCGGCGTGGAACCGGTGCGCAAGACCCTGGAACAGGCCTGGCGCACTATCCGCGAGCCCGTGGTCGGGCTTCCCCCTTGTCCCCCCCGAATCTGGAGTACATGAGGCCGAACCCATGGATCTGACCCCGAGAGAGAAAGACAAGCTGCTGCTCTTCACCGCCGGGCTGCTGGCGGAGCGGCGTAAGGCCAAGGGCTTGAAGCTCAACCACCCGGAGGCGGTGGCGCTCATCTCCTGCGCCATCATGGAGGGCGCCCGGGAGGGGCGTTCCGTGGCCGAGATGATGGATGCCGGTGGCCAGGTGCTGACCCGGGAGGACGTGATGGAAGGGGTCGCGGAGATGATCCCCGAAGTGCAGGTGGAGGCCACCTTCCCGGACGGGGTCAAGCTGGTCACCGTACACGAGCCCATCCGCTAGGGAGGCGCACCATGATACCCGGAGAAATCCTTCCCGAGGACGGCGAGATCACCCTCAACGCGGGGCGCGACACCCTCACCGTGGAGGTGACCAACACCGGCGACCGCCCCGCCCAGGTGGGCTCCCACTACCACTTCTACGAGGTCAACGACCACCTCCACTTCGACCGCGAGCCTACCCGGGGCTTCCGGCTGGATATCGCCGCCGGCACGGCGGTGCGCTTCGAGCCCGGCCAGAGCCGCACGGTGCAGTTGGTGCGCTACGCGGGCAGTGGCGATATCTACGGCTTTCAGGGCCGGGTGATGGGGCCGGCAACAGGAGAGAGCGCATGACTACCCGTATTTCCCGCCGCGCCTACGCCGACATGTTCGGCCCGACCACCGGCGACCGCGTGCGCCTGGGGGACACCGAGCTGTTCATCGAGGTGGAGCGCGACCACACCATCTACGGCGACGAGGTGAAGTTCGGTGGCGGCAAGGTGGTGCGCGACGGCATGGGGCAGAGCCAGCGCACCAACGCCGAGGCTGTGGACCTGGTCATCACCAACGCCCTCATCCTCGACCACTGGGGGATCGTGAAGGCGGACGTGGGCATCAGGGCCGGGCGCATCCACGCCATCGGCAAGGCCGGCAACCCGGACACCCAGGACGGCGTGGACATCATCATCGGCCCCGGCACCGAGGCCATCGCCGGCGAGGGCAAGATCCTCACCGCCGGCCATATCGACGCCCACATCCACTTCGTCTGCCCGCAATTGATTGAAGAGGCGTTGATGTCGGGCATCACCACCATGATCGGCGGCGGCACCGGCCCGGCCACCGGTACCAACGCCACCACCTGCACCCCCGGGCCCTGGAACATCCACCGCATGCTGGAGGCCGCCGAGGGCTTCCCCATGAACCTGGGTTTTCTCGGCAAGGGCAACGCCAGCCTGCCCGACGCCCTGAACGAGCAGGTGGAGGCCGGCGCCCTGGGGCTGAAGCTGCACGAGGACTGGGGCACCACCCCGGCGGCCATCGACAACTGCCTGAACGTCGCGGAGGCCCACGACGTGCAGGTCTGCATCCACACCGACACCCTCAACGAGTCGGGCTTCGTGGAGAACACCCTGGCGGCCTTCAAGGGGCGCACCATCCACACCTACCACACCGAGGGCGCCGGTGGCGGCCACGCACCGGATATCATCAAGGCGGTGGGCGAGGCCAACGTGCTGCCCTCCTCCACCAACCCCACCCGGCCCTACACCGTGAACACCATCGATGAGCACCTGGACATGCTCATGGTGTGCCACCACCTGGACCCGGCCATTCCCGAGGACGTGGCCTTCGCCGAGTCGCGCATCCGCCGCGAGACCATCGCCGCCGAGGACATCCTGCATGACCTCGGCGGGTTCTCGGTAATCGCCTCCGACTCCCAGGCCATGGGCCGGGTGGGGGAGGTGGTGATCCGCACCTGGCAGACGGCCCACAAGATGAAGGTGCAGCGGGGGCCGCTGGCGCCGGACGGCGAGCGCAACGACAACTTCCGCGCCCGGCGCTACATCGCCAAGACCACCATCAACCCGGCCATCGCGCACGGCGTGGCCCACGAGGTGGGCAGCATCGAGCCGGGCAAGCTGGCGGACCTGGTGCTCTGGGACCCGGCCTTTTTCGGGGTGAAGCCGAGCCTGATCCTGAAGGGCGGCTTTATCGCGGCCGCCCCCATGGGCGACCCCAACGCCTCCATCCCCACGCCCCAGCCCCGCCACTACCGGTACATGTTCGGCGCCTTCGGCAAGGCCATGCCCAACAGCTCGGTGACCTTTGTCTCCCGGGCGGCGCTGGAGGCCGGCGTGGGCGACAGGCTGGGGCTGCAGCGGCGGCTGGTGGCGGTGAGGGACTGCCGCAGTGTGACCAAGGCGGACATGGTATTGAATGACTGGCAACCGAAGATGGAGGTGGACCCGGAGACCTACGAGGTGCGCGCCGACGGCGAACTGCTGGTGTGCGAACCGGCGGATGTGCTGCCGATGGCGCAGCGCTATTTCCTGTTCTGACGCGCCCCCGCCCCCACCGTCACTACGAGGAGCGGGCTCGCCCCACCGTCACTACGAGGAGCGGGCTCGCCCCACCGTCACTGCGAGGAGGCGAAGCCGACGTGGCAGTCTACCGCCCTGGATCGCCACGGGCCTCCGGCCCTCGCGATGACGGGGATGGCGCCCCACCGTCACTGCGAGGAGGCGAAGCCGACGTGGCAGTCCACCGCCCTGGATCGCCACGGGCCTCCGGCCCTCGCGATGACGGGGATGGCGCCCCACCGTCACTGCGAGGAGGCGAAGCCGACGTGGCAGTCCACCGCCTTGGATCGCCACGGGCCTTCGGCCCTCGCGATGACGGGGATGGCGCCCCACCGTCACTGCGAGGAGGCGAAGCCGACGCGGCAGTCTACCGCCTTGGATCGCCACGGGCCTTCGGCCCTCGCGATGACGGGGATGGCGCCCCCACCGTCACTGCGAGGAGGCGAAGCCGACGTGGCAGTCCACCGCCTTGGATCGCCACGGGCCTTCGGCCCTCGCGATGACGGGATGGCGCCCCACCGTCACTGCGAGGAGGCGAAGCCGACGCGGCAGTCTACCGCTCTGGATCGCCTTGGGCCTTCGGCCTTCGCGATGACGGGGGAAAGCCTTTGACCCCCGCGATGACGGGGGTACGCCGTTGTACGTTTATCGGAGGAGCAACCGATCACCATGCTGACCTTGACCGAGCGATTACCCCAGGCCGCCCCTGCCGACGCCACCCTGACCCTGCCCTTCGAGGTCCGCCAGAAGAGCCGTTTCCGGGCAACCCTGGACGATGGCCGGGAGGTGGGGGTCATGCTGAGCCGGGGCGAGATTCTGCGGGATGGCCAATGCCTGCAGGCCGGGGACGGCACCGTGGTGCGGGTACATGCCGCTGCGGAGGCAGTGAGCACCGTGCGTGGCGACGACGGCCTGGCCCTGGCCCGGGCCTGCTACCACCTGGGGAACCGCCACGTCCCCCTGCAGATCGGCGCCGGATTCGCCCGCTACCTGCACGATCACGTGCTGGACGACATGCTCCGGGGCCTGGGGCTGGAGGTCGTGAGCGAGCAGGCCCCCTTCGAACCGGAACCGGGGGCCTATGGCGGCGGCCACGGCCATACTCATAGCCACGACCATAGCCACCAGCACGACCCGGCGGGCCACGCCCATGAGCACTGAGACCAACCCCGGCCTGGCCCAACGGCGGCTCTGGCAGCTGATCAGTCCCACCCTGCCCATCGGTGCCTACAGCTACTCCGCCGGGCTCGAATACGCCGTGGAGGCGGGCTGGCTGCGCAATGCCGATGCCGTGGCCGACTGGCTGCAGGGCCAACTCCACCACGCCCTGGCACCGGTGGACATTCCCGCCCTGGCCCGCCTGCACGCGGCCTGGCAAAGCGACGACGCCGTGGCCGTCCATTACTGGAGTCAGTGGCTGCGCGCCTGCCGGGAAACCAAGGAACTGCGCGAGGAGGATCGCCACGTGGGCCAGGCCCTCGCGCGGTTGCTGCGCGACCTGGACCTGCCCGAGGCCGCCCCCTGGGTGGACGACCCCATCGCCGGCTGGCCCACCCTGTACGCCCTGGCCGTCGCCCGCTGGGCCATCCCCCTGGAGACCGCCGCCGAGGCCTACCTCTGGGCCTGGTGCGAGAACCAGGTGTCCGCCGCCATCAAGCTGGTGCCCCTGGGCCAGACCGCCGGCCAGCGACTGCTGCTGGAAATGGCCGAACCCGTGGGCGAGGCCGCCCGCCAGGGGCTTGCCCTCGAAGACGAGGAAATGGGCGGTGGCCTGCCCGGCGTGGCCCTGGCCAGCAGCCTGCACGAAACCCAGTACTCCCGGCTCTTCAGGAGCTGAGAGACGCAAGAGTGGGATTGACCACAGCCCCTCTTTTCCAGGAAACGGGGCCAAGTTCCATCCAGGGGGCGCGGTTGCTTCAGCCTATTAAACGGAGGTCGGGCTCACCTGGAAACCTCTTGGGGCGGCCGGGCCTGGCCGTAAGCCCGGTGCCCGAAAGGATGAGAGGGCGTGGCGGGGGTTCCCTTGGGAATCGTAGGCGGCAGGGATGCCGCCTACGAGCCTACAGGGATGTATTCACGGCGTATTCCCAAGGGAACCCCCGCCACGCCCGACCCCAACCCCTTCGAAGCCACAACAGACAAAACCATCAGAGCAAGAGGAACACCCCATGAAAGACAAACCCGCCCTCAGAGTCGGCATCGGTGGCCCGGTGGGCTCCGGCAAGACCGCCCTGGTCGAGGCCCTGTGCAAGGCCCTGCGCGACCACTACGAGATCGCCGTGGTCACCAACGACATCTACACCCGCGAAGACGCCGAATTCCTGACCCGAAATGGTGCACTCCCCGCCGACCGCATCATCGGCGTCGAGACCGGCGGCTGCCCCCACACCGCCATCCGCGAGGACGCCTCCATGAACCTCGCCGCCGTGGGCGACCTCAACCAGCGCTTCCCCGAGCTGGAAGTCGTCTTCATCGAGAGCGGCGGCGACAACCTCTCCGCCACCTTCAGCCCCGAACTCTCCGACCTTACTCTCTACGTCATCGACGTCTGCGCCGGGGACAAGATCCCCCGCAAGGGCGGTCCCGGCATCACCCGCTCCGACCTGCTGGTCATCAACAAAATCGACCTGGCCGCAGGCGTCGGCGCCTCCCTCGAGGTCATGGACCGGGACAGCCGCCGCATGCGCGGCGATCGGCCCTTCATCTTCACCAACCTCCACGCCGGTGAGGGGCTGGAATCCGTGATCGATTTCATCATCCGGGAGGGCATGCTCGACCGGAAGCCGGGTCTTGCACCAGCGTGAGGGCCCTTCGATGCCCGGTCGCACCAGGTTGGGGCGCCGACGAGGCGTAAAACAACCCCATAACCAGCAGGAGGCCTATAAACACAAACAATACAACTACTTAAAAAGTTGGCACGCGGGTTGCTGATACTTGCCCGACTGCAATCCCGATGGTGCAACCGCCCTCGGGGACCGTGAGTATCAGGAGGGAAGCATGAGCAAAACGCAAACGCGTACCAACCCCGTCGCCGGCCTGCGCCGCACCGCCATCGCGGCGGGCGTCATGGCTGCCGTCGGTCTGGGGGGGCCGGCGGTGGCCGACGAGGGGCCGATCAAAGTGGGCATCCTCCACTCCCTGTCCGGCACCATGGCCATCAGCGAGACCTCGCTGCGGGACGTGGCGTTGATGACCATCCAGCAGATCAACGAGCAGGGCGGCCTGCTGGGCCGGGAGCTGGAGCCGGTGGTCATGGACCCCGCCTCCGACTGGCCCCGCTACGCCGAGCAGGGCCGCGAGCTGCTGGAGCGCCACGAGGTGGACGTCATCTTCGGCTCCTGGACCTCCGTCTCCCGCGAGGCGGTGCTGCCGGTGCTGGAAGAGCTGAACGGCCTGATGTTCTATCCGGTGCAGTACGAGGGCGAGGAGTCCTCCCGCAACATCTTCTACACCGGCGCGGCCCCGAACCAGCAGACCATCCCCGCCGTGGAATACCTGATGAGCCCAGAGGGCGGCGGCGCCGAGCGCTTCTACCTGGTGGGCACCGACTACGTCTTCCCGCGCACCACCAACCGCATCGTGCGCGCCTTCCTCAATCACCACGGGGTCAGCGACGACGATATCGAAGAGGTTTACTTCCCCTTCGAGCACAGCGACTTCCAGTCCCTGGTCGGTGATATCCGTAGCTTCGCCGACGGCGGCCCCACCGCGGTGATCAACACCGTCAACGGCGACTCCAACGTGGCCTTCTACCAGGAGCTGGCCAACCAGGGCATCGACGCCATCGACATCCCGGTGATGGCCACCTCCGTCGGCGAGGAAGAACTGCGCGGCATGGACACCGGCCCTCTGGTGGGCCACCTGGCCGCCTGGAACTACTTCATGTCCATCGATACCCCGGAGAACGAGACGTTCGTTTCCACCTGGATGGACTACGTGGAGGCCGAGGGCCTGAGCGGTGGCAGTGACCGGGTCACCAACGACCCCATGGAGGCCACCCACATCGGCATCCGCATGTGGGCCCAGGCGGTGCTGCAGGCCGGTACCACCGACGTGGACGCGGTGCGCCAGGCGGTCTACGGCCAGTGCGTGGACGCCCCCTCCGGTTTCGAGATCTGCATGGACGAGGAGAACCACCACCTGCACAAGCCGGTGATCATCGGCGAGATCCAGCCCGACGGCCAGTTCGCCCCGGTCTGGGAGACCGACGGTCCGGTGCGCGCGGAGCCCTGGAGCGAGTACCTGGAGGACAGCCGGGACAAGGTCGCCAACTGGCGTTATCCCTGGGTCTGCGGTGACTGCACCGAGCCCACCTACGAGCTGGACTTCTGATCCGCCCATGGCGGGGCCTCCGGGCCCCGCCCCCGCCAAGAACAATACGGGCGCCCGGGTTCGTCCCCGGGCACCCCATTCAGTCCCCGGGCCGTCTGGCCCTCACCTGGACGGGAGCGACCATGAAAGCCTTCATGCGATGGGCGCTGGCAGTCGTGTTGTGTGCCGCCGCCGCGAGCGCGTTGGCGGACCAGGAGCTGACTGCCGAGGAGCGCGCCGCACAACTGGCGGAGACCGAGGCGGACACCGTGGAGGTGGCCGGCGACGGTCTGGCCGAGGAGACCGCGGAGGCCGTGGCCCGGATGGCCAGCAGCAACTGGCAGGACGTGCGCGACGCCATCAACCGCCTGGCGGAGCTGAACGACGCCGATGCCCTCCCGGTGCTCCAGGCGCTGCAGGACCGGCGCCTGTTTTACGACCAGGACGAGCGCGTGCTGGTGGAGGATGCCCTTACCGGGCAGCTCCGTGATCCGGTGACCGGCGAGGACGTGGAGCGCGAGGGGCTTGATCTGAGCGAACCCCCGCTGACCAACCCCATCCGCCGCAGCCTGCGCCCGGTGATCGGGCAACTGCAGATCTTCTCCGATGAACTGCCCCTGCGCCTGTCGGCCGCCGAAGAACTGGCCGACCGACCGCAAGCCGCCATGCTGGATACCCTGCGGGAGGCCGTGGAGCAGGAGCAGAACGCCGAGGTGTCCCGCCTGCTCAACATCGCCATCGCCCGGCTGGAACTGGACGACGACGATGCCGAGGTTCGCCTGGCCGCCGTCGAGACCATCGCCGTGGTGCGCTCCAGCCGCCTGAAATCCCAGCTCCAGCGACTGCTGGCGGAAGGGCCGGACGGCGAGTACATCGAACCGGACGAGCGGGTCCGGGAGGCCGCCCGGGTGGCCATCGAGGCCATCGAGGCCCGGGAGCGGGTGGCCAGCGTGCTCAGCGACCTGGTCTACGGCCTGTCCATGGGCAGCGTGCTGCTGCTGGCGGCCCTGGGGCTGGCCATCATCTTCGGCCTCATGCGGGTCATCAACATGGCCCACGGCGAGCTGCTGATGATTGGCGCCTACGTCACCTTCCTGGTGCAGAACTTTTTCGTCGCGTTCATGCCCGGGCTGTTCAACTTCTACCTGGTGGCGGCGGTGCCGGTGGCCTTCATCGCCACCGCCCTGGTGGGTATCGCCATGGAACGGGGCGTCATCCGCTTTCTCTACAAGCGGCCGCTGGAGACCCTGCTGGCCACCTGGGGCATCAGCCTGATCCTCATCCAGACCATGCGCACCCTCTTCGGGGCGCAGAACGTGCGGGTCGCCAGTCCCGAGTGGTTCTCCGGCAGCGTGCAGTTGATGCAGGGGGTCTCCCTGTCCACCAGCCGCGTGGGGGTGATCCTGTTCGCCATCTTCGTGGTGGCACTGGTCTGGTTCCTGATGCAGCGCACCCGGCTGGGCCTGGAGGTCCGGGCGGTGATGCAGAACCGGGAGATGGCCGCCGCCCTGGGCGTCTCCGCCAACCGGGTGGATATGTGGACCTTCGCCGCCGGCGCCGGCGTGGCCGGCCTGGGGGGCGTGGCCCTGTCGCAGATCGTCAACGTGGGGCCGCAGCTCGGCCAGGCCTACATCGTGGACAGCTTCATGGTGGTGGTGCTGGGGGGCGTGGGCAACGTGATGGGCTCGGTGGTCAGCGCCCTGGGCATGGGGGTCTTCTCCAAGTTCCTGGAGCCGGTGACCGGGGCCGTCATGGCCAAGATCCTGCTGTTCACCGCGATCATCCTGTTCATTCAGTGGCGTCCCCAGGGCATCTTCGCCCTCAAGGGCCGTTCCGCCGACGACTGAGGGAATCAGCATGCGACAACCCATGATCATGCGCCTGGCGGGGCTGCACTCTCCCAGGGGATGGCTGCTCTTCCTCCTGCTCAGCGCCGCCGTCCTGCTGCTGGTGCCGGTGCTCAACCGGGTGGTGCCGCCGGATTCGTTCTTCTACATGCCCAACTGGATGGTCACCCTGCTGGGGCGCTTCCTCTGCCTGGCGCTGGTGGCCCTGGCCCTGGACCTGATCTGGGGCTACACGGGCATCCTCAGCCTGGGGCACGGGGCCTTTTTCGCCGTGGGCGGCTACGCCATGGGCATGCACCTGACCCGCAACACCTACGAGGAGGGGAGCGTGCCCAACTTCATCCAGTTCCTGGGCATGTCGGACTGGCCCTGGTTCTGGGCGCCCTTCGAGTACTTCTGGGCCACCGCCCTGCTGGTGGTGCTGGCCCCCGGGCTGCTGGCGCTGGTGTTCGGCTTCCTCGCCTTCCGCTCCCGGGTGCGGGGGGTCTACTTCGCCATCATCACCCAGGCCCTCACCTTCGCCCTGATGCTGCTCTTCTTCCGCACCGAGACGGGGCTGGGGGGCGACACCGGGCTCACCAACTTCCAGGAGGTGCTGGGCTTCTCCCTGCGCTCCAACGATGCCCGCCTGACCCTCTACCTGCTCAGCGGCGTGGTGCTGATCCTGGCCTACCTGCTCTGCCGGTTCATCGTCACCTCCAAGCTGGGCCGGGTGCTCACCGCAATCCGGGACGCCGAGAGCCGGGTGCGTTTCACCGGCTATAACCCGCTGCGCTACAAGCTCTTCGTCTGGACCTTCTCGGCCATGCTCTGCGGCCTGGCGGGCGCCCTGTACGTGCCCCAGACCGGGGTGATCAACCCCGGCGAGATGGCCCCGGCGGTCTCCATCGAGATGGCCGTCTGGGTGGCCCTGGGCGGGCGCGGCACCCTGGTGGGGGCGTTGGCCGGGGCGGGCATCGTCAACGGCGCCAAGAGCTGGTTCACCGCCGCCTACCCGGAGCTGTGGCTGTTCTTCCTGGGGGCGCTGTTCATCTTGGTGACCCTGTTCCTGCCCAGGGGGGTGGTGGGGCTGTTCGACCGCTTGCGCAAGGAGAAACGCTCATGAAGCCGCTGGAACTGCTACAGGAGCTGCGCCGGCGTGACCGCGTCTTTCCCTTCATCGACGAGGCGCCGCCGCCCCATCCGAGGCTGGACACCCGCCACGGGCCCATCCTCTACGTGGAGGGCATCACGAAGAGCTTCGACGGCTTCAAGGCGCTCGACGACCTGACACTTTACGTGGGTGACGGGGAACTGCGCTGCCTGATCGGCCCGAACGGCGCCGGCAAGACCACGCTGATGGACGTGATCACCGGCAAGACGCAGCCCGATACCGGCCACGCCTGGTTCGGCCAACGCCTGAACCTGCTGCGCATGAACGAGCACGACATCGCCCAGGCGGGTATCGGGCGCAAGTTCCAGAAGCCCACGGTGTACGAGAACCTCACCGTCCACGAGAACCTGGAACTGGCCATGCACGCCCACCGGGGGCTGATGACCAGTCTGTTCTGGCGGCTGGACGGCGAGCAGCGGGACCGGGTGGATGAGATCCTGGAACTGATCGGGCTCAAGGAGGAGGGGCACCGGGCCGCCGGCCTGCTCTCCCACGGCCAGAAGCAGTGGCTGGAGGTCGGGTCGCTGCTGATGCAGAACCCCCGGCTGCTGCTGGTGGACGAGCCGGTGGCGGGCATGACCCCGGCGGAGACGGAAGCCACGGCCGAACTGCTGGTCTCCCTGGCCGGCAAGCACTCGGTGGTGGTGGTGGAGCACGACATGGAGTTCGTACGCTCCATCGCCCGCACCGTCACCGTCCTGCACCAGGGCAGCGTGCTGGCCGAGGGCACCATGGACCAGGTGCAGAACGACCCGAAGGTGCGCGAAGTCTACCTGGGCGAGGAGGCGTGACATGCTCGAGATAAAGGGGCTCAACCAGTATTACGGCGGCAGTCACATCCTCAAGGGCGTGGATCTCGCCGTGGAGCAGGGCACCTGCGCCTGTCTCATGGGCCGCAACGGCATGGGCAAGACCACCCTGCTCAAGTGCCTGATGGGCCTGGTGCCCATCGCCGATGGCAGCATCACCTTCCAGGGCCGGGAGATCAGCCGCTTGAGGCCCCAGCAGCGGGCGCGCATGGGCATCGGCTACGTGCCCCAGGGGCGGGAGATCTTCCCCCAGCTCACGGTGGAGGAGAACCTGCGGGTGCCCCTGGCGGGCAAGCGCTCAAGGGGTATCCCGGAGCGGATCTTCGAGCTTTTCCCGGTGTTGAAAGAGATGGCCCGCCGGCGGGGGGGCGACCTCTCCGGTGGGCAGCAGCAGCAACTGGCCATCGGCCGGGCACTGGTGCTGCAGCCTGAGATCCTGCTGCTGGACGAGCCCAACGAGGGCATCCAGCCCAATATCGTCCGCCAGATCGGCGAGGTGATCCGGATGCTGAACCGGGAGGAGGGCCTGACCATCCTGCTGGTGGAGCAGAAGCTGCCGTTCGCCCGCGCCACCGGTGATCACTTCACCCTGCTCAACAACGGCCGTGCGGTCGCCTCCGGCGCCATGAGTCAGCTCAGTGACGAGCTGATCCAGGAGCACATGACGGTGTGAGCCGCGTCACCACCGGTCCCCGGGGTTACCCACCATTGGGTACCCCCGGCTGGCTTGCTCCGCCTCCGATGGGTGATTTAACCGGCGTACCCTCTTTGCGACGCTGAGGGTGGCAGCGGACGAGCGGGTCCGTCCGTCCACTCAGCAATCCGGGAGGGGGTGGCATGGCCAGCGAGCGATTCAAACAGTACTCCATCCTGACCGCGAACACCTTTGCGTTCACGATCATGTTCATGGTCTGGACCGTGTTCGGCGAGATCGGTGTGCCCATTCAGGAGGAGATGGGCCTGAGCGATACCCAGTTCGGTCTGCTGACGGCCGTACCCATTCTGACGGGCTCGCTAGTGCGTCTGCCCTTGGGGGCCTGGACGGACAAGTACGGCGGTCGGCCCGTGTTTTTCATCCTCATGCTGGCCGTGCTGCCGGGACTCTGGCTGGTGCAGTTCGCCACCGAGTACTGGCAGCTGCTGGTCCTGGGCGCCATGGTGGGTCTGGCGGGCGGCTCGTTTTCGGTCGGCATCACCTACACGGCGAAATGGTTTCCGCGGGAGCGCCAGGGCCTGGCGATGGGTGTCTTCGGCGCGGGCAACGCCGGCGCGGCGGTGACCAAGTACGTGGCGCCGACCATCATCGTGGTGTTGAGCTGGCAGGCGGTGTCGAACATCTATGCCGCCATCGTGGTCGTTACCGCCATCCTGTTCTGGTTCTTCACCTATACCAACCCAGAACACCGCACTGCGGACGCGCCGAAGCTGCGCGAGCAGATCGCCGTACTCAACGACCCGAAGGTCTGGAAGTACTGCCAGTACTACTCGGTGGTGTTCGGGGGCTACGTGGGCGTTTCGCTCTATCTGACCCGGTATTACATGCTCGAGTACGGTGTCGGTATCCAGCTCGCCGCCCTGATCGCCACCATCTTCGTGCTGCCCTCCGGCGTGATCCGGGCCTTCGGCGGCTGGCTGTCAGATCGCTTTGGCGCCCATACGGTGACCTGGTGGTGCATGTGGGCGAGCCTGGTGAGCTTCTTCTTCATGTCCTATCCGCCCACGGACTACACCATCCACGGCCTGGACGGCCAGACCACCACCTTACACCTGGCCATGCCGGTGTGGCTGTTCACGGCGCTGCTGTTTATCGTCGGTATCGCTTGGGGGATCGGCAAGGCCTCGGTGTTCAAGTACCTCTCCGATGAATACGACCGCAACCTGGGGCTGGTGTCGGGCATCGTGGGTTTGGCCGGCGGGATGGGCGGCTTCCTCCTGCCGCCCATGTTCGGTGCGCTGATCGACCTGACCGGGGTGCCCACCACCATCTGGATGCTCTGCTTCGGCTTCACCCTGGTCTCGGTGGTCTGGATGTGGTGGACCGAGCGCCGCGAGCCGGTGCTGACCCGCGACCGGTACCACCAGCCCACCCTGAAGGCGGACGATCAGACCCGCTGATTCGAGGGTCGAGGCGGGCGCCGGCCGCCGGGCCCGCCTGCGTGGGGGCTACTCGGCCTCGGGCGGGATGCGGTCGCCGTCCACCGCGTAGCCCTGGTCCCGATAGTAGCGGATGGCGCCGGGGTGGAACCACATCACGGTGTTGCGGTCCAGGTGCTCCGGCCGGGTGTCTGCCGCTGCCGGGTGCAGGGCCTCCGACAGGTTCGGGTGCTCCAACACCCGGGCCATCAGCTCGTAGACCAGGTCCTCCGGCAGGTCCTTGCTGCCGATGGC
Source organism: Alkalilimnicola ehrlichii MLHE-1 (assembly GCF_000014785.1). Lineage (NCBI taxonomy): Bacteria > Pseudomonadati > Pseudomonadota > Gammaproteobacteria > Chromatiales > Ectothiorhodospiraceae > Alkalilimnicola > Alkalilimnicola ehrlichii. The sequence goes on from NC_008340.1 coordinate 225,495, forward strand.
GAAGTTCCAGAACGCCACCGAATGCTGGGTGGTGGTCTGGCTGTCGTAGGTCGCTGCGGGGATGCCGAAGGGGGCCACCGGGAAGGCCTCCACCAGCCGGGCCTGCTCCTCCTCCGTGAAGGTGAACAGATGCACGTCATGGCGCGCCTCCAGGTTCTGGAATGCCCGGATCGGGAGGCCGGCGCAGAAGGCGAAGGCATCCACCAGGTTGACCGCCACGTAGTCGGCGAGCTGGTTCGCGCCGTCGTACTGGTACTGCACGTCCTCCACGCCCAGGGCCTCCAGGAAGCGCGGCCAGTAGTTGGCACAGGTGCCGCCCATCGGGCCCACCCCCACTCGGCGGCCGGCCAGGTCGCTGATCTCCTCGATCCCGGAGTCGGCCAGGGTGATGACCTGGAAGGGGGTCTGATACATCGGGAAGAGCGCGCGCACGTTACGCATCTCCACCCCGGGGGCCACGTCCGACTTACCGTGCCAGGCCTCCCGGGCCGGCCCCAGGGTGGTCAGGCCCAGCTCCACATCACCGCTGTGGACCAGGGCCATGTTGTGATAGGGCCCGCCGGTGTTCTCCGGCACGGTGTCCACCCCAAGCTCCTGACTGATCAGCCGCGCCAGCCCCTCGCCGTAGACCGCATAGGTGCCGCCGGGGGAGGCGGTTCCGAGACGCAGGGTGGCCTGCCACGGATTGTCCTCTGCCAGCGAGGGGGTGGCTGTGCCCAGCACCATCAAGGCAGGGATCCAAGCCGCCCAGGCCCAGCAGCGGCGGCGGTGAGTCGTTGGCTTTGCGTGCATCTCATACCTCCCGCGTCCATCCGGAGCGCTCCGCCGCCGGGAGGAGGCCGGCGGGCAGCGGCTCCGGGCATGTCTCATCCGATCATTATGGGCCGGAACGGGCCCGGTTTCCTGCGGCCGCTCGGTTGTCAAGGGCGAAAGCCAGCCCCTGTTACTCGGTTGTGCACATGCGGGCAAGCCGCTCCGGCCAGACTCGGCCCCTTCCCGTTCCGTCGGTTTCAGATCCAAAGCGTTTCATAACTCATTGATTTACTGGCTTCATGAGCCGACTGGTGGAAAAACCACCAATCCGGGGCGACCAGTATCGATCAAGCACTTGGCGCCCTTTCCAGCAACAATCCACAAAGTTATCCACAGTTTCTGTGGATGACCGGGGTCGCCGGGCAAGCGCTTCCGGGGTCGGTCGGAGGTTGGGGCACTACGGCCAGTCGCCGCGGGGCTATGGACTGATTCGCGCCCGGTGCGGTCAGCCTCCCACGTCAACCCGCTGTTGGATAGCGCTCCATCAGGTAGCAGAGACAATCCTGGCGAATGACCCGCTCATCGCGGGTGAGCATGGCCGGCATCATTGGGCGCCGCAGCAGGATCTCGCCCCCTTCGTGAAAGAAATAGGCGTCGCAGGCCTCCTGGCCGGCATTGTCCTCGACGGACAGGAAGGCGTTGCTGCCGGGCCGGACGCGGCAGAAAGCGGTACCGGCGGGCAGCTCGTGGAAGTTCAGATTATCCAGATCGGGCAGCAGTTGCAGGTCCACGTCACGGCGGTCGAAGCCGAAGGTGTGCTGGCGCGGTATCCGTACGGTGGCCACGGTGTGGTAGACGCCCAGGTCGGCGGGCTCGACATGATCCGGAATCTCCTGCAGGTGCAGGGCGTCCTCGATGAAGGCGCGGGCGTGGGTGGCCGCCGCGCGGCTGCCGGGCTGGCCGCACTCCACGGTGACCGCCGGGCAGAGCTCCGCCAGCGCCAGCGACTGCACCCCGCGGGGACGGGTGAAGTAGACCAGGGTGCGCGAGAAGAGCGAGGCCAGGAAGAGGTAGCGGGCGTCGAGCCGGTTGACGCAGCCGTAGAAGGGGTTGCGGCCGGTGTTGTTGTGGATGTCCAGACTGGCGAACACCCCGCGGGCGGCCAGCCGGGCCACCACCTCGGCCATCAGCCGGCGCTCGGGACAGTCCGGGTAGTCGGTGCCTGGCCAGACGCGGTTGTAGTCCGGCTGGTGGTCGAGCCGGCGGACGCCGTGGCGCGCGGCCTGCACGTTACCGATGAACAGCGTAAGGGCGCGCGGCAGGGTCCGGCCGGACCAGTCCTTCAGCAGCGCCTGCACGGCCTCGATGCCGGTGGTCTCGTTGCCGTGCAGCAGGGTGGTGACAAACAGCGGCGGGTTGCGCCGGCCGGGGATGTGGATGAGGCTGGGGCCGCCGAGGATCTCCTCCATGGCGGTAGGGGGGGCTTGCAGGAAGCCGTCGGGTATCGCGTCGTAGACCTTGAGCATGTCGTTATTGTAACGCCGGCTAGAGCGCCCAGCGGTGGACGGGTTCCCCGGTCTGCTGGTGGCGGAGCATTGCCTGTACCAGTGCCGGGGCGTTAGGGCCGTGGCGGTGCCACCAAGCGCGCTGCCAAGCGGCCCCGGTACGGCCGCTGGTCACCCGCTCGCGGATGAGCCCCAGCCAGTGGCGGATCTCGTCGCCGGCCACGTCCTGGTGCTCCAGGCCCACCCGGGCCAGTGGCAGCAGTTCCTCCAGGATGAGCTCCCTCAGCGGCCCCTGGCGCTGGCCCAGCCAGGTGACCGTGGCGTCCAGGCCGTGGCGGGCGGCGCTGTAGAAATTGGCCTCGGCGGTGACGAAGGGCAGGCGCCCCTCCAATTCCGGCTCCTTGAGCAGCAGCCCGTGCACCAGACCATAGAAGAAGGCGGCGTTGGCCACCACGTCGGCCAGGGTGGGCCCGGCGGCCATCACCCGGTGCTCAATGCGTAGGTGGGGGTCGTGCCCGCCGTGCGGTTCCACCAGCGGGCGGTTCCAGCGCCAGATGGTGCCGTTGTGCAGCCGCAGGTGGGCCAGGTCCTCCGGCGGGGCGTCCTGGAGCACCGGCAGCAGCACCGGGAAGTGCTGGCGGTTCTCCACAAACCAGCCGTAGAGGGCATCCCGGGCATAGCCGCTGCCGAAGCCCACCCGGGCCAGGGGGCCGGCATGGCCACCGTGCAGGGGGGTCACCGCGACCGCCTGTTCGAACAACGGGATGCGGGTCTCGGCCCAGAGCAGGTGGTCGAACAGCAGCGGTGAATTGGCGGCGGTGCCCACGGTGGCGGCGGAGGCGGCCACCGCGGCGTTAAACAGCCGGTGGGCGTTGCCGGGACTGACCTGCAGATGCAGTTGCAGGGAGGTGGCAGCGGACTCCAGCATCACGTCCGGGTGGTCCAGAGTGATGTGCTCCTCGCCGCGGATGTCCAGGTGGATCGGGCGCCGGTTGCGCAGGGCCAGGACCTGCTCGTTCAGCGCCTGGTAGCGCTTTAGGCCGGACATGGCCGCCACCGAGAGATCCGCCTCACGCACCGAGGGCAGGATGCCCACCAGCGTGGGCTGGCACTGCTGACCCCGGGCGGCCTCGCGCAGCCGGGCCCAGCGCTGCTCCAGCACCCCGGCCAGCTCGCTGAACGGCCGTCCCGGCAGGGCGACGGGATCGGTGTTGAGCTCCAGGTTGTAGCGCGCCAGCTCGGTCTCCAGGTGCGGGTCATTGCACTGCCGGATGACCTCCTCGTTGCGTGGGGTCGGCAACCCCTGGTCATCCACCAGCCAGGCCTCCAGCTCCAGCCCGATGCGTGCCGGCTCGTCCCGGAAGCGGCCCTCCTGCAGCCACTGCTTGAGCAGGGCGGTCTCCTCCTTGAGGCGGCGGGAAAAGCGGTGGAAGTGCTCCGGCGTGAAGTGGGTCTCGTCGATCTCCTGGCCCATGCTTGCTCCTCTCCGGGCCGCCAGTGCGCCCCGTCGGCGTCAATCGGTGTGCTGTAGTTCCGCATCCAGGCTGCGCAGCCGCTCCGGCGTCCCCACATCGAGCCAGCGCCCGCGGTGATGCTCGCCGGTGACCTGACCGGCGGCCATGGCCTGCCGCAGCAGGGGGGCCAGCGGGAAGGCGCCCGGGGCGGTCCCGTTCCACAGGGCCGGCTGGAAGACACCGATGCCGGCGTAGGTCAACCGGCGCCCGGGGCCCTCAGCGCGGACCCGGCCCTGCGCCAGGACGAAGTCCCCGTCTCTATTGTGATCGGGGTTGTCCACCAGTACCAGGTGGGCCAGTCCCCGGGGGACGCGCAGCAGCGGTTGCAGGGCAAGATCGCACCAGATGTCGCCGTTGATCACGAGGAAGGGGGCCTCGCCCAGCAGCGGCAGTGCCTGGCGGATGCCTCCGCCGGTCTCCAGTGCCCCCTCGGGCTCGCGGGAGTAGGCCAGACGGAGGCCGAAACGGTGACCATCACCCAGGTGCTGCTCGATCCGGGCGCCCAGCCAGGCGGTATTGATCACCACCTCGCGGACCCCGGCCCGGTGCAGTGCCCGCAGGTGATGCTCGATCAACGGCCGGCCGGCGACCGGCAGCAGCGGCTTGGGGGTGTGGTCGGTGAGCGGGCGCATGCGCTCGCCGCGCCCGGCGGCCAGGATCATCGCCTTCATCGGACCAGCTCCGAGGCGCGGCCGTGCCAGGCGTCCAGCAGGTCGCGCAGCGGCGCCAGACCGGGTTGGCGATCGGCGGCGGCGTACAGGTAGTCGAGGAAGCGGGGGGCGTCCTTGAGGTACTCGCGCTTGCCGTCGCGGTAGCGCAGGCGGGCGAAGATGCCCAGCACCTTCAGGTGGCGCTGCACGCCCATCCAGTCCACGTCCACCAGAAAGCTGTCGTAGCGCGGGGCCACCGGCACCGAGCGCATGCCGGCGATGCGCCAGTAGTCGTGAAGCCACTGCGCCACCCGGTCATCGGGCCAACTGATGAAGGCGTCCCGGAACAGGGAGGCCACGTCGTAGGTCACCGGACCGGTGGCGGCGTCCTGGAAGTCCAGCACCCCGGGGCCGTCTGGCAGCGGCATCAGGTTGCGGGGCATCCAGTCGCGGTGGATCCAGACGCGGCCCTGGCTGGAGACCCGGTAGATCAGCTCTTCGACCAGGGCGTCGAAAGCCCGGCGTTCGTCCGGGTTGATGGCGACGCTGAGGTGGCGGCCCAGGTACCAGTCGGTGAACAGCTGCAGTTCCCGGCGCAGGGCCGCCGCGTCGTAATCCGGGAGCTCGCCGGAGCGGCTCGCCCGCTGCCAGAGGATGAGTGCATCCAGCGCCTGGGCGAACAACTCGTCGGCGTTGTCCTCGGTAAGCGCCTCCAGGTAGGTCTGGTCGCCCAGGTCCTCCAGCAGCATGAAGCCCTGGTCCAGGTCCACGGCGTAGATGTAGGGCACCCGAAGCCCGGCGCTGGCCATCAGTTGCTGGACGTGGACGAAGGGCTGGCTGTTCAGGGTGCCGGGGGGCGCGTCCATCACCACCCGGCTGCCCTCCGGGTGGTGGATGCGGAAATAGCGGCGTGCGCTGGCATCACCGGAGACCGGCTGGAGCGGTTCCGGCGGCATGCCGAGCTGGCGGTGCAGCCAGTGTTGCAGCTGTTGCTGTCGGGCGTCGGTGTGGGTGCTGATACCGGTCATGGGTCTCGGTCGCTGATTGGGCAGGCCTTATTCGGCGTCATCCCCTCGCAAAATGCAAGCCTGCCAGCCGCCCATGCTGCGCTGCAATGGGCATGACATGACGGGATTAGCGGTTACAATGCGGGCTTGTCGGCCGGATAAAAGCCCGTGAGACGTCTGATTCCCATTGCCATTACCGGTTCCCTGCTGTGGGGGGCGGCGGTCCAGGCCCAGGGGCCCACCGCCGCCGAGCGCGAGGCCTACTTCGCCGAGCGCCAGCGGGCCCTGTGTGGCCCACCGCTGGTGATGCCGCTGGATGCGGTGGACACCGCCCTGCGCCACCGGCCCGAGACCCCTGCCACCGTGGATGCGGACGCTATTTACTACGATGGTGCGGCCGGGCGGTACCGCTTCCGTGGCGATGTCCTGATGCAGCGCCTGGATCAGCGGCTGCGCAGCGAGGAGGTGCGCTACGATCACGCGAGCGGTCGGGTCGATCTGCCCTTCCCCTTCGTGTACGAGGAGGCCGGGCTGGCGCTGACCGGCGAGAGCGGCTGGCTGCAGTTGCGCGAGGACCGCGGCGAGGTGGTGGCCGGCGAGTTCATGCTGGATGAGCGCAACATCCGCGGGCGGGCCGAGCGGCTGGAACTGGCGGACGCCCAGCGCTCCCGTTACGAGGATGTGGGCTACACTACCTGCCGGCCCGGTAACGAGGACTGGTGGCTGCAGGCCCGCGAGCTGGAGCTGGATCGCGAGGAGGGGCTGGGTACGGCCCGCCACGCCTGGTTCACCTTCCTCAACGTGCCGTTGTTCTACACCCCCTGGATCACCTTCCCCATCGACGACCGGCGCCGGACCGGGTTGCTGGCGCCGGGGTTTGCCACCTCGGACCGCCATGGCACGGACATCACCGTGCCCGTCTATTGGAACATCGCCCCCAACTACGACGCCACCCTGGTGCCGCGCTGGATCGAGCGCCGTGGCGCCCTTCTGGGTGGTGAGTTCCGCTACCTGCAGGAGGCCTTCTCCGGCGAGCTCTACGGTGAATACCTGCCCAATGACAGCCTCGCCCGGGACGACCGCTGGCTGCTCGGCATCGACCACCGGGGGCGGTTGCCCCGGGGCTGGCGCTATGACGCCGATATCAACCGGGCCAGCGACGGCGACTACCTGCGGGATTTCGGCAGTGGCCTGCTGGAGACCAGCTCCAGTCACCTGCAGAGCCGGGGGCGCCTGCGCAATCGCTGGAACGACTGGGCGGTGGCGGCCGAGGTCCAGCACTGGCAGACCCTGGACGACGACCTGCGCAATCCCTACCGGCGCGAGCCGCGCCTGACCGCGGACTACCAGGGCCCCTTCCGTGCCGGGCAACCGCGCTACCGGCTGAACACCGAATACACCCGCTTCGCCCTGCCCGACACCGATGCCGACCGGCCCGAGGGTGAGCGCATGGACATTGCTCCGCGGGTGGAGTGGCGGTTGCACCGGCCCTGGGGCTATCTGACACCGGCGGCCGCGCTGCGCCACACCCAGTACCGGCTGGACGACCCGGTACCGGGCGCGGACGACCGCAGCCCCCGGCGCACCGTGCCCACCTTCAGTGTCGACTCCGGTCTGTTCTTCGATCGCCCCTTCGACTGGGACGGACGCCCCATGGTGCAGACCCTGGAGCCACGGGTGTTCTACGTCTACACCCCGGAGCGCCGGCAGGACGACCTGCCGGTGTTCGACACCTCCCGCCGGGATTTCTTCTTTGATGGCCTGTTTCGCGAGGACCGCTTCAGTGGCGCCGACCGGGTGGGGGATGCCGACCAGGTCACCGTCGCACTGACCACCCGCTTCGTCGACCTGGGGGGCGGTCGGGAGTGGCTGCGTGCCAGCCTCGGCCAGATCCATTACCGGCGCGACCGCCAGGTGACGTTGTTCCCCGAGACCGACCGCGCGGCGGACCGGCGTAGTCGGTCCGATTATATGGCCGAGATGCGTAGCGAGTTACCGGGCGGGGTGCTGGCCCAGGGCGAGTACCGGTACAATCCCTATGACAGCCGCTCCGAGCAGGGGGCGTTCCGGCTGGGCTGGCACCCGCGGCCGGACCTGTTGGTTGGCGCCGGCTACCGGATGCGCTACGGCGATGAGGGCCGGGACGTGGAACAATCGGACCTGGCCGCGGTCATCCCGTTGGGCCCCCGTTTCAGTCTGATCGGCCGTTGGCTCTATTCCCTCGCCGACGACAACAGCCTGGAGACCGTCGGTGGGCTGGAGTACCGGACCTGCTGCTGGCGGGTGCGGGCCATGGGCCGGCGCAGTTTCGAGGGGGCCGGCGCCGAGCCGGACACCTCTATTATGCTGCAGTTCGAGTTCACCGGCCTGGGGCAGGTGGACTCGGGCAGCACCGATTTCCTGCAGGACAGCATCTACGGCTATGAGGGCGACCGCTTTTGACGCCCGGGATTGAGAGGAACATGACCGCAATCACCCGCATCACCCTGACCGGCGCGCTGCTCGCCGCCGCCCTGCTGCTGGCGGCCCTGCAGCCGGCGCGGGCCGAGACCCTCGACCGCATCGTCGCCGTGGTCGACGACCAAGTGGTCCTGGCCTCCGAGCTGGAACGGGAGCTGGCCACCATCGCCAACCAGTTGCGCAGCCGGGGCCAGCGCCTGCCGCCCCGGGACGTCTTCCAGCGCCAGGTCCTGGAGCGGCTGATCACCCAGCGGGTGCAGCTCTCGCGGGCCCAGCGGGTGGGGATTACCGTGGATGACGCCACCCTGGACGCGGCCATGCAGCGCATGGCACGGCAGAACAACATGACCCTGGGCCAGTTCCGCCAGGCGGTGGAGCAGGAGGGCTTCGAGTACAACTACTTCCGCGAGGGGATCCGCGAGGAGATTGCCATCAGCCGCCTGCGCCAGGCCCAGGTGGAGGAGCAGGTGACGGTCACCCCGCAAGAGGTGGAGGAGGTGCTGGAGACGTTGGACGATGAGAACCAGGAGTACCGCCTCGGCCACATCCTGGTCGCGACGCCGGAGGCGGCCTCGACCGCCCAGTTGGAGGAGGCGCGGGAGCGGATCGAGCAACTGCGCGAGCAGATTATCGCCGGCGAGACCGATTTCGAGGGCGCGGCCACCGCCTTCTCCGATGCCGCCTCCGCCATGGAGGGGGGCGACCTGGGCTGGCGGTTGCACAGCCAGTTGCCGAGCCTGTTCGCCGAGGCGATTGATGAGGGCTTGCAGGCCGGCGAGGTCAGCGGGGTATTGCAGAACAGCAGCGGTTTTCACCTGGTCAAGCTGATGGACCAGCGCACCCAGGGCGGCGAGCGGGTCACCGAAACCCGGGCCCGGCACATCCTCATCCGGACCGATGGCGACGTGATCACCGACGAGGACGCCCGCCTTCGGCTACGTAGCCTGCTGGAGCGCATTGAGGCGGGTGAGTCCTTCGCGGAACTGGCGGAGGCGTACTCCGAGGATCCGGGCAGTGCGGCCCGGGGCGGGGATCTGGGCTGGACCCAGCCCGGCCAGTTGGTGCCGGAGTTCCAAGGGGCCATGGATGCCCTGGAGGAGGGCCAGATCAGCGCCCCCTTCGCCTCCCCCTTCGGCTGGCACATCGTGCAGGTCACCGATCGGCGGGAGCGCGATGTCAGCCGCGAGCGCCTGCGCGACCAGCTGGCCCAGCAGATCCACCAGCGCAAGGTGGAGGAGGCGTTCGAGCAGTGGATCCGCCGCCTGCGCGATGAGGCGTACGTGGATGTGAGGGTCGAGCTTTGAGCCTGCCGCGGCTGGCCCTTACCGCCGGCGAGCCGGCCGGTATCGGGCCTGATCTCTGCCTGATGGTCGCCGCGGAGCCGCTGGCGGCCTCGCTGGTGGTGCTTGGCGACCCGCAATTGCTGCGGGCGCGTGCTGCCCTGCTGGGGCTTGAGGTGCGTATCGAGCCGGTGGAGAGCGCGCCTGCCGGCCCCCACCGGCCGGGGGTGCTGCCGGTACTGCCGGTCCCGATGGCGGGGGCCCGGGAGCCCGGCCGGCTGGACACCCGCAACGCCGATCACGTGCTGGCCCTGTTGGAGCGCGCCGCCCGGGGCTGTCTGAGCGGTGAGTTCGACGCCGTGGTCACCGCCCCGGTGCACAAGGGCGTGATCAACGAGGCCGGCCATCCCTTCAGCGGCCACACCGAATTCTTCGCCGAGCGGACCGGAGGCCAATTGCCGGTGATGATGCTGGCCGCGGACACCCTGCGCGTGGCCCTGGTGACCACCCACCTGCCGCTGCGGGCCGTCGCCGACGCCATCACCCCCGAGCGCCTGGAGCGGGTCATCACTACCCTGGCGCACGACTTGGAGGCCCGCTTCGGCATTCGCCGGCCCTGTATCCGGGTGTGCGGCCTGAACCCCCACGCCGGAGAGGGCGGGCACCTGGGGCGCGAGGAGATCGAGGTCATCGAGCCGGTGCTGGAGCGGCTCCGCGGCCAGGGGCTCGACCTCGACGGACCGCTGCCCGCGGACACGGCCTTTACCCCGCGCCACCTCCAGGGGGCCGACGCCGTGCTGGCCATGTACCACGATCAGGGGCTGCCCGTACTCAAGCATGCGGGCTTCGGCCGGGCGGTGAATATCACCCTGGGCCTGCCCATCATCCGTACCTCGGTGGACCATGGCACGGCGCTGGACCTGGCGGGCACCGGGCGGGCCGAGCCGGGCAGTCTGCTGGAGGCGCTGGAGCAGGCGCGGCGGATGGCCGGGGCCAGCCGCCGCGCGGTCGTCTAGCGCCGCCGGTTCATCCGCCGCTCACCGGTGGCAGCAAAACCAGGGTGTCGTCCGGCTTCAACGCCGTCTCCCGGCTCACCAGCTCGTCGCCCACGGCGTAGGCCACCCGCTCCAGGTGGGGCGCCAGCTCCGGCTTTTCTGCGGTGAGGGCGGTCAGGGCATCGGCCACCGTGGCCCCCTCGTCCAGGGTCAGGGTCATGCGCGGCTGGCCCATGACCTCTTCCAGAATCCCGTAAAACTCTACTTGCACGTCGCGTTCACCCGAATCAGTCGTGTTTCACATGTATGTTACGGCAATGGGTCTCGTGGAGCAGCAGGGAGGCGGCCAGGGCCAGCGCGGCAAAGGCGCACAGCAGCACCAGCCCCCCCTGGTATTCCGCGACGCCGTAGTCGCTGCGCCCGGCGGCGAGCAGTAACAGGTCCATGATCCAGCCGAAGATGGGCTGAAACAAGGCCGCGCCCAGGAATAGCCCGGTGTTGACGAAGGCGATGCCCATGCCGGCCAGGGCCGGCGCGGTCACCTCCTTGGCGTGGGCGTAGGCCACCACGAAGCAACCGGCGGACAGCCCCAGCGCCACGAACAGCGCCATGGCCAGCGGCCCGGGGCCCCAGGGCAGCAGCCACAACCCCAGGCAGACGGCGAAATAGACCACCGCCCCGCCGATCAGTACCGGCCGGCGCCGGCCCACCCGGTCCGAGTACATCCCCGCCACCAGGCAACCGATGGCGAAGGCGACCGTGGCCAGGGTCGGATAGAGCGAGGCGGCGCTGCGGTCCAGCTCGTGCAGGTCGCGCAGCAGCGGTACCGCCCATAGCCCCACGAAGCCGAAGAAACTGCCGGTGATGCCGAAATCGTACACGGCCCCGGGCCAAAGCTTGCGGTTGGCGAACACCGCCCGCAGGTCCTTCAGCCAGTGCTGGTCGCGGGCGGCGTGGGCGGTCTTGCCCTCCATCTCCCGCACCGATGGGAAGCCCGCATCCTCGGGCTTGTTATAGACCTTCAACCAGGTGGCCACCGCCAGCACGATGGAGAATACCCCCAGGGCGACGAACACCGTACGCCAGTCGTAGTGGTCCAGCACCAGGGCCAGCGGCCCGGTGGCGGCGATGGCCCCGGCATTGCCCAGCAACAGGGTCAGACCGCTGATGGAGCCGTACTGGCGTTCGCTGAACCAGACGCTGTTGCTCTTCATCAGCCCGACGAAGACGGTGGAGACCCCCAGCCCCACCAGGAAGCGGCCCACGCTGGCCATGGCGAAGGTGTCCGCCAGGCCGAACAGGATCGAGCCCACGCCCGCCACCAGGCTGCCCGCCAACACCGCCCAGCGTGACCCGAGGGTATCCGCCAGTACCCCGGAGGGGATCTGCATGGCGGTGTAGATGTAGTAGTACATCGCCGCCAGCGAGCCGAGGGCGGCGGCGCTGGTGCCAAAGGCCTCGGTAAGGTCACCGGAGACTGATCCCGGGGCCATACGGTGAAAAAACACCAGCATGTAGGCCAGGATCAGGATGATATAGATGGTCCAGCGGACCTGCTGGAAGTGGCGGTGGTCGTAAGCAGTCAAATTGGGTCCCCCAGCCTTTGTCGGGTTGTTATCGGCCGGCCCGGTGCCCGTGCCGGCGGGGGCTCAGACGATGGGCGGCTCCTCGGAGGGCGGGTAGTCGCCGTTCAGCCCCTCCTCGAATGCGGCCCACTGGGCCGCCACCCGTTCGGCGCGGGCGGCCTGATCGTATCGGGCCACGTGGTACAGCGCCTCGCCCTCGTTCACCAGCGGCAGGTTATTGCGGCCCACCACGATCCCGCTGAAGGGCGCATGGACGGGCAGCTCGCGCTCGCCGAAGGGGTCTGCAATATAACCCAGTACCTGCCTTTGTTTCACGTGGGTCCCGAGAGGGCTGACGGTGCGGAAGATGCCGTCTTGTTCGGCGCGCACCCATTGCGAGGCATTGGCGACATAGCTCTGGCGGGAGCCACCGGTGTGCCGCCCGCTCCGTGACGGCAGCATACCCAGACTGCGCATCACCCGCACGGTGCCGGCCAGTCCGGCCTTGATGGCCGGCTCCTGGAAGCGCAGGGCCTCACCCGCCTCATAGGTGATCACCGGGATGCCGGCATCGTCCGCCACCGCCCGCAGGCTGCCCTCAATCAGCCCACTGTTCAGGGTGAGCGGCATGCCAAAGGCGCGGGCCATGGCGGCGGCTTCGGCATTCTCCAGGTTGACCCGGATCTGGGGGAGGTTGTCCCGATGGATGGCGGCGGTGTGCAGGTCGATGACGTGGTTGCAGCGCTCGACGATCCCGGTGCGGAACAGGTAGGCGGTGCGGGCGCCCAGGGAGCCTCGCTCGCTGCCCGGGAAACAGCGGTTGAGATCGCGCCGGTCAGGCAGGTAGCGGGAGCGGTGGATGAACCCGAAGACGTTGACGATGGGCACTGCCACCAGAGTGCCGGCCAGCTGGCGCAGGGCCGAGAGCTTGAGCAGCCGGCGGATGATCTCCACGCCGTTGATCTCGTCGCCGTGGAGCGCGGCACTGACCAGCAGCACCGGCCCCTCGCGTCGGCCGTGCACCACCTGCACCGGCATGTGCAGCTGGGTGTGGGTGTAGAGTTGGGCCAGCGGCACATCCACCGTGGCGCGCTGTCCGGGGCGGACCTCCGTGTCCAGGATGCGGAAGGGCGCCCGGCGCGCCATGCCTACTCGCCGTCCCGGTGGCGGTTCTTCACCTTCACGTAGTGGCGTGCGGAGTAGACCAGCTTCTCGCGTTCCTCGTCGGTGATCGGCCGGGCCGGCTTGGCCGGACTGCCCACGTACAGGTGCCCGCCCTCCAGCTTTTTGCCGGGCGGCACCAGGGCGCCGGCGGCGAGGATGCTCTCGTCACCGAGTTCCGCACCGTCCATGATGATGGCGCCCATGCCGATCAGGCAGCGGTCGCCCACGGTGCAGGCATGCACGATGGCCTTGTGGCCCACGGTGACGTCCTCACCAATGTGGGTGGCGAAGCCCCCCGGGCTGTAAGGCCCGTCGTGGGCGACATGGACCACGCTGCCGTCCTGGATGTTGCTGCGCTTGCCGATTCGGATGAACTGCACGTCACCGCGCACCACGGCCATCGGCCAGATGGAAACATCCTCTGCCAGGGTCACGTCGCCGATGACCACGGCGCTCTCGTCGATCCAGGCGGAGTCGGCGATGTCGGGGTAACGGCCCAGATAGTGGCGGATCATGTAGGTACCCTTTGCGTCTTACTCGGTGTGTGAGATCGGGCGGGTGTCGCGCTGGCCCTGCTCTAGATGACGACGGTCACCGGGCAGGGCGCGGTCTCCACCACCCGGTGGCTGACGCTGCCTATCAGCGCCTCGCCAAGCACGCCTCGGCCGTGCCGGCCCATGATCACCGTTGGTGACTGGTCCTGCCGCGCCCGGGCATGCTTCACGATGGCGTCCGATGGCCGCGCCGTGGTCAGCAGCGTCTCCTCCACCCCGGACGGTACCTTGCCCAGGGCCTCGCGGGCGCGGGCGAAGATCGCCTCGGGCTTCTCGTCGCCCGGGTCGACCCCACCCCTCGGCTGGCAGAAGATCAGCTCCACCGGCACCGAGGCGTTACGTGCCATGTCGCCGGCCAGCGCGGCGGCCGCTTGGCTGTGCCCGGAGCCATCCACAGGTAGTAGGATCAGGCCCAAGCGCGCCGTGCCCTCATGCTCGGCATCGTCGTGGACCACGGTCACCGGGCACTGCACCCGGTGCAGGATCTCGTTGCTGACACTGCCCTCCACCAGCTTGACCAAGTCGCTCATGTGGCGGGCCCCCAGCACCAGCAGGCAATCGGACTGGCGGCGCACGTGATCGGCCACCACCCGGCCCGGGCGGTGGACCAGGCTTTCATCGTCCGGCTCGAGGGTGAGGCATTCCGGCTCCAGCGAGGGGTCGAGAATGGCGCGTGCCTTTTCGAACGCCTGCCGGGCGTTTTCGAGTTGCTCCGCCCGGTCCTGGTCGGTCTCCGGCTTGCGGTTGGCCGGCAGGTCGCTGAATTCGGCAGGGATGGGGGGCATGACATGCACCAGCTGCAGGCGCGCGTGCAGCACCTGCGCCAGCAACCCGGCATGGCCCGCGGCGGCCACGCACGCCGGCGAGCCGTCCACGGGCAGTATCACCAGGGCAACGCGTTCGCTCATGGACCTTATCTCCCTGAGTGGTTATTGGTCTGTCCCTAGACTAGCGCAGGTTGCCCCGCGGCGTCGCCACCCCGGGAGGTCTGCCGGCACCGATGACGGCCTCCGCCAACGGTGCCGGCGCGGTTCAGCTGTCCAGCTGCTCTTTCAGGTGGGCCAGGGTCTGGCAATGCTCTTCTTGTGGGCTGAACAGGATGATCTCGGCGTCCTGCTCCACCCGGAGGGTGTGCCCCGGTGGCCAGTAGAAGAGGTCGCCGGCGGCCACGGCTTCCTCGCTGCCGTCGCGGTAGGTCATGACCAATCGCCCCTGGATCATGTAGCCCCAGTGGGGGGATTGGCAGAGATTGTCCTTCAGCCCCTCAAGCAGGGGCGTGATATCAGTGCCGGCCTCGAGGGAGAAGTACTCCCCGGTCATCTTGCTGTAGCCCGTGGCGTCGCCAAAATCCAAAACCTGGCGGGCGATGGCGCCCGGGGCGTTGAACACCTGAGGTACATCCGACTTCGCGATACGCATGGTGGCCTCCTCCTGCACAGCAGGGTTATGCGGGTAGACCGATCAGTCTAACTGGCAGTCTAGGAAAGCCCGGGGGGTGGTCAAGCAAACGATTTTCCGTTGTGTGTACGCCGGCTCGCGTGCAGACAAGATCCCTGCGGAAAAGGGTGCCCCGGTGATCAGGCGGCGCTGTGGTTGAAGTGGAAATCGAGCATGGCCCGCAACGGTGCCGGGTCCCGCTGCAGGCGGCTGCGCAGTGCCGCCCCCTCCCAGCAGTCCAGCAGCAGGTCGGCCATATGGTGGACGTCGGTGTCGGGCGGCAGGTCGCCGCGCAGCCGCGCCTGTTCCAGGCAAACCGCGATTCGTGCCGTGATCTCGGCGAAACACCACTCGATCTTGTAGCGGAATACATCGCTGGCCGCGGAAAGTTCCTGGCCCAGGTTGCCGAGCAGGCAGCCGCGATAGCCCTCGCGACCGTATTTCTCCAACGACAGCGCGAAGAAGGTGTGAATCCGCTCCAGCGGCGCGCGCTCCGGGGCGCTGAGGCAGGCGTCCAGGCCGGCGTGGACCTCCCGCATGTATCGGTCCACCACCTGCAGGGCAAAGTCCTGTTTGCTGCGGAAATGGTGATAGAACGAGCCCTTGGGAACGCCGCTGGCGGTGAGCAGCGTTTGCACGCCCAGGTCGTTGTAGCCGTGCTGCAGCAGCAGGTCCAGGCCGACCTCCAGCAGGCGTTGCTTGGTGTCCTTGCGCATGGCGGAACCCGTAGACCGATCAGTCTATATCAAGACTAGGCCAAGGCCGGCCGGCGTCAAGGTGGAGAGGGCCAATGCCGCCCGATCAAGTCGTGCCCGGCCGTTGCTCCTCCTTCGCTGGCCCGGGTCAGTCGAGCAGGTGCTCGCCGCGCCAAAGGGCCCGCAACGGTTCGCGTTCGCGCACCAAGTGGTGACAGCCGCCAGCCACCAACACCTCGGCCGGGCGCGGACGGGTGTTGTAGTTGGACGCCATTACGAAGCCGTAGGCGCCGGCGGAGTGCACCGCCAGCAGGTCGCCCTCGGCCAGGGCCAGCTCGCGCTGCTTGCCAAGGAAGTCGCCGGTCTCGCAGACAGGGCCGACGATATCCCAGGGCAGGGTGTCGGTGTCGGCCCGCGGGCGCACCGGGGTGATCGCGTGCCAGCCGTCGTAGAGCGAAGGGCGGAGCAGGTCGTTCATCGCGGCGTCGACCACGGCAAAGCGCTGCTCCGAGCCGTCCTTCAGGTATTGCACCCGGGTGATCAGTACGCCGGCGTTGCCCACCACGGCCCGGCCGGGTTCCATCAGCAATTCCAGGTCGCGGCCCTGAAGCCCGTCCAGCAGGACCCGGGCGTAGTCCTCGGCCGCCGGTGGGGTCTCGTCCCGGTAGCGGATGCCCAGACCGCCGCCCACGTCGAGATGCCGGATGGTGATCCCCTCAGCCGCCAGCCGGTCTACCAGTGCCAGCACCCGCTCCAGGGCGTCGGCGATGGGTGAGAGGTCGGTGAGTTGCGAGCCGATGTGAAAGTCCACCCCCTCCACGCTAAGGTGGGCGGCGTTGGCCGCCTGGCGGTAGATGGCCTCCGCCTCACGGATGTCGATCCCGAACTTGTTCTCGCGCAGCCCGGTGGAGATGTAGGGGTGGGTGCGGGCGTCCACGTCCGGGTTGACGCGCAGGGATACCGGGGCGGTCAGTCGCAGCTCGCCGGCCACCCGGTTGAGTCGCGACAGCTCTGCAGTGGACTCCACATTGAAGCAGCGGATACCCACCTCGAGCGCCCGGCGCATCTCATCTGCGGTCTTGCCGACGCCGGAGAAGACCACCCGGCGCGGATCGCCGCCGGCGGCCAGGACTCGCTCCAGTTCCCCACCGGAGACGATATCAAAGCCGGAGCCCAGGCGCGCCAACAGTTGCAGCACCGCCAAGTTGGAGTTGGCCTTGACCGCGTAGCAGACCTGGTGCGGGTGGTCACCCAGCGCCTGGTCGAAGCCGCGCCAAGCCGATTCGATGGCGGCCTTGGAGTAGACGTAGGTGGGGGTGCCCACCTGTTCTGCGATGTCTTCCAGTGGCACGGCCTCGGCACACAGCCGGCCGTCCTGCAGCGTGAACGCTTGCATGGGGTCTGGGCTCTCCGGGGTGATCAGTGGTGCGACTGCTCGGTCTCGTCGTCCGGCATGTACAGTGGCCCCTTCTGCCCGCAACCGGCCAGGAGGGTGGTGCTCAGGACGAGGAGGACCAGGATGGCCAGTACGGTAGTGCGCATGGGACGGGCCGGATGGGTGAATGGACCGGACATTATACGCCGCCGGACGACAAATCCCAGCAAAACTGACCCAGCGCAAGGTGCTTCGCTCCGGTCGGCGCTAGGCTGGGCGTCCCACAGAATAACAATGGCTTTCGGAGAGGGTCTATGGACAGTCAGCGATTGGAGCGCGTCGAGGTGTCCACCGGCGCCAATCCCACCGCCAGTGTGATCTGGCTGCACGGGTTGGGTGCCGATGGCCACGATTTCGAGCCCATCGTCCCGGAGCTGCGCAAGACGGCGGCCCAGGGCGCCGTGCGGTTTGTCTTCCCGCATGCCCCGAAGCGGCCGGTGACGGTGAACGGGGGGGCCGTGATGCGCGCCTGGTACGACCTCTACGACCTCGGCATCAACCGCGCCGGGGAGGACGAGGCGGGCATCCGCGAGGCGATGGACCTGGTGCGGGGGCTGGTCGATGAGGAAAAGGCGCGGGGCGTCCCGGCCGGACGGATCGTCCTGGCTGGGTTTTCGATGGGGGGTGCCGCGGCCCTGTTCAGCGGGTTGCGGCACGACGAGCGGCTGGCCGGGCTGATGGGCTTGTCCTGCTATCTGCCCCTGGCCGACCGGCTGGCCGATGAGCGTGATCCGGCCAACAGCGGGACGTCGGTGCTGCTGGTCCATGGCAGCTACGACCCGGTGTTGCCTATGCCCTTGGGGGTGGCCGCCCGCGATACCTTGCAGGGGCTGGGTTATCCCGTTGAGTGGCAGGACTACCCCATGGAGCACCAGGTCTGCATGGAGGAGATCGCCCTGGTGGACGACTGGCTCAGTCGGGTGCTGTCCGACTGAGCCGAGGTGCGCTTCAGGAGTCGTCGTGCTGGCCCTTGGCGGTGGCGTCGCGGGCGTGCTGGGCGCGTACCTCCTCCTTGGTCGCCGGGCGCACTTCGCGCACGTCCAGCTCGAAGGTGAGTCGGCGGCCGGCCAATGGGTGGTTGCCATCCAGAATGGCGCCGTTCTCGGTCAGGCGTAGGACCTTGAGGGTGAAACGCCGGCCGTGGGAGCCGCTGGTCAGTTGTTGGCCCTCGTACAGCTCCAGGTCGTCCGGGAGGAACTCGCGGTTGGCCTCGAACACCAGGTTCTCCTTGTGCGGGCCGTAGGCCTCTTCCGGGGGCAGGGTGACCCGGTGGGGCGTGCCCGCCTCGAGGCCCTCCAGCGCCTCTTCCAGCGCGGGCAGGATGTGCCGGTAGCCGTGCAGGTAGACCATGGGGCCGGACTGTTCGCTGTCGTCCAGCAGGGTCCCGTCTTCGTCCTTTAGCCGGTAATGCACGGTGGCCACGGTGTTCTTGCGGATCTTCATCAGCGTTGTCTCCTGCCGCGCATCAGGTACCAGAGCAGCGCGGCGATGAGGATGGGTGTAAGGGCCAGCAGGGTCCAGGTGGCGGCCGCCTTGGAGGCGGGTGCGCCATGGGTTTCCGCCAGGTGGTCGGTAATCACCCGCCATTCCCCCGACTCCAGTTCGGCGCCGTAGGCCAGACGCATGCGCCAGACGGTGAAGGCCCAGCCCGGCCAGGTTCGTGCCTCGCGGTCGAAGTCGCCGGCATCGTGGCACTCCATGCAGCGGCGTTCGGTCAGGCGAACCGGGTAGGGGCGTGCGGCCAGTTCCGCCTCGCGGGCCTCCCGCTCGGCGCGCTCGGCCGCCTCGCGCTCACGCCGGCGTTCCTCCGCCGCCTGGCGTTCGCGTTCGATGGCCTCGCGACGAGCCTGCCGCTCCTCCTCGGTCATGCCCTCCTCGATGGGGTCGACCATCAGCTCTTCCGCCGACATACCGGCGTGGCCGGGTAGGACGGGGAGGCCCATGGCGAGCAGCAGGCCGGTCAACCCGGCAATCAGGCGCCCATGGGTCCCGACGGTTGGGTGCGGCATGATCGGCGCGTTCAGCGGCTCTTGACTTCCTTGAATTCGGGGTTGGTGTGCTGCATGCCCATGGCGCCGGCCCGGCAGTCGGGGCAGACGGCCAGGTGGCTGGCGTCCAGCCCTTTAGCCCGCAGGGTGGCCATCATCCCCGCGAGATCGCCGGAGGCGGCGAAGGGCTTGCCGCAGCGGGCGCACTCGGTCTGGTTGCCGGCGCTGCTGGCGGCCACGGCGGCGGAGGCCTCTGCCAGTTCGGGGGCGTCCTCTTGCGCTTCGGCCTCCGGGGCGGGCACCTGGGCCTGCAACCAGCGGGCGTCCTGGTCCAGGCTGTCGCGGACCAGGCGGGCCAGCAGCAGGTAGGGCGCGCCGTGGGGGGTGTCGCGGACCTCCTGTTCGAGCTTGCGTACCCAGTCGTTGGGCCAGGGGCGCAGGAAGCGGTTGAGGAAGTCGCGGGCCTCCTCCAGGTAGTGGGTGGCGGATTCGCCGTCCTCGGCCTGGCTGGCGGAGGCGAGCAGCAGGGCGAGGAACTGCAGTTGCAGGGCCAGGTGGTCGGGGGTGTCGCGGAAGCTGACGTCCCTGGCCAGGCCGTGGCGCTGGTAGTAGCCCTCCATCTCCACGACGCTGGGGCCCATCATGGCCTGATCGATGTAGAGGCCGGCGTTCAGGGGTGCCGGGTAGGGGGGCACCAGGAAGAGACGGCTGTAGCCGCGCAGCAGGGTCTCGTGACTGTCGATCTGGCGCATGGCGTTGCGCAGTTGTTGCCCGGCGTCGGTGTCCGGGAGCAGTTCGTCCAGGTCCGCGGGCAGGGCCTCGCCCATGGCCTCGTGGTATTCGGCCTGCACCGGGGGGATGAAGGCCTGACCGAGGCAGAGGTAGAGCTCCGCGCGGGTCATCAGGTGCTCGGCGTGTTGTTGCAGGTTCGGCATGGTGTTGTCTTGGCCTGATTCGTTGGTCTGGGGGGCGTAGACGCCATTTTAGACGTCCACGGCTTCGTTCGGGGGTTTTTGGAGAGGGCTGCCGGGGTGGCGGGTTATCGATTGAGGCTCCAGTTGCGCACCCCTTCGGGGTGCCCTGCGCTACTCGCCAAAAGGCGGCGGCGCGAACTCGCTTCGCTCGGACAGGCGCGCCTTTTTTCCGCCTTTTTGCTGCGTTGCTCGGTGCGCAAAGTCGCCTCAATCGATAACCCGCCACCCCGGCAGCCCTCTCCAAAAACCGGCAGGTGAAGGGGCGCCGGGGCCTCCCTGCCCCGGCTTTCCGTGCCCCTGCGTCAGGCCGTGGCCTTGGCCTCGGCCTCCGCTGCCTCCTCCAGTTGCTCCGGCACGGCGGAGAGGTTGAAGAACTTCTCGCCGAGCACGTAGAGCGTAAAGATCATGGCGGAGCCCATGATGGTCAGTGCCCACTCGGTGGCCGAGGGGGTGTACTGGATCATGTTCCAGGCCCAGGTGCCCTGGAACAGCGGGATGACCTGGCCGCCCACCACGAAGAAGTAGCGTTCGGCGAACAGGCCGCCAAAGGTCAGCACGGAGACCAGCACCTGTACCTGCGGGTTGACGCGCAGATTGCGCGACATCATGAGGGCGAACGGCACCAGCAGGCCCAACAGCAACGAGAGGATGTACACCGGCGAGGCGAACAGGTAGTCCGCCCAGACGTGGTAGACCTCCGGGTTGTTGGTGTACAGGCCGGTGATGGCACGCACGGCCACGAACAGGATGGTCAGCCCCAGCACCGCGGCGAACAGTTTGGGCAGGCCGTTGTTCAGGGCGTTCTGCAGCTTCTGCGGCATCTTGCTGCGGTCGAAGCCGTAGGCCAGGTAGCTGAAGAACACCAGCGCGGCCATGCCGCTGGTCACGGCGGTGAGGTAGAAGTAGATGGGCAGCGAGCCGTCGAACCAGAACGGTCGCATGCTCATCATGCCGAAGATCAGCGCCAGGTTACCACTGGCCAGCAGCACGCCCAGGAAGGAGGCGATGCCGATGATCTTGGTGTTCTTGCTGTCCCAGTCGCCGGCCTCCATCTTCTGGAACTTCCAGAGCAGGAAGAGCAGGTCGGCGGCGTAGAACACACCCATCCAGAACATGGCGGACTGGATCTGCATGTTGAAGGGGATGGCCCACAGCATGCGGAAGGTGTGGCCCAGCTCCAGCGCCAGCACTGCCATACCGGAGATCAGGATGATGAAGGCCAGGAAGATGGCCCGCTTGGCGATGCCGTAGTACTGCTTGAAGCCGAACACCAGGGGCAGCGAGGCGATCAGGCCCAGCCCGGACGACGCCAGGGCGAAGTACAGGTAGGTGGAGATCGGCTGCCCCCAGGGCAACTTCGAACTGACGTTGAAGGCGGCGTGACCCACCGTGTTGAGCTGGAAGATCACGTAGCCGAAGGTCGCCACCATCACGGCGGCGGAGAGTATCAGCAGGCCGGTGCCCAGCCCGCCCTTCATGACGTTGTTATCTGACATGGTCGTTCACCCCCTCAGGAATTGCGCGGGCTGAAAGCGGGCACGCCGGCGCCGGCGCCCAGGTAGTAGACCTGCGGGCGGTTGCCCGTATGGTCCAGCAGCCGCACGCCGTGCTTGTCGCCGATGATGCGGTTGACGTTGGACTCCGGGTTGTCCAGGTCGCCGAAGTAGCGGGCCTTGGGTGGGCAGGTGCGCACACACGCCGGCACGTACTCGACCAGCTCCGGATCGTCCTCGTCCAGGTCGGGCACGCCCTCGGGGGCCTTGCTGACCTTGTGGTAGCAGAAGGTGCACTTGGAGACCACGCCCTTGGGCTGGATGCCGATGCCCCGGCGCCAGTCCTGCTCCGGGTTCTGGTAGGGCGGGCTCCACATCTGCCCGTTCTCGCCCGGGTAGACGTCGCGCATGTCCGGCTCGATGAGCGGCTGCTCGTCGGCGTAGAAACGCACGCCGTAGGGGCAGGCGATCATGCAGTATTTGCAGCCGATGCACTTGTTCCAGTCCACGAAGACGATGCCGCCGGCGTCCGGGTCCTTGTAGGTGGCCCGGGTCGGGCAGACGTGCACGCAGGACGGGTCCTCACACTGCATGCAGGGCCGCGGCAGCCACTTCATCTGGGCGCTCGGGTACTCGCCCTCGTTGTAGTACAGCACGTCCTGCCAGCTCTCGCCGGGCAGGGTGTTGTTCTCCATGGCACAAGCCGTGGTGCACGCTTGGCACCCGGTGCACTTGTCCAGGTCGATGACCATTCCCCACTTAGCCATTATTCATGTCCTCCAGTTATCAGGCTCACGCCTTTTCCAGCCGCACCTTGGCGGTGTAGTAACAGGCGAGCCCGGAAATCGGGTCAGAGAGGTTCTCGGTGAGATCACCCGAGTGCCCTGGTTTCATGTCACGGCCCTGGGCGGTGGCCCAGCGGCCCTGGGCCCAGTGGCCGTACTCCATGGGCAGCACCAGGGTGTCCGGACGGTGCCCCGGCATGTAGCGGGCCACGGCGAGGATGGACTTGGTCTCGCCCCGTACCTGGGCGGAGAGGCGGACGGTGTCGCCGTCGTTGATGCCGCGCTCCTGGGCGGTCTTGGGGTGGATCTCCAGGTAACAGGTGCCCCGACCCCCGACAATGGGCTGCATATAGGCCTGGGCCTGCGGGATGTTGGCGCTGCGGCCCTCCGCGTGCAGCGGGGTCTTGGGGGTGACGAAGTGCAGGTCACCGTCGCCGGTGTGGCGGGGCTCCACCCACTGGATGAGTCCGACCCGATCCTCGGCGATGCCCATCTCCCGGGCGATATAGTTGGCGTTGTTCTCCAGGAAACTGGACTTGAACTCGAACTTGCCGGAGGCCGTGGGCATGAGCTTGTCCTTGACCTCGTCCTCCGACATCTCGATGTTGTAGCCCTCGCCGTCCCACTCGTAGAAGGTGCCCCGCCAGTAGCGCCAGTGGTAGGGCTTCTTGTACCAGACGCCCTTCTCCTTCCAGCTCTCGAAGTCGTTGACGCCATTATCGCCCGGGTCGTTGGCGAAGCCGGCGGCGCGGTGGCGCAGCATGTTCTCCACATCACCCAACTCGCGGTAGTAGTCCGCCATCGGGCTGTTAATGCGCTTGCCGATCTCGATGATCATGTCGCCGAAGTGTTTGGTGTCGTACACCGGGTCCACGGCCGGGGTGCGCAGCGCGGCCATGGGCCAACCCTCGAACGGGTAGGTGGGCGAGTCCTGCAGCCGCTCCAGGTAGGTGTGCTCCGGCATGATGATGTCGGCGTACATGGCCGTCTCGCCGGGGTAGGGGGAGGTGTCGATGATGAAGACGTCCTTCAGTGCCTCCTCCCACAGGCGCGGGTCGGGCGCGGTCCAGATGGGGTTAGTGACGAAGAACATGGCCGTGTCCAGCTTGTAGGGGTCGCCGGCCAGGTGGTGCTTGGCGCACTCCTGCATCATGGTGCCGGCCATCGGCCACTTCTCGGTGCCCGCCATGTCGATGCGCGGATGCTTGCCCTGCATCTCCCGGGCGTAGTCGTCCATGTAATCGTCGGCGCTCACCGGCAGCGGGCCGTAGGAGGGACCCATCTGGTAAAACAGCCCGCCCTCGGCGAACATGCTGCCCACCAGCGCGTTCAGCGCGTGCACCGCCATGCCATTGTAGGTGCCGTTGAAGTGGGCGGTCGGCCCACGCTCCATGATGGCCATGGCCGGGCGGGTGGTCGCGAACTCCCGGGCCACGGTATAGATGTGCTTGGCCGGGATGGTGGTGATCTCCTCGGCCCACTCCGGGGTGCGGTCCTTCAGCTCCCCGTTCCACCATTCGGCCAGGCCGTGGGTCCAGTTGGCCTGGAAGGCGTCGGGAATGATGGTCTCGCCGGTGCGGAAGTGGTTGCGGCCGTCCTCGAAATCGCCGACGAACTCCTTGTCCCACAGGCCCTCGGTGAGGATGACATGGGCGATGGCCAGGGCCAGGGCGCCGTCGGTGCCCGGCTTGATCATCAGCGCGCGGTCCGAGGCCGCCATGGTGGGATTCATGCGCACATCAATGGTGGTTACCCGGGTCTTGGGGCTCTTCGTGCGCATGTGGCCCCAAACCTGCATCAGGTAGTTGTAGGGGCGGAAGGCCTCCAGGAAGCCGGCGCCGAAGTTCAGGATGTAGTTGGTGTTGCGGTAGTCGTAACTGTTGTAGGAGTCGTTGCCGTCAGTGGCGCGCTTGGCCCGCTTGGAGCCCTCGGCGCACATGGAGGCGTGGCCGATGGCCGAGTTCGGGGTGCCGTAGAGCTTGCCGAAGTCGCCGTACAGGCCAGCATCGGAGGAGCCCCAGCCGCGACCGTAGAAGTGGGCAAAGCGATGGGACTCGCCGCGCTCGCGCAGGCGGTTGAGCCGCTCGGCGACAATATCGAAGGCCTCGTCCCAGGAGATGGGCACGAACTCCGGGTCCTCGTCGCGGCCCTTGTTGGGGTTGGTGCGCTTCATCGGGCCCTTGAACCGGTCCGGGTCGTACAGCAACTGGGTGCCCAGGTGGCCCTTGGGGCAGAGCTTGCCGTTGGCGATGGGGTTGCCCGGGTCGCCGTAGATGGCGTGCACCCGTCCGTTGGTGGTGTAGACGTTGATGCCGCAGCGGGCCGGGCACTGGTGACAGATGTTCTTGGTCACACGGGTCTCGCCGCCCGGCCGGGCATTGACATGGGTGGAGGTGGTGCTGGCGGCGGTGAAGCCGGCCAGCTTGCCCACCCCGGCGGTGGTCGCGGCCGCGGCGCCGGTGGCACCGGTGGCCTTGAGGAACCGCCGCCGGTTAAGCAGCGTATCCAGGATCATTTTCATCGCCTTGTATCCTCCTGATCATCGTGATCCCCGGGTTGGGTGCCCGGGTCTTGTGCGGGGCCCGCGGCCCCGGAGCTTGAGCCTGCCCCGAAGAGCAGGTCGCGGCCCGAATCCTGGGCCAGTGCGGCATCCTTGCGGCAGCCGGGACAGAGCGTGTGCTCCTTCCCCGCGGTGAACGTGGTGTGACAGCGCTGGCAACGCTGCCGGTGGTGTCGGGTGGCCGGGACGCGTCCCACATAGGGGTGGCCGTCGCGTTCCGTTATGGTGATGGCCTTTTCCGGGCAGACCTGTTGACACAGGCCGCAACGGATGCAGAAGAGCGGGTCGTAGTCCAGCCCGCTGCCGTCCTCGTCCTCCACCGGTTGCAGGGCGCCGGTGGGGCAGAGCGCCGCGCAGATACGGTGGTTGCAGCAGGCGTCGGAGATCTTCGCCTGCGGAAAGAGGGTGTTGGGCAGGCTCTGGTCCTGGGCCACCGCCAGGGCCGCCAGGGCCTCCACCCGGCGAAGGCGCGGTGCGGGCTGAACCCGGCCCGAGACCATCGGCACTGCGGCCGGCGCGGCCGGGCCGGTGCCCTGGATCTGTTCCGCGGCCCCGGCCGCGTGGCCGGCCAGCCGACGGAACAGCCCCCGGCGGCTGACCCGTGTCTCCCCGCCGGGTGTGGGGGTCTCCCGGCGGTACAGGTGGGCGGGTAGCGGGGCCTTCCGCAGGCTGGGGCTGCGCCCGGTAAGCCCCAGTGAGGCCAGGGCCTCGCGGCACTCGGTCAGGGCCTGATCCACCGGCGGGCGCCGGCAGTCGGCGGCGGCCGGGCAGTCGGCGCACCAGCCCCGGTCGAGCAGTTCCACCGGACGCTCGCCGCACTCCTGCACCAGTCGCAGCAGGCGATCGCTGCCCAGGCCCCCCAGGCAGGGCACCCGCAGGGCGCCTTCCGGGGACTGCTCCGGCGGCACCCGCCAACAATCCACGGCCAGCGGTGCGGTGGCCTGGTCATCGCCGGGGTGGCTGTCCAGCCCGGCGCCGTTGATCGCCCCGGTCGGGCAGGCCGCGGTGCAGCGGCCGCAGGCGACGCAGTCGCCGGTCAGTTGCGGGCCTTTCGGCGTGGCGGTCAGGGCATCCACCGGGCAGGCCTGGCTGCAGGCACGGCAATCGGACAGGGGCGAGCGCGCCGGCAGGCAGGCGTTCTCCTGCCACAGCAACCAGGGCTGGGCATCGCTCAGGCGATGCCAGGCCGACTGTTCGGCGGACTCTGACAAGCGGCTTCTCCTCCACACCCCGGCCCGGTTCATTGATTTATTCCCCCGCCGTGCGAGGGTCGGGCCGTTGGTCTAATTGCGAAGTAACTTTTATAGTGGTGTGGTCTTAAGCAATAGCCTTGCCAAGTGGCGTGGTGTGGCATTTAGACGCAGCGCGGCGCAGGATGGCCCAGCGAATCTGCGCATGAGTGTTACCGGTGGGTAACGTAAACGAGGTGGTTCCGGCTTGAATTGTTACCGATAGGTAACGGCCGCGTGGAGGTGGAAGATGGCCCGTTGGTTCGGTTCCGTATGGTTGGCGCTGTTGGTGGCGTCGACACCCGCGGCGATCGCCGCAGAGCACGCTGCAGAGCAATCGCAGCCCCTGCGTATCGGCCTGACGCCGGTGATCCTGGAGGATCAATTGAGCTTCCTGGACGAGTGGCAGACCTACCTGGAGCGGCGCACCGGCCGGGAGGTGCAATTCGTGCGCCGTAACAGCTACGGTGAGGTGGTGGAGCTGGCTCTGCGGGGCCGGATCGACTTCGCATGGCTTTGCGGCTACCCCTACGTCCAGCATGACACCCGATTGGGTCTGCTGGCGGTCCCGCGGTTCAACGGGGCGCCCCTCTACCAGGCCTATTTAATCGTGCCGGCCAATGACCAGGCGACCGAATCCATCAAGGACCTGGCCGGCCGGGTATTTGCTTACTCCGATCCCAATTCCAACTCCGGCTGGCTCTACGGCCAGCAGTTGCTGGACGAGGCCGGCGTCATGGACCCGGAGCGCTTCTTCCTGCGCACCTTCTTCACCTTCAGCCACCGCAAGGTGGTGGAGGCGGTGGCGGAGCGCGTGGCCCATGGTGGCCTCGTGGATGGCTACGTCTGGGAGACGCTGGCGCTGGACCGGCCCGACCTCACCGGGCGGACCCGGGTCGTGCATCGCTCCGAGCCGTTTGGCTTTCCGCCGCTGGTGGCTTCTCCCGGCACCACCGAGGGCGAACGCCGGGCGCTGCAAGAGGCCCTGTTCGGTATGGATGAGGACCAGCGCGGACGGGAGTTGCTGGAGCGCTTGAACCTGGAGCGGTTCGAGGCCGGGGATGAGTCGCTCTACGACGGTATCCGCGATCTCAAGCGCCTGGTGGATGTGGGCCGGCTGCCGGAGCCGCCGGACGGCTACGAGCGATGATCGAGAACATCAGCTACCGCTACAAGGTGCCGCTGAACATCACCCTGGTGGTGGTGCTGACCGCGGCGGTGATCTCGCTGACGGTGTTGGGGCAGGCCTGGCGCGATCTGGAGCGGGACCTTTACCAGAACGGCCAGAGCCTGGCCCGGGTGCTGGCCCATGGGGTCGCCCCGGCGCTGTTGCAGGAGGACGTCTGGGGGGCCTACGAGACCATCCGGACCCCCATGGCGGTGGACATGGAGCCCCACCTGCGCCCGGAGAGCATCATGGTGCTGGACGAGCACCACCGGATCTATGTCTCCACCGATCCGGACCGCCTGCCAATCCTCGCCCGCCCCGCCGAGGCGGACCCCGATCTGGCTCCTCTGGGGCGGTTACTGGCCGGGGAGGGGATCAGTGGCCCGGAGCGGCTGCAGTTGGCGGGCAACGAGTTCCTGGTGCTGTTGCCGGTGGAGATGGATGGCAGCGTGCTGGGTACGGTGGTGCTGGGCTATTCGCGCGCCGGGTTTCTGCCCCGTTTTCTCGGGGCGATGCAACAGGTGTTGGTCACCACGTTCCTGATCCTGCTGGTGCTGGTGCCGGCCGGATGGTGGCTGGGCCGGCGGGTGGCCGAGCCGCTGCTGGCGCTGTCCGCCTGTATGGAT
The DNA here is from genome assembly GCF_000014785.1 of Alkalilimnicola ehrlichii MLHE-1. Taxonomy (NCBI): domain Bacteria; kingdom Pseudomonadati; phylum Pseudomonadota; class Gammaproteobacteria; order Chromatiales; family Ectothiorhodospiraceae; genus Alkalilimnicola; species Alkalilimnicola ehrlichii. Next base: position 253,332 of record NC_008340.1, read on the forward strand.
AAGCTCGGCAGCGGCTCCGCGGAGCGGCTGGGCTGCCAACTGCGGCGTACCGGCGACGATGAGATCGGACGGCTCAATCGCCAATTCCACGCCCTCATTGAGGAGTTGCAGGAGAAAGAGGCCCTGGAGCGGGAGATGGTGCGGGCCGACCGGCTGGCGGCCATCGGCCGGCTGACCTCCGGGATCGCCCACGAGATCAACAACCCGCTTGGCGGCATGCTCAACGCACTCAACACCTATAAACATCATGGGGCGCCGGACCCCTTCACCCTCAAGACCCTGTCGCTGGTGGAGCGCGGTCTGCTGCAGATCCGCGATATCGTCGGCGCTCTGCTGGTGGAGACCCGGCTTAAGGGGGAGGACCTCTGGGCGGAGGACCTGGAGGATGTGCGTACACTGCTGGCGCCGGACATTCGCCGAAAGCAGGTGAACCTGGACTGGGACAACCGGCTTCAGGGGCCGGTGCCCCTGCCGGCGACCCCGGTGCGTCAGGTGCTCATCAACCTGCTGCTCAACGCGGTGCGCGCGGCGCAACAGCGTGGTCGGGTCGATTGCCGGCTGGAGCGTGTCGACGGCTGGTTGCTGATCACCGTCTGGAACGACGGCGACCACATACCCGCCGAGCGCATGGATCACCTGTTCGAGCCCTTCTCCGGTGCCAGTGCCGTGGGCAACGGCCTGGGCTTGTGGGTAACCTATCAGATCATTGAGCAGCTAAGTGGGCGTATTGAAGTGGAGAGTCGACCCGACGACACCCGATTCGTCGTCCAGTTGCCGCTGGAGGCCCGTGAGGCCGAGCTGCGGGAGGCGCTGTCATGAGCGCTCGCCTGTGTCTCATCGAGGACGATCCCATCATGGGTGAGTCCCTGCAGGATCGCTTCACCCTGGAGGGGTTTCAGGTGGACTGGTTCGTGACCGCGGCACAGGCCCGGGAGCACCTGCGGGGCGGGGGATACGCGGCGGCCATCAGTGACATCCGGCTGCCCGACCAGGAGGGGGATGCCCTTTACCTGTCCTTGAAACGCGACGGCCAGGTGCTCCCCCCGTTTATCTTCATCACCGGCCACGGTGCCATCGAGACGGCGGTCCAGCTATTGAAGGAGGGGGCTGCGGATTACGTTACCAAACCCTTTGACCTGGATGAGCTGGTCACCAAGGTGCGCGGGCTGGCGGAGGCTCAGGGGGGAGACGCCCCGGCCGAGGAGGGCGAGCCCCTGCTTGGGATTGCACCGGCCATGCGGCGGCTTGAGGAGCGTCTGCGCCGCCTCGCCCGCGCCGGGGCCGGCGTGCTGATCACCGGTGAGTCCGGTGTCGGGAAGGAGCACGCCGCGCGCCTGCTCCACCAGGCCGGTGCCGGCGACGGTGAGCGCCCCTTCGTGGCGGTGAACTGCGGTGCGTTGACCGAGAGCCTGCTGGAGGCCGAGCTGTTTGGTCATGAACGAGGCGCTTTCACCGGCGCGGCCCGGGCGCGGCGCGGCGTGTTCGAGCAGGCTCAGGGGGGGACCCTGTTTCTGGACGAGATCGGCGATATGTCGCCGGCGATGCAGGTGCGTCTGCTGCGCGCGATTCAGGAACGCTGCATCACCCGGGTCGGTGGCGAGACGCCCATCCCCGTGGATATCCACCTGGTGTCCGCCACCCACCGCGACCTGCGTGCCCTGGTGGAGTCCGGTGAATTCCGCGAGGACCTCTACTACCGCATCAACACCGTGCAGGTGCGCATCCCGCCGCTGCGCGAACGGCCCGAGGATATCCTCTGGTTCGCCGCCCGCTTCCTCGCCGAGGCGGCTGCCGAGCAGGGACGGGAGGATCTGCAGGGGCTGTCCGGTCAGGCCCAGGAGGCGCTGCTGGAGCACCACTGGCCCGGCAATCTGCGTGAGCTGCGCCATGCCATCGATCGGGCGGTCATCCTCGCCGAGGGGCCGCAGGTCACCCCGGCGGATCTGTTTGACGACCGGGATGAGCCGGGCCTGCCCGATGAGGCGGGCCAGGGGCTGACCGATTACCTGCGTCGTTGCGAACGGGCCCATATCGTGCAGGCGCTGGAGGCCCACGGCGGGCATATGGCCCGGACCGCCGCCAGCCTGGGGATCAGCCGCAAGAACCTTTGGGAGAAGATGAAGAAGCTCGGGGTGAAGGCGCCCGGATAGCGAGGGCGGCTGTGCGCTGTCGCTGGTTTGTCGCAGTGGGGTGCGGGGGCTACGCTTCAAGTCAGGGCGGCAAGGCGGTTATACTGCCCGGTTCCCGATCAAATCAGGTGCGGAGGCGCACGGTGACTCGCAACAACCCCCTAAGAGAGCTGATCGAATTGGGCCAAAGCCCCTGGTTCGACAATATTCATCGCCGCATGCTGGAACAGGGCGAGCTCCAGCGCCTGGTGGAGGAGGACGGCCTGCGCGGGGTGACATCCAACCCCACCATCTTCCAGAAGGCGATCGGTGGTAGTGACGCTTACGACGCCGCCATCGCCGACGCCCTGGCCGCCGCGCCGGAGCTGGATGCTGAGGGGTTATTCATGCACCTGGCCCTGGCCGATATCCGTGCCGCCGCCGACGTGCTGCGCCCGGTCTGGGAGCAGACCGACGGTGCCGACGGTTTCGTCAGCATGGAGGTCTCGCCGGAACTGGCCTGGGACACTGACCGCACCATTGCCCAGGCCCGAGAGCTTTTCGCCCGCGTCGACCGGCCCAATGTGATGATCAAGGTGCCGGCCACCCGCGAGGGCCTACCGGCCATTGAGGCGCTGATCGCCGATGGGATCAGCGTCAACGTCACCCTGCTGTTTTCCGTGCAACGCTACACCGAGGTGGTCGAGTCCTGGTTGGAGGGCCTGCGGCGCCGGCGCGAGGCCGGGCTGCCGGTGAATGATGTGCAGTCGGTGGCCAGCTTTTTCGTCAGCCGGGTGGACAACAAGGCGGACCCCATCCTGCAGGCCGCCGGGGACGCCGGGGCCCGCGAGCTGCTGGGCAGTGCCGCGATCGCCAACGCCCGCGCTGCCTATGCCCATATGCAGCGGTGGTTGAGTGGCCCGCGCTGGCCAGAGCTGGCCGCCGTGGGCGCCCGCCCGCAACGCCTGCTGTGGGCGAGCACCGGCACCAAGAACCCGGACTACTCCGACGTCCTCTACGTGGACCGGCTCGTCGGGCGGAACACGGTCACCACCCTGCCGCCGGCCACCTGGGAGGCCTTCCGTGACCACGGCGCCGCCCGGCCGGTGCTGGAGGACGGCGACGACGGTGCCGCCACCCTGGCTGCCCTGGCCCGCCACGGCGTGCAAATGGACACCATTACCGCCGAGTTGGAGCGCGAGGGGGTGCAGGCCTTCGTGGATTCCTACCGCGACCTGCTGGGCACGCTGCAGCGCAAGGCGGCCCAACTGGGGGCCACACCGGCCCGCGGCAACGCGGAGGGTGCATGAGCGACGAGCAGGAGCGCTACTGCATCGAGGTGGACGTGGATCCGGCCTACGTGGCGGATCAGTCTGATCCGGCCGAGGACCGCTACGTCTTCTCCTATACCATCACCATCAAGAACCTGGGCGCGGTGACCGCCCAGGTGGTCAGCCGCCACTGGGTGATCACCGACGGCAGCGGTCACGAGCGCGAGGTGCGTGGCGAGGGTGTGGTCGGCGAGCAGCCCCGCATCAAGCCCGGCGAGGGCTTTCGCTACACCAGCGGGGCCATCCTGGAGACGCCGGTGGGCAGCATGCACGGCAGCTACCACCTGGTGGCCGAAGACGGCACGGTCTTCAACGCCGATATTCCCGCCTTTACCCTGGCTGTGCCGCACACGCTGCATTAATCTGCCCACTCGGCGCGAACCCCAACACCAGCATCGGGAGTTGTACGTTGGCTGTCTACGCGATCGGCGATCTGCAGGGCTGTCTGTCTCCGCTGGAGGCGCTGCTGGAGCAGCTGCGCTTCGATCCCGCCCGGGACCGCATCTGGTTCGTGGGCGATCTGGTCAACCGGGGCCCCGATTCGGTACGGGTGTTGCGCTACGTGCGTGCCCTGGGCGAGGCCGCCGTCACCACCCTCGGCAACCACGACCTGCACCTGCTGGCGGTGTGGGCGGGCACGGCCCGGGCCAAGCGCAAGGACACCGTCCACCAGGTGCTGGATGCCCCCGATGGCGAGGAGCTTCTGCACTGGCTGCGCTTTCAGCACCTGACCTGGCGCGACGACGATCTGGGTTACTTCATGGTTCATGCCGGGGTGCCGCCGGTGTGGAGCCTGGATGAGGCCGAGACCCGCGGCCGCGAGCTGGAGGCGGTGCTGCGCAGTGAGGACTACCTGGCCTTTTTCGAGAACATGTACGGCAACCAGCCCGACCGCTGGGATGAGGGGCTGACCGGTTGGGACCGGCTGCGCTATATCTGCAATGCCTTCACCCGCATGCGCTATGTGGACGCCGACGGCCGCCTGGACCTGCGTTGCAACAGCGCGCCGGGTAGCCAGCCGGATGGCCTCTACCCCTGGTACGAGGTGCGCGAACGCCTGCGCCCGGAGCCGGACCCGCTCACCATCGTCAGCGGCCACTGGTCCACCCTCGGGCTTTGCCAGCGCGGCGGCAATGTGGCCATCGACACCGGCTGCCTCTGGGGCGGCTCCCTTACCGCCCTGCGCCTGGACAGCGACGAGCGCGAGATCATCAGCCGCCCCTGCCCGGCCTTCCTGGAGCCGAAGTAGCGCGCGCCGCCCCGCGGGTCACGCATGGAGAGCGGCGCGCAGGCGGGCCCAATCAAAGGCCGGGCCCGGGTCGGTCTTGCGCCCCGGTGCCACATCGCTGTGGCCCACCACCCGCTCCGGCGTGATCCCCGGAAAGGCCGCCATCAGTGTTCGGCACAGGGGGCCGAGCACCTGGTACTGGGCCTCGGTGTAGGGCGTCTCGTCCGTGCCCTCCAGCTCGATCCCGATGGCGAAGTCGTTGCAGCGCTCGCGACCGGCGAGGCGGGACTGGCCGGCGTGCCAAGCCCGCCGGTGCAACGGCACATACTGCGTCAGCGCGCCGTCCCTCCGGATCAGCAGGTGGCAGGAGACCCGCAGCCGGTGCACCCGGGCGAAGTAGGGGTGGGCATCGGCCGGCAGCCGGTTGGTGAACAGCCGGTCGATCCAGGGACCGCCGAACGCCCCCGGCGGCAGGCTGATGCCGTGAATGATCAGCGCGTCCACCGCTACCCCCGCCGGGCGGGCATCCTGGTTGGGCGAGGGGTGCTGGTGGGCCGGCCGGATCAGGCCGCTGGCCGGGTCGTACCGGAACGTGGGCATGGGGCGCGGGCTCCTGGGTTGGTAGACTGAATACTTGTATCCGATGGCCGTGGAGGTGAACTGATGGCTGCAGTCGGCAACCGCCTGGGTGATGCCACCAGCCCCTACCTGCTCCAGCACGCCGATAACCCGGTGCACTGGCAGCCCTGGGACGATCGGGCGCTCGCCCTGGCGCGGGAGCAGGGCAAGCCTATTCTACTGTCCATCGGCTACTCCGCGTGCCACTGGTGCCATGTGATGGCCCACGAGTCGTTCGAGGATCCGGCGATCGCCCGCCTGATGAACGAGCGGTTCATCAATATCAAGGTGGACCGCGAGGAGCGCCCGGACCTGGACCGCATCTATCAGACGGCCCATCAACTGCTCACCCGCCGGCCCGGGGGCTGGCCGTTGACCCTGGTGCTGACCCCCGACGACCAGACGCCGGTGTTCGCGGGTACCTATTTCCCGCCTGACACCCGCGGCGGCATGCCGGGCTTTGCCGATGTGCTGCGCCAGGTGGACGAGGCCATTCGCAGCCAGCCACAGGCGGTGGCCGACCAGAACCGAGCATTGCGCCATGCCCTTGGCCGGTTGGCCCACGCCCCCGCCGATGGCGGCGACGCGGCGTTGGGCAATGCCCCCCTGAGGGCGGCCCGCGATGCCCTCGCCGACAGTTTCGACCGGGTCCACGGCGGTTTCGGGGCCGCGCCCAAGTTTCCCCATCCGGGCGGTATCGAACGGCTCCTGCGCCACTATGCACTCACCCTGGTCACCGGTGATGGGCCGGACCGGGATGCTCTGCACATGGCCTGCCACACGCTGCGCCGGATGGCCCTGGGGGGGATCTACGACCAGGTGGGCGGCGGTTTCGCCCGCTACTCGGTGGACGAGTACTGGATGATCCCCCACTTCGAGAAGATGCTCTGCGACAACGCCCTTCTGCTCGGCCTCTACGCCGACGCCTGGCATGCCACCGGGGATGGGCTCTACGCCCGGGTGGTCCAGGAGACGGCCGAGTGGGTGCGGGCCGAGATGGAGCGCCCGGAGGGCGGCTACTGCACCAGCCTGGATGCCGACTCCGAGGGTGGGGAGGGTCGCTACTACCTCTGGACCCCGGACGAGGTTCGCGAGCTCCTCGACGAGGACGAATGGCGGCTGGTGGAACACCGCTTCGGCCTGGACGAGCCCGCCAACTTCGAGGGTCGCTGGCACCTGCATGTGCAGGCCAGCTTCTCCGAGTCGGCGCGGCGCCTGGGTCGCCCGCGCGAGCAGGTGGTGGCCCTCTGGCAGAGCGCCCGCCAGAAACTGCAGCGGGCGCGGGGCCAACGGGTGCGCCCCGGCCGTGACGACAAGGTGTTAACCGCCTGGAACGGGTTGATGATCGCGGCGTTGGCTCGCGCCGGCCGTCTGCTGGACGAGCCGGCCTGGACCGCCTCGGCACTGCGTGCGCTGGGCTTTCTGCGAGAACGGCTGGCGGACGACCAGGGTCGCCTGTACGCGAGCTGGCGGGCGGGCCGGGCCGCCCATCAGGCCTGTCTGGAGGACTACGCTTACCTGCTGGAGGGGGTGCTGGAGTGCCTGCAGAGCGAGTGGTCCGACGACCGGCTTGGCTTCGCCCTGCACCTGGCGGACACGCTGCTCGAGCGCTTTCAGGACAAGGACGAGGGCGGGTTCTGGATGACCGCCGACGACCATGAGCCGTTGATTCATCGCCCCCGTCCGCTGGCCGACGACAGCCTGCCCTCGGGCAACGCCGTGGCCTTGCGTGCCCTGCAGCGTCTCGGCCATCTGCTGGGCGAGCCGCGCTATCTGGAGGCGGTGGCGCGGGGGCTTCGGGCCGCCGCCGGCGCTATCGCCCGCATGCCCGAGGCCCATGCCAGTCTGCTCACGGCCCTGGAGGAGTATCTCTACCCGCCGGAGATCGTGGTGATCCGCGGCGCACCGGAGGTCACGGGCCCCTGGCGCACCCGGGCCCTGAAATACTACACGCCCAATCGCCTGGTCTTTGCCCTGCCGGCGGACGCCGCGCCTCCGGGGGTGCTGTCCGGACGGCAGACCGAAGGGGCGGCGCCCGCGGCCTGGGTGTGCAGTGGAAAGACCTGCCGCGCCCCGGTGCGGAGCCTGGACGAACTGGAGCGGGTTCTGGCACACCCGGATTTCCGTTCCATGGATTGATTCGTATATCATTGTTATAGAATATGAGTTTGTCGGCGCGCCCCGGCCGCCCGGCACCAGCCTTGCCAGTGGGAGTGACAGACACCATGCGGTTGACCGTCTATAGCGATTACGCATTCCGGGTGCTCGTCTACCTGGGCACGCGGCCGGGTGAGCGGGCCACCATTCGCGGTATCGCCGATTGCTACGGCATCTCCCGCAACCACCTGACCAAGGTGGTGCACCAACTGGGCAGCCAGGGCTACATCGAAACGGTGCGCGGCAAGGGGGGCGGGCTGCGCCTGACCCGGGACCCGGAGGGCATCGGCGTGGGCGAGGTGCTGCGCGACACCGAGGAGGGTTTCGGCCTGGTCGAATGCATGCGCCCGAGCGGGCGCGGGATGTGCCGCATCGAGGGGGGCTGCCGTTTGCGCGGCGTGCTGGGTGAGGCGACCCGCGCCTTCCTGGCGGTCCTGGACCGCTACACCCTGGCCGATCTCCTGGAAAACCGGGACGAGCTGGCGCAATTGCTCGCCGGGCCGGTGCCCGCCCCCGACGAGTCCTCAGAGCCTTCCGAGCCGTCAGCCTCGGCGTAGGTCGCCGGCCATCGGCTGGGCATCCGCCCGGGGCCGCAGGAGGATCGGCAGGAAGTGCACTAGATAGAGCGCAAACGCCACTGCCCACAAGACGGCTGAGGTGTGCAGTAGCGCGGAGCCGCCCCAGCCCAGGGCGGTGACCACCCGGGTGAGGGCAGCGGCGTTGACCAGCACAAAGGCGGCGGTCATCCCCGGCCCCACGGACAGCGGGCGGCCGGTGTGACCCAACGCCACCCTCGCGATCATCCCCAGCCCCAGGGCGCCCAAGGCGCCGGTCATCAGGGCGTGCACACCGGCGGTCGCCGGCACACCCAGGCCGAAGGCCGACGCCGCCAGCAGGGCGTAACCCACCGCCAGCCAGAGGTAGCCCAGGTGGAGTATCCAGAGCAGCGGCTCACCGCGTGTGGCCAGCGGCCGCCAGTCGGAGAGTCGCAGGACCAGGACGATGGCGGTCAGCGCCAGCACCAACCCGGTGACCGGGTTGTGGGGGATCAGCAGCCAAGCGAGGGTCGAGGCCAGGGCCAGCCCCGCCGCCGCCCAATGCAGCACCGGGCGCTGGACCACCTCCGCCTGCGGCAACCGCCGCCCGGTAAAGAAGGGGATCACCCGGCCACCCATCAGCACCATCAACAACGCCACCATCAACACGGCGGTGAGCAGTGCCGGGCGACCCCAGCCGAGTGCGATGCCAAGCAGATCCAGGTGGATCAGGCCGTTGAGCAGGGCCAGGGCCAGCAGGATGGGTAGGAACAGCAGGTTACGGCGATTGCCGGTGAGCAGCAGTGGCCGGGCCAGGGCCACGGCGACCAGCGGCAGAAAGGCCACGTCCAATGCCGCCAGCGCCACCGGTGGGAACCATGGCGGGTGGGTAAAGCCCAGCCGCGCCAGGGCCCAGAGCAGCACCAGGCCAAGCAGCGCCCAAGGGCCCACGGCACGGATGCCGGTCCAGTTCTGTACCGCGGTCAGCAGGAAGCCGGCGATTATCGCAGCGGCGAAGCCGAAGACCATCTCGTGACCGTGCCAGATCAGGGGGTTGAGCCCGACCGGGCCGGGGGTGCCACTGCCGGCCAGCCAGACCACCCACTGTAACACCGAGAAGGCCCCAAACAGGGCGGCCAGCAGGAAGAAGGGACGGTAGGGCTGTGACAGCAGGGGCATGGCGCGGGCCTCGGTAAGATGCGTACAATGCGCATGTTAATGTCGGAGGCGCTGCTTGTCACCCTCCCTTGGCGGATAGCGGCGGTGGTCAGGAGGCGGCGCTGTCAACGAGGGGGAACGTCCCGGCCCTGGATTTGTCATAATGGGCGGATAACATAACGATTAATCCAAGCACTGGGCTCGGGTGTGTGCCGCCCGCCTCCCGTTTCAGCGATCTGAGACGATTTGTCGCGGGATGTAAGCCTGCAGCACTCAACACCCTGTGCTAGTAAAAGCAATAAACCCCACATAAATGTGCGCGGAGTACCCATGTCTGTCCCCTGCAATCTGATTACCGGCGCCCTGGGTGTCGGCAAGTCCACGGCCATACGCCACCTGCTCAAGCATCATCGCCCCAAAGGGGAGCGCTGGGCGGTGTTGGTCAACGAGGTCGGGGCCGTGCCCGTCGATCAAGCGGCCCTGTCGGTGGACGACAACGTGGTGGTGGCAGACCTGCCCGGCGGCTGCCTGTGCTGTACCCTGGGCGCGCCTTTTGATCGCACCCTCAAGCGACTGCTGCGCCGGGAGCGGCCCGACCGCCTGCTGATCGAGCCCACCGGTTTGGGCCATCCGGCCCGCATCCTGCAGACCCTGCGGGAGGGGCCCGTGGCGGCGTCGGTCCGGTTGGGTGCCACCATTACGCTGGTGGATCCGCGGCAATGGCGCAGTGGCGAATTGGCGGATAATCCGGCCTGGTGGGACCAGATCGAGCTCGCCGACGTCCTCGTGGCCAACAAGGCCGACCTCGCCCCCTCGGGCGATGTCGCCGCCTTCATGGGGTGGGCGGCGGACCTGTTCCCGCCCAAGGCGCGGGTGGAGATCACCCGCCACGGCCAGCTCAACCCGGAGTGGCTATCCGAACCCTGCGATTCCGGACGCTCGCCGCTGTTCCCCGATGCCCATCAGGTGGCCGCTGGGGACTATGTCCAGCAGGGTGCCGAGCCGGTGGATGAAGGGGTCTGGCGGGCCTGCGGCCGGTCACTGGGCCAACGCAGCGTCGGCTGGGTGTTCGCGGCAGCCACGGTGTTTGACCGTCAACGCCTGCTGCGCACGCTCAACGAACTGCGCCCGGCGCAGCGCCTGAAGGGCGTCTTTCGCACCGGACGGGACTGGCTGCTGGTGAATGCCGATCGGGACGGGGTGCGGGCCGAGGTCTGTGACTGGCGTCGCGACAGTCGTCTGGAGGTCATCGGCCACGAGGATGCCCGGGCCCTGGAGGCGGCGCTGCTGGCCTGCCGGCGCCAACGGGAGAAAGACCCGGTCTGAAGCCCGGGGCACCACCCGCCGGGGCGTGGCTACCCCCAGGCGGGTGGATCGCCGCGGCGCCCCGCGCCGCGCGATGACGCTTCACCGGGCGGGCGTTGCCTCAGGCGCTGGCCTTGCTGTGAGTGCAGCTGCCCCCGCCACAACAGCCGCCCCCGCTCTCCTTCTTTTTGCCGCCGGACTCGGCGCCGCCCCCGCCGTCGGCCACATTGCGTCGGTTACCGGACTTGAAGTCCGTCTCATACCAGCCGCTGCCCTTGAGCCGGAAGCCCGCCGCCGAGATCTTGCGTTGCAGCGCGGGTGCCCCGCACTCGGGGCAGTCGGTGAGCGGCGCGTCGCTCATGGATTGAATGGCTTCCAGTTCATGCGCACACTGGTCGCATCGGTACTCGTAAATGGGCATGGATCGCTTCCTCCCCGCTGAGCCCAACCCACTGACAAATCCAGTTTACCGGCTGCATACCGCAGCCCTATCGATACCCAGGCATAGATGGGGGCGCCTGGCCCGGTTTCCAAGTCAAGGTTCCGGCGCACCCGAGGGCAGCGGACCAGCATACCCCCGCCGGCGCGGTGGTGCCAGCGCCGGCGGGGGTGGGTGATAGGGGGGGCGAGGCCTGGGGGTGAGGGGTCAGAAGCGCAGCTGGACGCCGGCCCCCACGTGATTGATGTCGGAGTCCAGGTGGGTCCACTCCACCAGGCCGTGCACCTGCCGGGTGAAGGCGTAGGTCAGGCCCAGGCCCCCGCTGACGTTGGTCTCATTGTCGCTGCGGGTCCGGCTCTCGGCCCCCCGGCGGCGGAATTCGCCGTCGATATAGACCACGCCCAAGCGGGCACGCAGGCCGAGTTCGCGGGTTAACGGGGCCCGGTAGACACCGTAAACCGCGTAACTGGTGTAGTTGAAGCGAACCCGGTTCACGCCCGGGATGCCGGGGCTGGAGTTTTCCGAGTCGCTGAGGGTGGCCGTGATCTCGCCTTCGAAACCGAACCCCTGTCCCCGTTGTCCCAGGTTATAGCCCAGGGTTGCGCCCAGGGCCCAGGTGTCGTCGAAGCCGCTGGCACCGATCAGGCTGCGGGCCACCTGTGCGTTGACATAAGGCCCCTCCTGCTGGGCGGCGGCCAATGCCGGGGTGGCCAGTAGGCAACCCGCGAGACAGAGTGTGGTGATTGGATGTTTCATAGCGCCTTCTCCGGTTGCCGGATACTCCCTGCCCAGCATAGGTCACAGGGCGGTCGTATGCCCCGGTGCCGTTGCCTGCCCGCCATGGCGCTGGCCGGGAAATTTGGGCATAGTTAACCCCCCTTCTAATATTCCTGACTCTGAAAGACCGCTTATGCACGCCGACGAGATACTCTCCACATATTTTTTGCCCGTGGGCCTGGGGTTTTTCATGGCCTATATGATGTTCATCATCTGGAAGCTGGGTAAGGACTCCAAGGCTGGTAAATTCGGCATGATCGTGTTGTTCATTGTGCTCGGCTTTGGCATGTTCGGGTTTCTGGTCAAGACGATCCTGGTCGAGGTGATGGGGATAGGATGAAGGACGTGACGCGGGTGGAGGTCGCCGTCGTGGGCGGTGGCATGGTAGGCGCCGCGCTGGCGGCCCTGCTGGGCGACCAGGGGGTGCGGGTGGCGGTGCTGGAGGCGCAGCCACCGCAGCCCTTCGACCCGGCGCAGCCGCTCGACCTGCGGGTCTCGGCCATCAACGCCCACTCGGAGGCGGTCTACCGGGCCGCCGGTGCCTGGGAGGGGATGCTCGCCCGGCGCGGCTGCCCCTACGACGAGGTACGGGTCTGGGACCAGGGCAGCACGGCGGTGACCCACTTCCACGCCCGCGACGTCGGTGCGCAGCAACTGGGGTGGTTCCTGGAGAACCGCATCATGCAGCTGGCGTTGCTGGACCGGTTGCAGGCGTTGCCGTCGGTGGAATGGCTTTGCCCGGCGCGGCCGGTGGCCCTGGAGCCCGAGCCCGATGCCCTGGGGCTGCGCCTGGAGGACGGGCGCCTGATCCGCGCCGATCTGGTGGTGGGGGCGGACGGCGCGCGCTCAGCGGTGCGGGCCATGGCGGGCATTGACGTGCAGGTGCACGACTACGGCCAGCACGCCCTGCTGATCAACGTGCGCACGATGCTGCCTCACCAGAGCGTGACCTGGCAGCGTTTCACCCCGGCCGGCCCCCAGGCCTTCCTGCCGCTGCCGGGGCCGCACGCCTGCCTGGTCTGGTACGACGATCCCCAGGCCACCGGAATCCGCCTTGGGCTCGACGACGAGACCCTGCGTGGCGAGTTGGAGGCGGAGTTCCCGGAGGAGTTGGGCAGCCTGGAGGCGGTCCTGGCGCGAGGCGCCTTTCCCCTGCGCCGGACCCATGCCCAGAGCTACCGTGCGCATCGCATCGCGCTGGTTGGAGACGCGGCACATACCATTCACCCCCTGGCCGGTCAGGGGGTGAACCTGGGGCTGCAGGACGCCGAGGCGCTGGCCGGCCTGTTGTTGGAGGCCCACGCCGCCGGCCGTCCGCTGCACGGGGCGGGCCTGCTGGCGCGCTACGAGGCCCGCCGGCGGCCAGCCAACCTGATGATGATGCACGGCATGGACCTCTTCAAGGAGGTCTTCTGCAACGAAAATGAGCTGCTCCGGAGGCTGCGCCGCGCGGGCCTGTGGCTGGCGGATCACGCCGGTCCGGCCAAGGCGGTGGTGGCCCGGTACGCTGAGGGCGGGCGGCCCCCTCGGTGACCCTGACGCGCTGACGACTCGCCCCGCTGGCGGCGCCGTCGGCCGCGCAGACCGGCCTATGAAGTGCAGGCTCACGCCTCCTGGGAGGCGTGAGCCTTTGCTGTTATGAACCCGTTAAAAATGGAGGATTATCCGCATGAAACAGTCGCTGTTCCAGGAGAAATACCCCATCTTCACCCTGGAGGTGGAGAAGGCCGAGACCACCTATCAGAGCGTGGATGACATCCTGGTCTACCTTAAGGAGCAGATCGAGGCCCACCCCAAGTGCCGCTTCATCGCGGAGTTTGACCACTTCAGCCACACCCGTGCCCTGCCGGATGCGGAGATCGCCCCGGAGATCAAGGACGCGAAGAACATCGTCTTCTGTTTCGGCATCAAGCTCCCGAACCCCCAGGTGATGGCGGTGCGCCCCCGCTCCATGGGCGTCACCGAGTTGGATGACCGGTTTGTGATTGCCTTCATGGAGGCCCCCATGCCGGTGGCCAACGACGCCATGGAGCGTTGGGCGAAGGGGGTCCGCAACCGCTGACCGGACCAAGCAGAGGGCAGGGCCGTGCCGGCGCGCTGCCCTCTTGGGTGCCGGCCAGCGGCGCGGGTGTGCGCCGGGTCGGCGCGTTGGTTTAACGCCCCTCCTGGAAGGCCTCCTGCTCCAGCTTCATGAATTCCACCAGGGCGGCCAGCTCCTCCGAGTCCCAGTCCAAGGGCTCGGCGGCCATGGGTGAGACCATGCAGATCTGCACCATCTCGTCCAAGTGCACCTCGTTGAGGCCGAAATCCCGCTGGGCCATCTCCACGTGGTGGGGAAAGGGTTGGGCGAAGGTATCGGCATAACCGGCACCCTCCATGTGGCAACTGGCGCAGGCCAGGTTGTTGGTGGACAGCTCCCGGTTATAGAACAGGTCCTCGCCCAGGGCGGCCAGTGCCTCAGGGTCGCCCTCGAAGGGCTGATAATCGGCGGGTCGTGTCACGGCGTCGCGCAGTGCCTCCCCGGCCTCGGCCTCTCCTTCGCCCTCTGCCTCGGCTTCACCCTCGGCCTCGGCTTCACCCTCGGCCTCACCCTCGGCTTCGGCTTCGGCTTCGCCCTCTGCGCGGGCCTCGGCTTCCGCCTCGCCCTCTGCGACGGGGATAAGGTACGCGGCACTGGGTGATGAGCCAGGCTCAACCGGTTGCGCGGCCATCACGCCGGCCGAACTGTAGGCGGCCAATGCGATCAGCGGGGCCGAGGCAATGGCCCCGTAAGACAAGTTTCGAAGCAGGCGTTGTCGCTTGGCGTCGTTCTGCTCCATTTTCATAGGTTTCCTCCTCTGATGATCCGGCAATCGTGTTGCCTGGGGGTCACGCGGTTCCTTTCATGGCGGCCTCCTCACTGGGGTGGTGTTTGGGGGTGACTGGGTGAAAGGTGTCCGGCGACGCCCTGGGCCAGTACTCACGGAATACTGCCGGGTAGGCGGGGGCGCCGGACAGCAGCGCGTTCTTTTCAACGAAGGGGTAGAGTTCCGCGAAGCTCCGGACCTCGGTGCCGGACAGGCGCCGGTAGATATGGTCGGGTGTGAGCTGGTCGAGGTGGCTCAGGCCAGCGGCGGCCAGCAGGCTGCCGAGCGCCTCCACGGTCCCTGCGTGGAAGTTGCGTACTCGCAGCGCCTTGTCGCCCACGTGCAAGCCGCGGCTGCGCCGCCGGTCCTGGGTGGCCACCCCGCTGGGGCAGCGGTCGGTATGACAGCTCAGGGACTGGATGCAGCCGAGCGCGAACATGAAGCCACGGGCGGCATTGCACCAGTCCGCGCCCAGCGCCAGGGTGCGCGCGACCTTGAAGCCGCTGGTCAGTTTGCCGGCGGCCCCCAGGCGGATGTGGTCACGCAGGCCGGTGCCCACCAGGGTGTTGTGGACCAGCAGCAGGGCCTCGTCCAGCGGCATGCCCAGTCGGTTGATCGACTCCAGGGGCGCGGCACCGGTGCCTCCCTCACCGCCGTCCACGACAATGAAATCCGGTCGCTCGTCGCTTGCCTGCATGGCCTTGGCCAGGGCGAACCACTCCCAGGGGTGGCCGATGGCCAGCTTGAAGCCCACCGGCTTGCCGCCGGAGAGTTCACGCAGTTGCCCGATGAACTGCATCAGCTCCCGGGGCGTGGAAAAGGCGGAATGGCGTGGCGGGGAGATCACGTCCTCACCCTCGGGCACGCCGCGGGCCGCAGCGATTTCCGGACTCACCTTGGCGGCGGGCAGGATGCCGCCATGCCCGGGTTTCGCGCCCTGGGAGAGCTTGATCTCAATCATGCGGACGCTGTCCAGGCCGGCCGTCTCCGCGAAGCGTTCGGGGCTGAAGCTGCCATCCGGGGTCCGGCAGCCGAAATAACCGGAACCGATCTCCCAGACCAGGTCTCCGCCGTGTTCCAGGTGGTACCGGGAGATGCCTCCCTCGCCGGTGTCCTGATAGAAGCCGCCCAGCCGCGCGCCCTTGTTGAGGGCCAGGATGGCATTGGCGGAAAGGGCGCCGAAGCTCATGGCAGAGATGTTGAAGACGCTGGCCGAATAGGGTTGTTGGCAGCGACCGCCGATCTCCACTCGGTAGGCCGAGGGATCAACGGCTACCGGTTGGACGGAATGGCTGACCCATTCGTAACCGTCGCCGTAGAGGTTCAGCAGGGAGCCAAAGGGGCGCTTGTCCAGTTGGTTCTTGGCCCGCTGGTAGACCACTGAGCGCTGTTCCCGGGAGAAGGGTCGCTCGTCGGTGTCCGATTCGATGAAGTACTGCCGGATTTCCGGGCCGATACCTTCCAGGCAGTAGCGCAAGTGAGCGATGACCGGGTAGTTGCGGCTGATGGTGCGGCGGGGCTGGAGCAGATCCCAGGTGCCCAGCAATGAGAGGCCGCCGAAGAGGGCCACGCCCCACCCCCAGGTGGCGCTGACCTGCAGGCACAGCAGCGAGATCACGAAGGCCGCGATACAGATCAGGTACGGGACATACCGCCCCGGCACTGGCCATAGCGTCTTGGACATGGCGTGCTCCCCGGATCGGGTGGCCACCGACCGGGTCAACCGGCGGCGGCGTGAGCGGTGGTCCGTTCGCCGGCCCGCCAGTAACGCAGGGTCGACGGTGCCACCCCGAACGCCTCATCGGTCCGCAGACCGGCCTGCTCCGCCAGCATGGCGATCAGGGCCATGTGGTGGACCGTGTGGCTGAGCAGAAACATCAGTTCCCGCTGCAGGCTGGACGGAGTCCAGGTCCGTTGCGGGCCCGCCGACGTGTCGCAGACACAGGCGACCTGTACCGGGGTGTCCGGTGGCAGCGGGCCGATCTCCCGAGCCAGCCGATCGTCGAGTTCGGCCAACGCACGGAGGGCTTGCTCCGGGTCCTGCTCCAGGGCCTGATCGCGGGCCCGGCTGTCGTAATCCATTGCCCCCCAGGCGCCGGCGAGCAGGGACTGGACATGCTCCAGGATATGCCGGACCTGCCGCCCGATGCCGTTGCCGCCGTAAGGCCCGCTGCAAGCCCGGTAGCGCGCGGTGTCCAGGTCGCCGACCAGGTTGGCCAGTTGCCGGAGAAAATGGCGGTTATCGTCCACCAGGCTGACGGTGACGGGATGACCGTTCCTACATGCTTGTTGATACCCCATGACTTCATCCTTTGGCTGGGCAGGCGACCCGGCGGGGCCGCGTCGTGTCGGCAACCCCCGGGGCCGGTGTCATCGCCTGCGCTGCAATGGGATTGACCTCCTTCTGCCCGGGCGGACGGGGGTCACAGGCGAATGGGGCGGGGCGGCTTCAGTAGCCGCCCTCACCCTCGGCCTCGCCTTCCGCTTCTCCTTCGGCCTCACCTTCCGCCTCACCTTCCGCTTCGCCCTCGGCCTCGGCCTCCGCCTCACCGGCGGCTTCCGCCTCGCCGACCGCGGCCTCGGCTTCGCCCTCGCCCTCCGCGGCGGCCATCATCTGATAGCCGCTATCGGCCACCGCGTCCGACATGACGGCGTGAATGCCGGCGCCACCGCCGACAATCGCCAGAACGGGGACGGTGTAGGCGACACTGCGCGACAAGGTGCGCAGCAGTTGCTGACGGACTGTCTTTTCCTCACTCATATTGCCTCCTGTCACTCGGTTGCGGACCCACCCGCATTTTCGAAGATCATGACGACCTTCCTGGGTTCAGAATGACCCGGGAGTCCCCCGGGGAAGGGATCACGCATCGTTTCCTTTTGCTAACAAGTAAAGGGCCACGAATAGCAGGCTGACCTGGAACATCATGCCGCCCATCGGGTGGGTCGCCGTTGGCAGAAAGTGCCACTGGCCCCAATGCGCCATGAAAATAGCGCCCAGAAGGACCGGCACGGTGGCCAGCGCACCCAGCCGCGTCACCCAGCCGTTGGTGAAGGCACCTACAACCACCAGGATGCCGGCGCTGATCTCCGCCAGCGCCACCAGCAGTGCGATGACCAGGGGGAGACCCATCATCTCCGCCCAGGGGCCGATGCCCGCGCCCAGGAATTTGTCGACACCCATGTAGGTGAAGACAGAGAAGATCACCGCCCGGAGTAACCAATGGGCATGGCGCTCCACCGTCTGCAGTTCTGTGTTGGCCGTCGAAATTCCGGTTGTCATAAGCATCTGTTGCCACCCTCTGTTGTTGGCTAAGAAAACGCTGAAGGGCCGCCTTTCGTCATTGCGATTGCCGCGACGTGTTGCCCGTAGTGGGGCGAATGGATTGCTTCGTCGCTTCGCTCCTCGCAATGACGAGGTGTGGGAGCCCTTAACGTCCGATCCTTGATGCCTACAATAGAGGTGTGGGTCAGCGCCCGGTATCCGTAATAACACGCACTGCCGGGTGCACGGTTAACTAGTTCGCTACTTTCTCCTTCCTCCCTTCCGGGTTGATCTCGCGCAGAACGTCGTTCGCCGCACGGAGGGCGAGGTAGAGGTCGTCCCGATGCCCCACTGCGTAGACGGGTCGACCGGCCACCCAGTCGGCAAACTGTGACAGCGTTCGGCCATCCAGCCCGGTACCATCGTGGCGGGCCGTCTCCGGCAGCAGGTGGCCCAAGGCCTCGCGCAGGCCCAGCTGGCGGGCGATGCCCTGATCCCCGCTCGCGTCGTCGGGGGCGGCAATAAGGATCGCGGCCACCTCAACGGCATCGCGCGCCGGCGTGCCGGTCGCCGGCACCAGGTGGCCACGCTGGCCGAACCACCAAAGATGGGCAGTGGCGTCCGGCCCGTCGGGCTTTTCACCGGGCCGTGGGGTTGGCGCCGGCGTCGATGATCGTGGCTGGCGGAGCGGCAGCCCGAGGGAGCGGGCCCGGCCGCTGCCTTCCAGCGCAATGGCCGCGCCGCCGCTGGCGGTCTGGCCGTTCTCCCGGGCCAGGGCGAGGGCCAGGGCATCATCGCCGGTTGTATCGCCGCGGCAGACCAGCAGGGCGGCACCGGGATGGGACGGGCCGGCCGGGACCAGGGCGCCGGTGATCGCAATCTCCCCGACGTCGGGGGTGCGCCGCAACAGCGTCCGGACAAGCCAGGGGCCCAGCTCCGCAAGCCGCAGGTGCTCGGCGTCCACCTCACCGGCGATCAGCACGGTGTAGCCACGGCGCGAGCGGGCGATGTCCACCTCCAAGGCCTCCGCACCCGGTTCCGGCACAGCCAGCGGGGCCAGCAGCGGAAACAGCCGCCTTGCCGCCGGCTCGCTCCAAGTGCGCAGGTGCAATGCCTGCTGCCCGAGCCGCAGTGCCATGGCGTGGGGGGCATCGGCGGTGCGGGGTGCCGCGGCGCCAGAGGCGGAGGCTACGCCGTCCGCGGGTGTCTCGCAGGGCGCACCATCCGGGCATTGCACCAGCAGCCCCGCCTCGGCCCAGTCCGCCAGGGCCTCCCACACCTGTTGCTGTAGGGTGTTCGGGTCCGCGCCCTGCAGGGTCTGGTGCAATGCCGCGACGATCTCGTCCGGGCGCTTACCCATGGTGGCGTGCAGCCAGATGAGCGCGGCGGTGGGGTTGGTGGCGTAGAGCGCCTGGCGGGCCTCGCCGTAGAGGAGCAGTTCATCCCCGGAGATCACCTCCGCGACCTGCCAACGCTGCAGGGTGGGCCGGGCAACCGGTTGGGTGCTCAGGCCGTCGGCCAGCGCCACATCGGCGAAGCGGGGCAGCGGGAAACAGGAGAGGTAATGCGCCGCATCCGCGGCCGGCAGTATGCGCTGAAAGCCGCCGGCGTGGCGCGCCTCCCGCTCGGCCGCCGCGCGCCACTGGCCCACCGGGTCGTCGCCGGCGCCCTCGGCGGTGGGTTTCGGGTCGTTGAGGCCGGTCATGGTTACCACGTCGGTCACCAGCCGGCGCTTGATGGCCGCCTCGATGTCGCCGCCATCCTCCGGCGCGGCGCACACGCCCAGCGACGGGCTGAGGTTGCATTCCAGCAGCCAGGGCCGGATCCGGTCATCCACCAGGCAGTCCATGCCGATCAGCTCGTAGCAGCCCGCCTGATCCGCACCATGGTGCTGCAACTGGGCCCGCAGGTTCTCCCGTGCCGCGATCGTGGTCAGGGCCACAATGTCGCGCAACCGGTCGAACAGCGCCTCATCGTCGTGGCCCTGCTCGCGCAGCCAGTGGCGGTAACGCTGCAGGTCCACGAACACCACCGGGTCGTCGGCGGCCTCATTGAGCGCGTTGACGTCGGGGTTGGTGAGGTGGACGTAGGGGTTGTCGGCATCCTCCAGGCTGTAGGGCATGGAGGCGAGCTTGGCGAACCCCTGCTCATAGAGGTAGACCCGCAGCGGCTCCACCGAGGTGATCAGCACATAGAGGCGCAGGACGTACTTGCGCTGGTTCATCAGGTGCGGCCGGCTGAGGTATTCCTGCACCATCCAGCGCTCGCCAGTGGGTACCTCGGCGACGTCCGAGACCAGCGAGATGTCCTTGCCCCGTGCGGCGTTCTTGGGCTTGAGCAGCCAGCGCTTGTCGGGATGGGCGGCGGCGTGGGCCTGCAGGGCGTGGTAGTCGCCCGGCATGCTGAAGACCTGGGGCACGAAATCGGCCCGCGCCAGGTCCGGGTGCCCGGCGGGACGGCTGGCCACCAGGCGGCGCTGCAGGGCGTGCACGGTCTGGTAGAGGCGGCTTTTGACCGTCAGGCAGTTGTTGCCGGGGATGTGGTTGACGGTACGCCCGGGGCCGGTCTGCCGGAAGACCTCTTTGGGCGGCATGCCGGTGTACCAGCAGGCATCCCAGTGCTCGGCGTCCCCGGGTTGCCACAGGGCCGGGTCGAGCGCCTGCTCGAAAAAAATATCCTGCTCACGTTTACGCTTGCCGCCCAGCCAGAAACGGCGGGGTGCTGGGTTGGCGGATTCGGTCATCGGTTCCCCCTGTTCAGCGAACGGCCGCAGCCACCTCGCGGCGCAATGATTACTGAAAGGCTAGGGGTGGGGCCGGGGGGGCGGTATGAGGGAAACTACGTATGACGGATCGCCGGGGTTGTGCTTGCCCACGGTGGCGGACACAAAAAAGCCCGCCGGGGGCGGGCTTGAAGCTCGGTCCGGAGCACAGGAAACGGCTCCGGTTTTGTTGTTGTCTGGTGGGTCGTGTAGGACTCGAACCTACGACCAGCGGGTTAAAAGCCCGATGCTCTACCAGCTGAGCTAACGACCCAAATGAGGGCGCAAATTCTAGCCGAAGCCGGTGGCCTTGGCAATCCTGGGTGTGCTGCCCGCCCCCACCGCCCCCACCGTCACTGCGAGGAGGCGAAGCCGACGCGGCAGTCTACCGCCCTGGATCGCCACGGCGCTGCGCGCCTCGCGATGACGGGGGAAAGGCCTTCGGCCCTCGCGATGATGGCCACTCCCCCGTCACTGCGAGGAGGCGAAGCCGACGCGGCAGTCTACCGCTCTGGATCGCCGCGGCGCTGCGCGCCTCGCGATGACGGGTGAAAGCCTTCGGCCCTCGCGATGACGAGGGGGCGGCGCCTCCCGAGGATGGCCGTCACGTCACAGGCCGCGTTCGCGCATCAGCTCCAGGCGTTGCTCGGCCAGGCTGGCGGCGGTGGTGCCGCGGTGTTCGTTACGGGTGGCCTGAAGCAGCTCCCGGGCCTCGTCGTAGCGCTCCTGCTCGAAGCGGACGAAGCCGAGCTTGAGCTTGGCGTCGGCAGCCTTGTTGCTGTCCGGGTGGTCCGCCAGCAGCCGCTCGAACTCCTCGCCGGCGCGGTCGAACTCACGCTCGGCGTACCAGGTCTCGGCCAACCAGTAGCGTGCGTTGGCGCTGAACTCACCGTCCGGGTGATCGTCCAGTAGCGCCTCGAAGGCCTGACCGGCACGGCGGAACCGCCCCTCGGTGATCAGCTGGAAGGCGGCCTGATAGCGGTCGGCCTCACTGCGGGCATCGGTGTCCGCCGGCGTGGTGGGGGTCTCATCCTCGATATCGGGCACCGGCACCGCTGCGGTGTCGGGGTCGTCATCGTGCGCCGGGTCCAGGTCCGGCACCGGGATCGCGGTATCGGCGGGCGGGGCCGGCGCCGGGGCGCCGCGGGCCAGCTCCTGCAGGCGCTCGTCCAGATCCAGGTAGTGGTCCTGCTGGCGCTCGCGGAGCTGGCGCACCTCACGGCTCAGTTCCTCCACCTGCCCGCGCAGTTCGCGGTTCTCCTGTTTGAGCCGCTCCAGGTCGTTCGCCATGTTGATCAGGGTGGAGCTCTCCAGTCGGCGCTCCAGCCGTTCCACCCGGTCTTCCAGGGCCTGGGCCTGCAGCGGGACGGCGGCCGCCAGGGCCGCCGCCACGCACATGCCCATCAGCCGTTTGCCGGCCTTCTGCATGTGGGACTCCCGTCTCATTGACGATAGATGAGCTCGGCGCGCCGGTTCTGCTGCCAGGCCTCTTCATTGGAGCCCAGGGCGACCGGGTTTTCCTCGCCGTAGCTGGTGACCTCGAGTTGGTCCTCGTCGACCCCGTTGAGCACCATGATGCGCTTGACCGCCTCGGCGCGGCGCTCACCCAGGGCCAGGTTGTACTCGCGGCTGCCCCGCTCGTCGGTGTGGCCTTCGATGGTCATGCGCCGGTCCGGGTGACCGCTGAGGAAGCGGGCGTGGGCCTCGATGACCGGCATGTCCTCATTGCGGATCTCACTGCGGTCGAAGTCGAAGTACACGGTCTGGCGCGAGAGCGGCCCCTCGGGGTCATCCATCAGCGCGCTGATGAAGGGGTCGGAGGGGTCGAGACCGCGGGCGCGGGCCTCTTCCAGGCGCTGTTCACTCCAGTCCTCGTCGGCCATCCGCTCGCGGTCGCTGACCCGGCGGTCGTCGGTCTCCACGTCGGTGACGGTGGCGCAGGCGGCCAGGAACAGACCGGCGATAGCCAGGGCAATCCAGTTTTGCAGTTGCTTCATGTCATACTCCCTTACTTGAACGTCCTTGGTTCATGGTGAAGTGCCTGGTTCGGAGCGAATCCGGTTACCAGGCGGGTTCGCGGGTCAATCCGCCGGCGCGGGGCAAGGCCTGGTTGGCCCGGCCGTGCACGGAGACCGTGCGCAGCCTGGAGTCGCCGCTGCCACCGGCAGAGTACATGATCATATCGCCGTTGGGGGCGAATACGGGCGACTCATCCCACGGGCCGTCGGTGAGCACCCGGGTGCGGTCGCTCTCCAGATCGTGCACGGCGATGCGGAAGCTGCCGTTGTGCCGGTGCACCATGGCGATCCGCCGGCCGTCGGGGGACCAATTGGGCCGGGCGTTGTAGTCCCCGTCGAAGGTCACCCGTTCCACCCCGCCCGGGCCGTTCACCGCCAGGGTGTAGACCTGCGGCCGTCCGCCGCGGTCGGAGGTGAAGGCGATCCGCTCCCCGTCGGGTGAGAAAGTCGGCTCGGTGTCGATGGCCCAGTGGTCGGTCAGCCGGCGGACATGACCGTCGTCCAGCCGCAGCAGGTAGATGTTGGCACGCCCGTCCCGGGAGAGGGTGACGGCCAGGTGTCGCCCGTCCGGTGACCAGGCGGGGGCGCTGTTAATGCCGCGGAAGCTGGCGATCCGGTCGCGCTGGCCACTGCGCAGATTCTGGACGTAGATCTCGGAGCGACCGCCCTCGAAGGAGACGTAGGCCAAGCGGTCGCGCTCTGGCGACCAGGCCGGTGACATGATCGGCTGGCGCGACTCGAGGATCTCCCGCGGGCGCTGGCCGTCGGCATCGGCCACCATCAGCCGGTGGATGCGTTGGTCGTTGCGCTCTTCCACCTGGACATAGGCGATCTGGGTGCCGAACACCCCGGGCAGACCCACTACCTCCTCGAAGACGATGTCGCTGATGGCGTGGGCCAGGCTGCGCAGGTTGTCCGGGTGCAGGCGGTAGCGCCGGCCCTCGATGCGGTTGCCGCGGAAGACGTCCAGCAGCTCGAAGGTGACCGAGACCCGGTGGCCGTCCATCTCCATCCGCCCGGTAACCAGGTAGTCCATGCCCAGGGCGCGCCAAGCCGAGAAGCGGGTGTCGTCCAGGCCGGCGGGGCGGGCCACCAGCTCCTCCCGGGGCAGGACCTCGAAGCGGCCGCTGCGCGCCAGGTTGTCGCTGATCACCCGGGCGATGTCCTGATCGGGGGTGGGAATTTCGCCGGTGACCGCAAAGGGGATGACGGCCACGGGCATGGCGCCCTCCTGGCCACCGATCACGTCGATGATGTCGTCGGCGTGGGCGGCCTGCAGCCCCACCAGCAGGAGGGCCAGGGTGCAAACGGTCTGGTAAAGGCGGCGCATGGCGTTACCTGTGCTGATCATCGGTCCGGCGCGAAGCGGTAGGTGCGTTCGCGCAGCTCTCGGTTGGCGTCGTCGTCATCGGGCATGGGCAGCGGCGCGGCGCGGTAAGCGGCCCGGACCACCGAGGCGTCAAAGGCGTCGTTGCCGCTGCCGCGGGTGATGGTCACCTCCTGCACGTCGCCGTGGCGGGACAGGCGGATGCGCACCAGGGCCTCCAGGCCGGCCGGGGTGCCGCTGGGGCGAACCCAGGCGCGGCGCAGCTCGGCGCTGATCCGGCCGGCGTAACTGCCCACCGTCTGTTGCACCTCGCGGGCGCGGCGCTCGGCCTCGATGGCCTCCTGGCGGGCGCGCTCCTCGGCCTGGCGCTGGCGCTCCAGCTCCTCCTGCCGGCGGCGTTCTTCCTCCTGACGCTGCCGTTCTGCCTCTTCCTGGCGCCGACGTTCTTCCTCCTGGCGCTGACGCTCCAGCTCTTCCTGGCGCCGGCGCTCTTCCTCCTGGCGCTGACGTTCTTCCTCTTCCTGACGCCGCCGTTCTTCCTCCTGGCGCCGGCGTTCCTCTTCCTCCTGGCGCCGCTGTTCCTCCTCGCGGCGCAGTCGCTCGGCCTCTTCCTGCTGGCGGCGCTCCTCTTCGCGCCGGGCCTGCTCCTCGGCCTCGCGCCGCGCCTGTTCGGCCTCCTCGCGCCGCTGCTGTTCCAGCCGCTCCTGCTCGCGGCGCTCCGCCTCCCGCCGGCGTTGTTCCTCCTCCTGGCGCCGGCGTTCCTCCTCGGCCTGACGGCGGGCCTCTTCCTCGGCGGCCTCGCGCTCGCGGATGGGGGCCATGGCCACCTCTTCATCCACCGCGAACGCCTCGATAATCTCGCCGTCGCCGGCATGCTCCTCGGTGGCCTGGGGCAGCAGCGAGACATTGGCGAAAAAGAGCCCGAAGATGAGTACGTGCAGCAGGATCGAGGCCGCAACGTAACGGCCCGGCCGGACCGGGGGTGTCTGTCGCGCCCCCTTGGGCCGCTCAGGAGGCGTCATGTCAGCCCTCGCCGTCCGGCCTGCGGGTCATCAGCCCGACACCCGCCGCCCCGGCATCGCGTAGCCGCACCATCACCGATACCACGTCGCCGTAGGGCACGTTGCTGTCGCCGTTGACCAGCACCCGCTTGTCGGGGCTGTCCGTCAATATGGCCATGACCGCACGGGAAAGTTCACCCCTGTCCAGCGGTGCTTCCGGATCGTCGGCCATGTTCAGGTAGTAGCGACCGTCGGCATCCACCGAAACGATCAGCGGCTCCTGGGGCGGGTCCTGCTCGGCCTGGGCGTCCACCTGGGGCAGGTCCACGTCCACGCCCTGGTAGAGCAGCGGTGCGGTGACCATGAAGATGACCAGCAGCACCAGCATGACGTCGATGTAGGGGACCACGTTGATCTCCGACATCGGCCGTCGCCGGGTACGGTGGCCCTGGGGGTTGGCGGAATAGGGCACGGCGCGACCTCCTCAGTGGCCTGCCTGGCCGGCGGCGAATTCCGTGGGCCCATGGGTGTTGCGTTGCAGGATGCTGGTGAACTCCTCCACGAAGGTCTCGTAGCGGTTGATCAGCCGTTCCACCTGGTTGGCGTACTGGTTGTAGGCGATGACCGCCGGAATGGCCGCAAACAGCCCCAGCGCGGTGGCGATAAGGGCCTCGGCGATGCCCGGGGCCACGGTGGCGAGGGTGGCCTGCTGCATCTCACCCAGGGCGCGGAAGCTGTTCATGATGCCCCAGACGGTACCGAACAGACCCACATAGGGGCTCACCGACCCGACGGTGGCCAGGAAGGGGAGGTGGCGTTCCAAGTCGTCCATCTCCCGGGAGAGGGAAACCCGCATGGCCCGGTGCGAGGCCTCCACCATGGTACCGGGGGCGGTGCCCGTCTGCTTGCGCATCCGGGTGAACTCCTTGAACCCGGAGCGGAAGATCCGCTCCAGCCCGCCGTGATCCGGGTGGGGCTCGCGGATCTGGCGGTAGATCTCGGCCAGATTACCGCCGGACCAGAAACGCTCCTCGAAGTGCACCGCCCCGTCGTGGGCCTTGCGGATGGTGGCGCGCTTGAGAAAAATCAGCGCCCAGGAGCTGACCGAGGCCAGCACCAGAATCAGCATGACCAGCTGCACCAGCAGGCTGGCCTCGAGAACAAGATGAGTGATGGATAATTCGCCCGACATCAGCGCGCTCCGGTCGCGGCACCGCCCGTTGGATGGACCTTATGACAGCTCTAAGAAAGGGCGCGTAAGCCCATGGTTTGCAACGGGGACTAATGTAGCGGGAGCGGGGTCGGCGGGCAACCACCAAGGCTTAGGGGTAATGCGGGCGGCCGTCGCGCCCCGCCATCGGGAGGGGCGAAGGCTTTCCCCTCGTCATCGCGGGGGCCGAAGGCTTTCCCCTCGTCATCGCGAGGGCCGAAGGCCCGTGGCGATCCAGAGCGGTAGACTGCCACGTCGGCTTCGCCTCCTCGCAGTGACGGTGGGGGTGGGTCCGCGTTCGCAGTGACGGTGGGGGCGACCCTCGCGATGGCGGGGGACGCCGGTAAGGCCTACACGTCTTCCTCGTCCTCGTAGCCGGAGTAGTCCCGCTCCTCGTCGTGGGTGGCCTCCGGTTCGGCCATCGTCGCCTCCACGGCCGCCAGGGCGCTCATGTTGACGATCGCCCGCACGGTGGAGGAGGGCGTCAGGATGTGCGCCGGTCGCGCCGAGCCGAGCAGGATGGGCCCCACCGAGACGCCGTCGGTGGTCACCTTCAGCAGGTTGAAGGCGATATTGGCCGCGTCCAGGGTGGGCATGACCAGCAGGTTGGCCTGCCCCTTGAGCTCATTGTTGGGGAAGATGCGCTTGCGGATCTCCTCCGAGACCGCGGCATCGCCGTGCATCTCGCCCTCCACGTCCAGGCCGGGGTCGGCGTCGCGGATCAGCTGCAGGGCGTCCCGCATCTTCCGGGCGCTCTCGGCGTTGGAGGTGCCAAAGCTGGAGTGCGATAGCAGGGCCACCTTGGGGGTAATGCCGAAGCGTCGGACCTCGTCGGCGGCCAGGGTGGTCATCTCGGCGATCTGATGGGCGTTGGGGTCGTGGTTGACGTAGGTGTCCACGATAAAGAACGTGCCCTTGGGCAGGATGAGCACGTTCATCGCCGCCATGTTGCGCACCCCCGCCCGGCGCCCGATCACATTTTCGATGTGCCCTATTTGCCGATGGTAACGGCCCACACTGCCGCCGACGAGCGCGTCCGCCTCGCCGCGCCGGACCATCAGTGCGCCGATCACCGTGGTCCGGGTGCGCACGATGGTGCGGGCCCGGGCCGGGGTGACACCGCGCCGCTCCATGATGGAGTGGTAGAGCTGCCAGTACTCGCGGTAGCGGGGATCGTCCTCCGGGTCGGCCAGATCCACGTTCTTGCCGATCTCCAGGCGCAGGCCCAGGCGCTTGATGCGCATCTCCACCACTTTGCGCCGGCCGACCAGGATGGGCTTGGCCAGGCCGTCGTCCACCACCACCTGTACGGCACGCAGTACCCGTTCCTCCTCGCCATCGGTGTAGACCACCCGCTTGGGGTTGGTGCGCGCCCGCTCGAAGATGGGCTTCATCACCAGGCCCGATTGGAAGACGAACTGCGACAGCTCCATGTGGTAGGCGTCGAAGTCCTCGATGGGCCGGGTGGCCACGCCGCTCTCCGTGGCCGCCCTGGCCACCGCCGGGGCGATCTTCAGGATCAAGCGCGGGTCAAAGGGCCGGGGGATGAGGTACTCCGGGCCGAACCGCAATGACTTGCCGCCATAGGCGGCGGTGACCACGTCGGAGGATTCGGCCATGGCCAGATCGGCAATGGCATAGACGGCGGCCAGCTTCATCTCCTCGTTGATGGTGGTGGCACCCACGTCCAGCGCCCCCCGGAAGATGAAGGGGAAGCAGAGCACGTTGTTGACCTGGTTGGGGTAGTCCGACCGACCGGTGGCGATGATGGCGTCCGGGCGCGCCTCCTTGGCCAGCTCCGGCAGGATCTCCGGCACCGGGTTGGCCAGCGCCATGATGATGGGACTGTCGGCCATCTGCTTGACCATCGCCTGGCTGAGCACCCCGGGTGCGGACAGCCCGAGGAAGATGTCGGCACCCTCGATGACCTCCTTCATGGTGCGGGCGGAGGTCTCGCGGGCGTAGCCCTCCTTGCGCTCGTCCATGTACTCCTTGCGGCCCTTGTAGACGATGCCTTTGGAGTCGGCGACGAAGATGTTCTCCTTGTTCATGCCCATGGACACCAGGATGTCCAGGCAGGCGATGGCCGCCGCGCCGGCACCGGAGCAACAAAGCTTCACGTCCTCGATCTTCTTGTCCACCACCCGCAGGCCGTTGAGCACCGCCGCGGCGGTGATAATGGCGGTGCCGTGCTGGTCGTCGTGGAAGACCGGGATGTTCATCCGCTTGCGCAGCGCGGACTCCACCTGGAAGCACTCCGGGGCCTTGATGTCCTCCAGGTTGATGCCGCCGAAGGTGGGCTCCAGGCTGGCGATGATCTCGGTGAGCTTGTCCGGGTCCTGCTCATTGATCTCGATGTCGAAGACATCAATGCCGGCGAACTTCTTGAACAGGACGCCCTTGCCCTCCATCACCGGCTTGGAGGCCAGCGGGCCGATATTGCCCAGGCCGAGCACGGCGGTGCCGTTGGTGATCACCGCCACCATATTGCCCCGCGCGGTGTACTTTGAAGCCGCCTGCGGATCGTTGACGATCTCCTCGCAGGCCGCCGCCACGCCCGGCGAGTAGGCCAGCGCCAGGTCACGCTGGTTGGCCAGCGGCTTGGTGGGCACGACCTGCAGCTTACCGGGGCGGGGGAATTCGTGGTATTCGAGGGCGTTGTCGCGGAAGTTGTCGGACATGGTGTCTCCGAGCTTGTTGTCCTGGTTCTGGGGTCGGATCGAGGGTCGGGTGCTGATTTGATTTATTATTACCGCCGTCGGGTGTTTCCGGGGCGCACAAGAACAGTGCAACCGGGACCGCACAGGCCGCGTCAGGGCAGGGCGTCAATCCGTGCGCCGGCGGTCATTAATAATCGACTGCACCTTCCAATTATAGAGCCCTATGGCCCGGTCTGGCCACCGTGGTCAGACAACCTTTCCAGGGCGCAGCATAGGATCGTGGGTCCGCTACCGCCGCGCCAGCCTGTCGCGAAGCCAGTCCCGGATAATGGCCCCCGGGTTGGCGAGTGATGAGCGCCCCTCGGCTGTTTCCTTGATCACGGCAAGGACCTGTGCATCCTGTCGTTTCGGGCGCCGCTTGCCCCATGCGGTCAGCCCGGCATCCAGGGCCTCGGTAAACCCGCGGCTCCAGGCCTGCAGTTCGTCGCTGGTCAGATCGGCGGGCAGCAGCACCAGTCGGGGCTCTCCGGAGAGCCCGCCAAGAGGCTCCTGCAATTCCTCCAGGCGTTGCATGAGCCCGTTCCGGCGGGGCGAGCTCAGCGCGATGGTAGAGCACCAGCAGGCACTCGATGCCCGGCGCCGTGGCCTTGTCGGCGTTGAGCGCGACCGCCCGGTCTGCCGCCTCGAGGAAGTCCTCGCCGCGCCGCTTGCCGTCCTCGGCCATACGACGGGCCTCGTCCAGGAGCAGGTGCAGCAGCTGGGCAGGGGCCAACCTGGGATCGGCCGATTCCCCGGAGGCGGTCATCACCTCCTTCACGAGCTGCCGGGCTACGCCGCGGTGGGTGACCAGGCGCCGGACATGGTCGGTAATGGTATCGGGCTGGCGCAAAAGCACGTTGTCGTCCGGTCGCGCGAGCAGGGCCAATACATTGTCCATTTCGCGGGCCCAGTGGGGACGGTGTGTTTTCTTGCGGCTCATAGTGGCTGGCTATCGTTTGTGGCAATGAATAATGTGGCGATGAACCAATCGGGCCTGCGACAGGGCGTCCGCCGGCCCAATCAGCGTAACCCGAAGCCGGTGAGGAGGTAGCCGTGGAGGGTGACGGCGAGACACCCGCTCCCTTAGGCTATGCAGCATTCATCCATGCGGCCCCGGCCGCCCAGCGAACAGGATGCCATTGATGAGTGAGACCAAACACTGCAAGCTGCTGATCCTCGGCTCCGGCCCCGCCGGCTACACCGCCGCCATCTACGCCGCCCGCGCCAACCTCAACCCGGTGCTGGTCACCGGCCTGGAAATGGGCGGCCAGCTCACCACCACCACCGACGTGGACAACTGGCCGGGTGATGCCGAGGGCGTGCAGGGCCCCGAGCTCATGGAGCGCATGAAACGCCACGCCGAGCGCTTCGAGACCGAGGTGGTCTTCGACCATATCCACACCGCCCACCTCAAGGCGAAGCCCTTCCGCCTGGAGGGCGACGCCGGCAGCTACACCTGCGATGCGCTGATCATCGCCACCGGCGCCACCGCCAAGTACCTGGGGCTGGACTCCGAGCAGGCCTTCATGGGCAAGGGCGTCTCCGCCTGCGCCACCTGCGACGGCTTCTTCTACAAGAACCAGCCGGTGGCGGTGATCGGTGGCGGCAACACCGCCGTCGAGGAAGCACTCTACCTCTCCAACATCGCCTCCCACGTCACCCTGGTCCACCGCCGCGACAGCCTGCGCGCCGAGAAGATCCTGCAGCGCCAGCTGATGGAGCGGGTGGAGGCGGGCAAGGTGAGCATCGTCTGGGACCACAACCTGGACGAGGTGCTGGGCGACGACGCCGGCGTCACCGGCCTGCGGCTGAAACACACCCAGACCGGCGAGACGCGCCAGGTGGATGTGCACGGGGTGTTCATCGCCATCGGCCACGCGCCCAACACCGGGCTGTTCCAGGACCAACTGGAGATGAACGGCGGCTACATCGTGGTCAAGAGCGGGCTGAACGGGAACGCCACCGCCACCAGCATCCCGGGCGTGTTCGCGGCGGGGGATGTGATGGACCACGTCTATCGCCAGGCGGTGACCTCCGCCGGGACCGGCTGCATGGCGGCGCTGGACGCGGAGAAGTACCTGGATGCGTTGCATCTGGAGTAAGGAGGCTGAAAGAACGCTTTGGCCGGCCTCACCCCGACGTGCCCGCACGCCGGCCAGAGCGCAGCCGAAAACCTTAAGCAATGATGTGGGAACTGACGTTTTTCGGCAGTCCGTAGCGCCTGGTAGGGGCAGTGACCCTTTTTTGAGAGGGGAAAAGGCGACGCCTTAGGCATTGGCCTCGCCGGACGGCGAGATAATGTTGGTGTTTAAAAACAGTGAGTTGGAGGGCGCTTGGCTGAATGGAGCCTGGCCGCGCCTGAGTTGGCAATACTTTTGCATTGGTAAACGTTGAGGGGAGGGCATCCTCCCGCGTCATACGCGCCCGGCGACGGGTGGATAGTTAAAAGTCGACTCTACGGGAGAACGACCATGCAAAAGCAACAGGGTTTTACTTTGATCGAGCTGATGATCGTGGTGGCGATCATCGGTATTTTGGCGGCGATTGCGATTCCGCAGTATCAGAATTATGTTACTCGGTCTCAGGCATCTTCGGCGTTGAGCACGCTCTCTTCTCTGAGGACCTCATTTGAGGAGGCTATTCAACGAGGAGTGGACCCTTCATTTAATTCAGAGGATGCTGGTTTTATCGGCATGGCAAGTGACGAACCGGACATCGGTACGCTGTCTTTCAGAGCGGACGACGGTGGTCTTGATTTTGACTTTAGTACTGAGGCCACTGCTGATCTTCAAAACGGAACATTGTCACTCGTAAGAACTGCACAAGGTTCTTGGAGCTGCCAGAGCGATGGTATAGAAGACCGTTTCCTCCCGCGGGGCTGTGACTAAGCAAGTGGGGGTCAGAGCTAGGGGTGAGGTCTTGCACTGCCACATTGGCTGAGGGAACGAGTTGATTGCTGGCAGTTGATTTCGGGTCCTAACTCCCGGCCCTAGCCTTGAGAGCCCCGGTGTAACAGCCGGGGCTTTTCTTCTGGCAGGGCAGAAATGGATACTTTAGCTGTTGCCTCGCGCGCCCCGGTATTCGTTCAGGATTGGCAGCAAGTCCCAATACTCGTTCCGCGACTGCACTTCGAACGCGACTCGCCTGTTCGGCGCCTTGTCGATCAGTAACAGACCGTCGCGCAGCACACGGTGAACAAGGTCCGGCGGTACCTGGTTCAGGTGCACCAGGTCTACCCTGCGGCCGAGCGCATCTTCCAGATTCAGCTTCAATCGGGTAAGGGGTTTGAGAAGCCCCGGCTCGATCTCATCCGGGGTGAGCACAGCGATGTCCACGTCGCTTCGGGGGCCTGCGTCACCGCGAGCGACGCTGCCGAAAAGATAAGCGTAGATGACGGCAGGCTCATCCGTAAGCAACGGTGTGAGCTGGTTGGCCAGGCCGTGTGGGTCATGCGTCGGCAATTCCATCCCGTTATGCTGAGCGGGTCGTGCCGCCTGTGCAAGGCGGGTGTGAACGCCAAGGGTATGCGCTACCTCAACGGGGTTTACACTCAGTTCGTGAGCCGGACGCACCGGCGTGTCGGGCCTGTCTTTCAGGGCCGCTACAAGGCCATCCTGGTTGAAAAAGGGGATTATCTGCTCGAACTGGCCCGCTATGTGGCGCTGAATCCGGTGCGAGCGGAAATGGTCAATGATGCTGCCGATTGGCCCTGGCGCAGCCACCGGGCGATGCTTGGGGCCGTGGAGGTGCCCGACTGGTTGACGTGCGACCGGCTGCGCCAGCAAATCTACCTTGGCACAGAACCTGCTGGTTATCTCCCACGATAAGGGGGAGTTATGAGCCAGAAGCAGCGGGGGTTCACACTGATTGAGCTGATGATGGTCGTCGCGATCATCGGCATCCTTGCAGCCATCGCGATACCGTCCTACATGGGCTATGTCGCACGCGCTCAGTTTGCGGATGGCCTGTCCCTGACCGGTATGGCCAAGACGGCCGTTGCCGAGCGCCTGCAGCGCGGGGAGTCATTCTCGAGTCTGGAGGATGACCTGGGAATGCAAATGGTGGGCGGCTTTGGCGGGCTCATTGAGAGGGGGTTCGACGGCAATGAGCAGGGGACCTGGACCCTTGAATACGAGTTCGGTCTGAACGGCCAGGATGTCAACTGGCTATTGGACGGCAAGAATGTCCGCTATGTCTATGACTTTGATTCCGGTGGCTGGTCGTGCCAGACGGATGTCGCGCAACGCTACGTGACAGGCTGCGAATCCGACTGAGTTAGGGGGTGGCGTGAATCGTTCACATTGCCGTGATGGGTGACGCGATGGGGTGACCATTTGCGTCATCGGTGGCGTGTAGCGTCAATGTTGCTGCACGTGCTTTCCTTCATCAGGCTTTTCTACTGGTAACGATTGGCGACAGGAACACGTGAATCCGGCGAGTCCTGCCGTGGTGCTTTCATTTATTGAGTGCGCTTCTTGGTTTTTTTGGTCCGATCTCTGCATCATTGCTCAGCGCGGGGTCCATCCTGCGGTAACCGGGACAATTCGGCCCCATTTCCAACTAGCCACAGGACCAACTCATCGTGCCGACGCGCAGCCGAATCAATATCCCCAGTCCGGGGTTCACGCTCGTAGAGCTGCTTGTCACCCTGTTTGTGGCAGCCGTTCTGCTTGGCATTGCTGTACCAAGCTTCCAGCACTTGGTTGAGAACAATCGGGTGGTCTCCAACACCAATGCCTTCCAGGGTGTGCTGCAGTACGCTCGCTCCGAGGCATCACGCCGCCAGGAAGTAGTCAGCCTGTGTCCATTGAATGGTGGTTGGTCAGAGGGAGCTTACGTGGTTTTGGGTGCCAGTTGCGATGGTTGGAGCGGTAATGATCCAGATGAGCTGCGGCGTGTGTCTCTGGACGAGCGCCTAAACGTTGAGGCGGACTTTCCAGGGCGTTTGACGTTTCTAGTCAATGGCCAGGTGAATGGCGCGCAGGGGATGCGCACAATCACCATTTCATCGGGGATCCAGAGTATCGATATGAGACGGATTAGTTTGCTCGGGTCAGGGGCCTCGAGGGTTGAGCGTGTGGAGGATTGACGCCGTGTGGTATTTCTCGTCAGACATGTGGCAGTGCCGGACAATGATCGGGAATCGAGGCTTTACGCTTATAGAGGCATTGGTGGCGCTGGTCATTATCGCTATTGGTGTGCTTGGGATAGGCAGCCTGGTGCTCCAGTCGTTGCGCGCGAGCACGGATGCCAATCAAAACACCATGGCGGCTATTCTCGCTTTGGATGTCAACGAGAGAGCGTGGATTGAGGCTGCTGGAGGCCAGTTGGACGACTGCGACTGGGACCAAGTCACTGGTCTGGAGGGAGCTCCCCATCCTTTTTGGGCGGGTGAGGTGGATTATCTTGCCGGGGCGGGCATCCGCGTCACCGGTGCATTCCCAGACTGCGATTTGATCGTTGAATGGGATGGCAACGCGGGCGGCGTCTTCGGTGATCGTGACGACATGCAATTTGTGCACGCTTTCGTGTTGCCGGATCTCGACCAGTTATGAGGTGGTCCATGACTCGTTATTCTTACAGGCGGCACAAAGGGTTCTCCTTGGTGGAGCTCATGATCGGGCTCCTGATCGGGACGCTGTTAGTGGGCGGAGTGGTTGCCGTCTTCGTGAACGCTATGGCGAGTTTTGAGCGCCAGCGGGAGGTTGACCGGTCGCAGGAGTCCCTGCGCTACGCGGTGAACTTCCTGGTGCGTGAACTACGACAGGTTAGCGCTGGGGGAGGTGACTTCGGTGTTGTCAATCCCGGTTTGGAAGTGGAAGCGGCCCCAGATGCAGCAAGAGGGCATCGTATTACCGTTCGATATCAGGTGTTCGACGATGGAGAGGCCCAGTCCTGTCGGGGTGATGATCTGGCGGAGGGTGACGAGGCAGAGAAAAGCTTCTTCGTTGGAACCCCCACTGGCGAGCCCCTTTTGATTTGTGAGGATGACGACGGTGAGACACCTATCGCCTTCGGTTTAAATGCGTTGACCGTAGTGGCGTTGATGGTCGATGACAATCAGGACGGCGATTACGAGGTCGAGGATGATCCGGATTCGGGGTGGTTTGATGGCAGCGAGGCGCTCGATGACGTCATCGGGCTTCGTCTCGAATTCGGGCAGCAATGGGTGGATGAGCAGACGCGCCCAGTCGAGGTCACGGTAGGCTTGCGAAACCGGATCTTTCAGCGCTTGCTGGAATGATTGATTGGGTTTCAAGGGTGGCAGTGTAACTCAGCAGTTGATTGAGGGCTTGGGAGAACCGTCAATGAGCGATACGGCATTTGGACATTTGGCGGACCGGCAGCGCGGTATTGCCCTGATGATGAGCCTGGTCCTCCTGGCGGTGCTCTCCCTCGTGGGTGTCACCGCGATGCAGGGCTCTGTACTGCAGGAACGCATGGCGGGTGGGCAAAGCACGTTACAGGATGCGTTCCTTGAGGCCGAGGCGGACCTGGTCAGGCAGCTTAACTGCGTGCTCGACAACAGTGACGATATGCCAAACCTGGAGGCTGAATGCGGACTGGTCATCGATCCTGATACCAATACCTTAGAGTTGACAGCCAATGCGGTCCACGCGACCGGTGCGCGTCAGGTCCTGGCTATGAATGTCCGGTTGAACGTTTTGGGTGAAGGTGACGAAGGGGACGAAAGAGCGGGCGGTTTTAACTCCAACGCGGCGGTTTCGTGTTTTGGGGCAGAGTGTGATGTGAGCCCTGGTCCGGGCGCGGCGGACTATGGCATCGATGGTCGGGACTATACCGCCCCGGACCTGACCCAAGGGGAAAACTGCGGGATACAGGGTGCTCACACCCGTGATTTCGCAGATGCGGATGTCAGGCAGGATGTCGCAGGGGCCATCGTACCGGAGGGTGATATCAGTGACAGGCCAGGTGCTGGTGGCGGGGGTGGTAGAGGGGGGCCGCCGGGCGGTGGTGGCGGTGGAGGGCCCTCTGGAATTATCGGTAGCCCGGATGTGATTGATAACTCAACCCACTACGAGGCGACTTACGGCCACAGTACAGCGCATGCAGTGAATGAGTTTAATCAGCTTATCAATAGCCTGGTTCAGGGCAGGGAACCCAGCAGCCATGCTGTGGGTGCGTATGAGGAGGGGATCTACTATGCCGGGGAAGGGGATGAGATCACGTTCAGCGGTGAGGGGCAGTCCGGCTTCGGCGGGATTGTTATTCTGGAAGGCGGATCATTAAACCTGGACGGAAACTCCTGTTTCTCAGGGTTGGTTCTGGTTCGAGGTGGGGGTACGGTAACGGGCGGGACCTCAGCGATCATCGGCAGTGTTATCTCGATTCCGGGTTTTGATGAACAGGGTGAGCCCCTGGAGTCGGCCCTGGATACTGCTGGCAATACCAGTTTCTTCTATAGTGCCGAGGCCTTGCGACGTGCCGGCGAGATCTGGGATGAGGAAGACGACGACGATGGGGATGGGCCATCGGGTATCGCGGAGTGGGGTGGCTGGCGTGCGCCGTTGAACTTGTAGCCGTTGGTCTTGGCCAGGGGCCGCTGGATGGTGGTGCGCTCCTGGTCTTGCACTGCCAGATCGGTTGGTGGGTTTCGTGGCGGTGCTCAGTGATCAAGCAGGGCTGGCTCGGCTTACGCTGAGGCGGTGTGAGCGGGTCGTCCCGCAGCCGCGGTGCTCACGGGCGGCGGGCGCGATAAAGCCCGCCGCCCGTGGGACGCGACTATTCGACGGTGATCTGAATCGTCTCGGAGACGACCGGTGGGTCAAAGCTGATGTGGCGGTAGTCCATGAACAGCAGTTGCAGGGTGTGGGTGCCGGGTTCGAGTTCGATCTTGCCCTCGGTCTGGCCACCACCGAAGTGGCGCGTTTGATCGGTGAAGGGTAATGACCCATCCAGGTCGATTTCGTCCAGCGGCTTGTTGATCAGCAGGTGATGGTGGCCGGTGTTGTCGGCCTCCAGGCCAGCCGGGGCCACACCCATGCCGCGCAGCCCCATCTGCACGTGGACCGGGCTTTCGACGGTGTCACCGTCCTGTGGGCTGATGAAATAGACCTTGGCGTCTTCCGGTGCCGAGATGCGTTCCACGCCCGTGGCGCTGCCGGCCGCCAGTGCGAGTCCGCCGGTCAATACCAGAAGGGCTGACGTTCGGGCAAGTGATTGTAGTTTCATCTCCTCCGCGCTCCTTCGGCTTGTTGCCAGCCGTGTTGAATGCGTCAAAAGTATAGCCTACGTGAGGCCATTCACCGCGTTCGGCGCAGCGGCTACTCC
This sequence comes from Alkalilimnicola ehrlichii MLHE-1, assembly GCF_000014785.1. Classification (NCBI taxonomy): domain Bacteria; kingdom Pseudomonadati; phylum Pseudomonadota; class Gammaproteobacteria; order Chromatiales; family Ectothiorhodospiraceae; genus Alkalilimnicola; species Alkalilimnicola ehrlichii. Next base: position 290,405 of record NC_008340.1, read on the forward strand.
ATTTCCAGCTTTTTCAGCTTGTAGCGCAGGGAGCGGAAGCTGATGCCCAGCAGGTTGGCGGCGGCGGTCTTATTGCCGTTGGTCTTGGCCAGGGCCCGCTGGATGGCGGTGCGCTCCAGGTCCTGCAGGTAGCCTTCCAGCTCGAAGCCCTCATCCGGTTCGGGGATCGCCAACTCACTGTTCTGCTGTGCCGGGGCGGAGGCGTCGCCGTCCGGCAGGTGCAGGTCCTCCACGTCGATGACGCCTTCGTCGGCCAGCGTCAGCGCCCGTTCCAGGATGTTCTCCAACTCCCGCACATTGCCCCGAAAGGGGTGGCGCTGCAGGGCGCGCAGGGCGTCGGTGGTCAGGCGCGGTCGTAGTTCCGGGTCGTCGCCCACCATCTTTTCCAGCAGGTGATCGATCAGCGGGGGGATGTCTTCGGGGCGCTCGCGCAGGGGTGGGATGGAGAGCGGGATGACGTTCAGCCGGTAGTAGAGGTCCTCGCGGAAGGCGCCTTCCGCCACCCGGCGGGCCAGATCCTGGTGGGTGGCGGAAAGGATGCGTACGTCCACCGGGACCTCCTTGCTGGCCCCCACCGGGCGCACCCGTTTCTCCTGAATGGCCCGGAGTAGTTTGACCTGCATAGGCAGGGGCAGCTCGGCCACCTCATCCAGAAACAGGGTGCCGCCTTCGGCGGTCTGGAACAGCCCCTTGTGGTCGGCGTGGGCTCCGGTGAAGGCGCCCTTTTTGTGGCCGAAGAACTCCGACTCCATCAGCTCGGAGGGGATGGCGCCACAGTTGACGGGCACGAAGGGGCCGTCACGGCGCGGGCCCTTGTCGTGGATCAGGCGGGCGACCAGCTCCTTGCCGGTGCCGGAGGGGCCTTGGATGTAGACCGGTGCCTGGCTGCGGGCCAGTTTGACGATCATGCCGCGGATCCGGCGCATGGCCTCGGAGTCGCCCAGCAGCACGTCGCGGGAGCGGCGGTCGATGGCGCTTTCCGGTCCCAGCTTGAGGGCCTGGTTGACCACCTGGCGCAGGGTGTCGACGTCCAGCGGTTTGGGGACGAAGTCGAAGGCACCGGCCTTCATGGCCTCCACGGCGGTGTCCATATTGCCGTAGGCGGTGATCACCGCGGTGGGCATGTCGGGGAAGCGCTTCTGGATGTAGCGGACCAGTTCGATGCCGTTGCCATCCGGCAGGCGCATGTCTGTCAGGCAGAGATCGTAGGCCTGTTCCTGCAGCCGGTCCCGCGCCTCGCGCAGGCTGGCGGCGGTGCGGCAGTTGATGCCCATGCGGCGCAGGGTGATGCCCAGCAGGTCGCGGATGTCCGGTTCGTCGTCCACCACGAGCACTTGTGGTGCGGCCATGGTCCAGTCCCTCGGCTGACGCGGGCGGGGTGTCAAAATACGTCACCATGGTACTACGCTGGCCAAAGCCGCAATGTGCGAGACCGCACACTATTGGCGCGGATGGGACGGGGTCGGGGCGCTATCCGTCGGGTTCCGCCGGGCCGCGCACGGCCTCGCGCTTGTTCGAGGTGAACCCTCCCTCGCCGTCCGGGTAGTGGATCAGCGTGGTCACCACCCGGTCGGGCGCGGTGGTGTGGGGGGTGTACTGGTGGTAGCCGTCCTCGGTGACCCCGACGGGGATCATGTAGAGGTTCTCGCCCACCTTCACCGCGCCCTCGGGCAGCCCGGTCTCCGACTCCGCCTGCGGCGGCGGTGGAGCGTCCGGGCGGTCCGGGGCGTCATTGCCGCTGCAGCCGGTGGCTGTCAGCATGCCCAATGCCATGGCCAGGCCTGCGTAGTGTCCACGTCCTTTCGCCATTATTGCACCCCGTAGCGGTTGCGGTAGGCACGGATGCGTTGCAGATCGTCCTCGTGCCGGCCGGTGCGTGCCAGCCAGGCCTCCAGGTCGTCCAGGCAGATGATGTTGACCACGGGCAGGTCGAGCCCGCGCTCCACCTCCTGGACCGCCGACTGCTCACCCTCGCCGCGTTCCTGGCGGTCCAGGGCGATGATCACCCCGGCCGGCTGCGCCCCGTGCTCGCGGATTAGGTCCACCGCGCCGCGCACGGACATGCCGGAGGAGATGACGTCGTCGATGATCAGCACCCGGCGGCGCAGCGGGGCGCCCACCAGGTTGTTGCCCTCGCCGTGGGTCTTGGCCTCCTTGCGGTCGAAGGCGTAGGGGACGTCCCGGCCGTGGTGTTCGGCCAGGGCGATGGAGAGCGAGGCGGCCAGCGGGATGCCCTTGTAGGCGGGGCCGAACACCATGTCGAACTCGAGCCCCGAGTCCACCAGGGCCTGGGCATAGTGCTGACCGAGCCGGGCCAGGGCCTGGCCGCTGTTGAACAGCCCGGTGTTGAAGAAGTAGGGGCTCTGGCGCCCGGACTTGAGGGTGAAGTCGCCGAAGCGCAGCACCTCGCGCTCCAGGGCGAACTCGATGAAGCGGGTCTTGTGGTCGGTGGTGTCGGTCATGGCCAAGGTCTCTACCCGGTGTTGCGCATGCCGGCGGCGATGCCGTTGATGGCCACCATGAGCACGCGGCGGAGCTGTTCATCGTCGCACAGGCGGCTGCGGTAGAGCAGCTCGGCCTGCAGCAGGTTGAGCGGGTCCACGTAGGGGTTGCGCACGTCCACCGCGCGGCGGACTACCGGGAAGTCGGCCAGCGGCCGTTCGTGCCCGGTGACGCTAAGCACGGCGTCCAGGGTCTTGCGGTAGCGCCCGCGCAGCTGCTCGCCCATGCCGTGGAGCTCTTCCGGCACCAGGCGGCGGTCGTAGAGGCTGGCCACGCCCGGGTCGCCCTTGGCCAGGACCATCTCCACCATGTCCAGGAAGGCCTCGAAGAAGGGCCACTGCTGGAACATCTCCCGCAGGGTGTCGCCTAGGTCCTCCTCCAGCGCCTCGCTCAGCGCATCGCCCACGCCCAGCCAGGCGGGCAGCATCAGGCGGGTCTGGGTCCAGGCGAAGATCCAGGGGATGGCCCGCAGGTTGTCGACGGTGAGCGCCTTCTGGTTGCGCTTGGCCGGACGGCTGCCGATGGCCAGCTGGCCGATCTCGCGCACCGGGGTGGCGGCCTGGAAGTACTCGATGAACTCTGGTGTCTCCTTGACCAGCCCGCGGTAGGCCCCGCAGGCGGTGTCGCTGAGCCGGTCCATCACCTCGCGCCATTCGGGCCGCGGTTCGGCCGGCGGCTGCAGGGTGGCCTCCAGCACCGCGGCGGTGTAGATCTCGAGGTTGCGCAGGGCGATGCCGGGCAGGCCGAACTTGGACTGGATGACTTCGCCCTGTTCGGTGACCCGCAGGGTGCCCTTGACCGAACCGGGCGGCAGTGAGAGCACGGCGGCGTGGGTGGGACCGCCGCCGCGGCCGATGGAACCGCCCCGGCCGTGGAACAGAGTGAGTTGGATGCCGTTTTCCTCGGCCAGGGCCACCAGGGCCTCCTGGGCCTGGTAGAGGGTCCAGGCAGCGGTGAGGTGCCCGGCATCCTTGCCCGAGTCGGAGTAGCCGATCATGATCTCCTGGTGGCCGCCGATCCGGTCGCGATACCAGGGCTGTTCGAACAGTACCCGCATGGTCTCGGCGGCGTTCTGCAGGGTGTCCCGGGTCTCGAACAGCGGGACGCTGCGCAGCGGTTGGGTGACACCGCAGGCCTTTTGCAGCAGCTCCACCGCGAGGATGTCGGAGGGGTGTTCGGCCATGGAAATGATGTAGGCGCCCAGGCCGTCGCTGCCCAGCTCGGCCAGGGTGCGGCAGGTCTCGAGGACCTCGGCGGCCTCCTCGCCCGGTTCCAGGTCGTCCGGGATCAGCGGCCGGCGGCTGGCCAGCTCGCTCAATAGCCAGCGCTGACGGGCCTCCTCGTCCCACTGGTCGTAGCGGCCCAGGCCCAGGGCGCTGGTGATCTCGGAGAGGGCGTCGGCGTGGCGGTCGGCGTGCTGGCGGATGTCGAGCCGGGTGAGGGTGAGGCCGAAGCAGGAGACCCGGCGAATAGTGTCCAGCAACTCGCCCTCGGCCACCTGGCCAGCGCCGCAGCGGTGGAGCGAGTGGTAGCAGGTCAGCAGCGGCCGCAGTAGGTCCTCCTTGTCCAGTAGCACTTCGCCCTCGGGCGGGCGCTTGCCGGCCAGGCGGGCTTCCACCCAGCGCTGGGTCAGGCGCAACCGGGCCCGCAGGCGTTTGAGCAGCACCCGGTAGGGCTCCCAGGCGTCGCCCACCAGCTCGCGCAGGGCCTGGTCACAGCGGGTCATGGACAGGGTGTTGATGAGGGTCTGGATTTCCTTTTCGTACAGGGTGGCGGCCATCCAGCGGCCGGCCAGGCAGACCTCCCGGGTGACCCGGGCGGTGACGTTGGGATTGCCGTCTCGGTCACCGCCCATCCAGGAGCCGAAGCGGATGGGGGCGGCGTCCAGCGGCAGGGCGCGTCCGGTGTGCTCGCGCAGACTGCGGTCGAGGTTGCGCAGATAACGGGGGACGGCGTCCCAGAGCACTTGTTCCATTACCGCCAGGCCCCAGCGCGCCTCGTCCACCGGCGTGGGCCGGCGGCGGCGGATCTCGTCGCTCTGCCAGGCACCGATGATCTCCCGGCGCAGGCCGGCGGTGACCTCCTCGGTTTCGTCGGGGGTCAGGTCCAACCGGTCGCGGCCGTCCAGCAGCCGGGCGATGCGGTTGTACTTCTGCAGCATGGTACGGCGCTGGGTCTCGGTGGGGTGGGCGGTGAGGACCAGCTCGATGTCCAGCTCGCAGGCGGCGTGGTAGAGGGCCTCGGGGTCGGTCTCGCCCTGCAGCAGGCGGGGGAAGGCCTCGGCCAGCGAGCCCTTGAGCGGGCTGGCGTCCGGGCTGCGCGCCCACTCGCGGCTGCGCCGGACGCGATGGTGCTGTTCGGCGATGTTGGCCAGGTTGAGGAACTGCGAGAAGGCGCGGGCGACGGGCATGATCTGGTGCTCATCCAGCGAGCCCAGCTCCTGCTCGAGGGCCTCGGCGGCGCCCTGATCCCCGGCGCGCGCCTGTTTGGCCAGGGCGCGGATGCGCTCCACGGTGTCGAAGAGATCCGTGCCCTCCTGCTCCTTCAGGGTGTCGCCCAGCATCTCGCCGAGTAGGCGAATGTCGTCGCGCAGGGCGGCATCGGAATCCTGAATGCTCATCGGTCGCTCCTCGGTGATTCGAATGTGCGCAGCTTACAAAGGTTTTGTGCCGCGGTGCTACCCGGCCGTTACAAAATGCCGCGAGGTTGGCTTGGGTTGCCACGTCGCTGCGCGCGGGCCTTCCCCACCGTCACTGCGGGAAATGCCACCCCCCACAACCGCCACTGCGGGAAGTGCCCCCACCCACAAAGGCACCGTCACTGCGAGGAGGCGAAGCCGACGCGGCAGTCTACCCCTCTGGATCGCCGCGGGCCTTCGGCCCTCGCGATGACGGGGGTGTTGCCCCCACCGTCACTGCGAGGAGGCGAAGCCGACGCGGCAGTCCACCGCTCTGGATCGCCGCGGGCCTTCGGCCCTCGCGATGACGGGGGTGTTGCCCCCACCGTCACTGCGAGGAGGCGAAGCCGACGCGGCAGTCTACCGCCCTGGATCGCCACGGGCCTTCGGCCCTCGCGATGACGGGGGAAAGCCTTCGGCCCTCGCGATGACGGGGGAAAGCCTTCGGCCCTCGCGATGACGGGGGAAAGCCTTCGGCCGTCCAGACCATGAAAAAACCCCGGGCGGCGGGGCCGCTCCGGGGCTTAAGACAACAGGCCGTGGGGCGCTGCCCTAAGGGGCCGTGTTGCTTACTCCGGCAGACCGAACTGCTCCACGCTGGCGAAGATGTCGGTGTCGGAGATGATGCCTACCGGCTTGTTGTTGTTGTCCATGACCACCATACGGCGGATGTTGGACTCGGACATGATCTCGGCGCAGTCGTGCAGGCTGGTGTCCACCGGGGTGGTGACCAGCGGCCGGCTGGCGATCTCCTCAACCTGCACCGTCGACGGCGTGCGGTTCTTGGAGACGATGCGGCTGAGCACATCGCGTTGCGTCATGATACCCCACTCGCCCTCAGTGCCCGGTTCGGTGATCACGCTGGAGATGCGCTTTTCGCGCATCAGGTGCATGGCGTCCTCGACGCTGGTTTCGGCGGGTACGGTGACCGGGTTGGGGTTCATCAGGTCGCCCACGGTGTGCGGCGTGCGGCCGGAGGCGATCATCTCCTCCAGCGGGGCCACCACACGGCGCTGCTCGCGGGCCTTGCGCTCGCGCTCGACGGCCTCTTCACGCTCGCGGCGGATCTTGGCCACGTCGATCTTGCCGCGCATCTGGTCGATGATGGCGTCGGCGAACTGGCTGGTCTTGACCTCGGTGGCGCCCTCGAGCTGGCGGGCGAAGTCGTAGGTGACGATGCGGGCGGTGACCACGTCCTGGTAAGCGGCGGTGATCAGGTCTGCGGCCTCCTGCCAGCCGATGTGCTCCAGCAGCATAACGCCGGAGAAGAGCAGCGAGCCGGGGTTGACCTTGTCCTGGCCGGCGTACTTGGGCGCGGTGCCGTGGGTGGCCTCGAACACGGCCACGTGGTCCGCCATGTTGGCACCCGGGGCGATGCCGATGCCGCCCACCTCGGCCGCGGCGGCGTCGGAGAGGTAGTCGCCGTTGAGGTTCATGGTGGCCAGCACGTCGAAGTCGGCCGGGCGGAGCTGCAGCAGCTGGAAGATGATGTCGGCGATGCGGTCCTTGATGACCACCTTGCCCTCGGGGCGCTTACCACCATAGGTGGAGTAGAGCTCCTCCTCGGTGATGGTCTGGTCGCCAAACTCCTCGCGCGCCACCTCGTAACCCCAGGTGCGGAAGGCACCTTCGGTGAACTTCATGATGTTGCCCTTGTGGACCAGGGTCACCGATTCGCGGTTGTTGTCGATGGCGTACTGAATGGCCTTGCGCACCAGGCGCTTGGAGCCGTAGGCGCTGATCGGCTTGATGCCCAGGCCGGCGTCCTCGAAGAAGTCCGCGCCCATCTCCTCGCGCAGGAACTTGGCGAGCTTTTTGTTCTCGTCGCTGCCGCTCTGGTACTCCAGGCCGGCGTAGACGTCCTCGGTGTTCTCACGGAAGATCACCACGTCCACGTCCTCGGGCTTTTTCAGCGGCGAGGGCACGCCGGCGTAGTGGCGCACCGGGCGCACACAGGCGTACAGGTCCAGCTCCTGGCGCAGGGAGACGTTGAGGGAGCGGAAGCCACCGCCGACCGGGGTGGTCAGGGGGCCTTTGATGGAGATCAGCAGGTCTTTGAGGGCTTCTTTGGTCTCGTCGGGGAAGTAGTTGCCGTCGTACTTCGCCGCGGCTTTCTCGCCCATGAACAGCTCGGCCCAGTGGATCTTGCGCTTGCCCTTGTAGGCGTGCTCCACCGCAGCATCCCATATGCGCAGGCAGGCGCGGGTGATGTCGGGGCCGATGCCGTCGCCTTCCACACAACCGATGATGGGGTTGTCCGGCACCGAGAGCTTGCCGTCTTTTATTGTGATTTTCTCACCGCTCTCGGGGTATTGGATGTGCTGGCTCATTCGTCCTCCTTAGAATTAGTGTCGGGTCGAGTTGCGGACGGGCTTTTGGCCCGCCTTCCGCGCGGTGGCTTTCTATCAGGTGCGGTGCAACTCGGGGACAGCCTGAATATTCTGGACCACGCCCAGAGGGCGATCAAGCAGATAGGCGGCGCGAGCCCTCGCTGGGCCCCCAAGGGCGGGGGCTTTCCTTTGGTCTTTTGAGCGGATGCGTCGGGGCTGGTCGCCGTGTTGCGACTTCCGCCCCGGCACTATGCGTCCAAGCCGGTCGTCTCCGCTACAGGCCGTACTTGGGCGGGAAGTAGGACAGCGGGGGTTCGCGGTTCAGCCAGCCCTTGATCGGATCGCTGTCATTGGGGCAGTAAGGCCGGTCCTCGGGCTTGAGATGGCACCGACCGTAAGTCACTCGATTATTTACATAGCCGTGCTCGGACCCGCGCACGACCCATTTCCATGAGCCCTCGACGTCGTCCTGTCGCCAGAGATTGCCGGCCAGGTTATTCATGGCCGGGGCGTAGCCCTGCTCGGCGGCCTTGACGTCTTCTGCTCGCGGGGGCCAGTCGCCGGAGCGTTCCTGAATACGACTCGCCCACAGGTCTTGTGCCTGGGGAAGGCCGGCTGCGGCGGCGTTGCGCAACCAGTTTCGACCCTCTTCCACGTCCTCCAGCGCAACATAGACTGAATACAGTGCAAGCATGGCATCCGGATCCCCTTCCTCGGCTTTGGGGAGTTCCTGGTCCAGAGCCATTTTTGCCCAGGAGTCATGCTCTTCGGGGCAGATGTCGGCCAGCTCGCAGATCATGCCCCAATTCAGACGAAGCATGGCGTAGGGATCCCCGCCCTCCGCCGCGCGGTGGTACCAGTCGATGGCCTCGCGGGACATGCCACGGTCCATAAAGCGGTAGATCTCGCCAAGGGTGTACATGGACTCTACATCGCCTGCCTCGGCGGCCTTTTCGAGGTGGTGGATGGCCACGCTTCGCCACCGGATGCCGTACAAGCGCATGCCTTCTTCCTTCGCCTGCCGGGCTTCTTCATTTAGTTCACGTGCCGTGTCGGCGCTGCTGAGCGCGCTAGTGGACCCCACTGCGATCAGCAGCGCCATGAATCCGGTCAGTGGCCATCTGACAGTGCTTGAGTTCATAGTGCAATCTCCGGCATTGGATGCCTGATCCGCCTTCTTTTAGTGCGCTGGTTCCTAGTCCACCGGAGGAAGGTGTCTGGAAAGATTGTGAACAGCCCTGTCGTACCGCATGCGATCTTCCCGGCCCGCCCCGGTAGGCGATGGAATCGGCATAAACCCATCCAGTCTTTGTCGATTCTCGGCATAGGCTTTGGCCCTGGATTCGTCGGTAGGCTGTCCGTCTCGGGCCATGCGCACCACGGCCTTTTCAAACAACTTCTGCGCCGGGTTCGGGTGCTCTGCGGAGAACTCGCGCCGGGGCCCGTAGACGCCGGCCAGGACGCCGGAGACAATCCATTGCAGGCAGTTGAGGATCGCCCGCTGGTGGAATCCTCGTGCTTGCTCCACGTTGTATTGGTTCTCCTCCACCTCGAACGCCTGCGGCTGACTGGTCAGGGTATAAAGCAGCGGCCCGAGGGCCTCGGGCGGCAGTTGGCGCACCCAGGCGCGCAGTTGCTGGACGCGCTTGTGGTGTTCCCGACTGGCCTCCGGGTCATACCGGAGGTTGGGCGGTTCCTCGGCGGCGAGTTCGTAGGCGATCCGGCTGGCCATGTCCCGCTCCCGGGTGAACCATTCGATCAGCTGGCGCAGGCGGTGGGTGCCGCGCAGCAGGAGCAGGGCGGGTTCGACCAGGGTGATGGCGGCGAGGTAGGCCAGGCGGCTCATCTCCTCGAAGGCGTCTTCGTCGATCCAGTCGACGCGCTCGTAGCCGACCTCCACCAGCGCCTGGTGCATCATGGCGAGCCAGAGGTCGAGGTGGCGGGTGTCGAGGGCCAGGCGCACGCTGCCCCCGCCGCCGACGCCGAGCACCAGGCGCAGGGAGGCGTGCAGCACGAAGCGGCCGTTGTGCAGGCCGAGCCGGAAGGCGGCCTCGCCGCCGACCCCGACGCGTACTTCGGGGTTGATCTCGGCACGGGTCAGGGTTTTCCACTGGCGGGCCTCGTCCCGGGCGTAGCCCGCGCGGTCGATCTCGGCCATGGCCTGGTAGCGCGGCAGGCGCGCGAGCAGGTTCGCCGGCGGCTGCCAGAGCAGACGGCAGTGGTTGTGGCCGGCCAGTCCGGTGCCGGCGAAGGCCTCCAGTCGGGCATCGACGCCGTCGCGCTCCACGGGGGCGAGGCCGTTGACGGCGAGACGCCCCCCGGCGGTGTCGAGCCCGACGCCGCCGCCCAGCGCCACGGAGACGGCGGCATGGCCGTGGAGCACGGGCTCGATGTGCAGGCAGTAGCGGCCGATGGAGCGGGCATCGGGGTGATCGGCATCAAGCCCGAAGGGGACGATGACCGGCTCCGCCTTGGAGGGGTCGGGCAGCTGGATGGGCGCGAGGGCGATCTCGCCACGACCGAAATCGAAGGCGTGCTGGCCGCGCAATCGCAACACGACCGGCAAGCCGTGCTGCCCGCGGGCCACGGTGGCGGTGATGCCCAGCTCGTCGAAGGCAAGGCTGGGGGCCACGCTGACCGTCCGGCCGCCGGCGTTGCCCCCGGTGTCGATGCCGGCGGTGTCCTGGTAGCGGGCGGTCAGGCCGATGCGGGCGCCGGTTCCGGGGGCCTCGGTCTCCGGCTCGCTCTGCTCCTCCGACTCGGGCCGGCGGCAGCCCCGCCAGGAGCGCCAACCAGTCAGGGTGGTGACCTGCCAAAACAGGAGCATTTCGCTACAGGCCGTACTTGGGCGGGAAGTAGGACAGTGGGGGCTCGCGGTTCAGCCAGTCCTCGGCGAGTTCTTCGGCTTCGGCGATTTCTTCGTCGGATAGGCGCTCCCCGTATCGCTCCAGAAGGCTCTCGGCCGTGCTAGCTCGTGTTTCTTCATACAGCGCGTGCAATATGGCCCACCCTTTGACGGGATCGGGTTCGTCCGGGTAGCAGTAATCAATCAACTCCCCTGGGGCGAGGTGACAAAATCCGTAGGTAATGCGCTTCCGAATATGCCCACGCTCCGAACCTTCAACGACCCAGTTCCACGCCGCTTCCATTTTTTCTTGCCGAATTAGATTCCCCACGAGGTTGTATATGGCCGGGGCATAGCCCTGCTCGGCGGCCTTGCGGAACCAGGGCTCGGCGGCTTCGACGTCTTTCAGCTGCGGGGGCCATTCGCCGGAGCGTTCCTGGGTGATAGTTCCCAGCCAATCTTGGGCCTCCGGGTTTCCGGCCTCGGCGGCACGTTCCAGCCAGTCTAGGGCCGTGCGGGGTTCCCCGAGCATGTTGTAGACATCAAATAGGGTCGACATGGCGATCGGGTCACCATGTTCGGCCTTGGGTAGTTCCTGCTCGAGAGCCTTGTCCACCCACGCTTCATATTTCTCGGGGCAAATGTCAGCCAACTTGCAGATCATGCCGTGTTCGAGCCGGAGCATGGCATGGGGATCCCCGCCCTGCGCCGCGCGGTGGTACCAGTCGATGGCCTCGCGGGACATGCCGCGATCCAGTAGCCGGTTCGCCTCGCCCAGGTAGTAGATGGCCTCGACATCACCGGCCCCGGCCGCTTCTTCCAGCGGCGGCTGCATGTCGATCCATTCATGCAGGCCCCACAGGCGCATTCCTTCTTCTTTAGCCTGTTGCTGCTCGGCATTGAGCTTCAGGGATGTTTTGTCTTCTCCATCGTTGGGTTGAGCCGTGCCGGCCCATAAGCCAACGATGAGGATGAACACTAGAATTTTTTTGCGGGGCATTGCCAAGACCTTTGTTAACCCTGAGCAAACTGGCTCTTGTCGCCGCACGCTTGCCTTTCTACTGAATGTGACGGGAAAGCCAGCCGGCATTCTGTCTGTATTTCCATTGACGGTCCTGTTGCTCCAGCTGTCCGCTGCCTGCTGACATGAAATTGTCCAGCCGCCCTCGGTTCTCGGCATACGCATCGGCCCTCGATTCGTCGGTAGGCTGTCCGTCTCGGGCCATGCGCACCACGGCCTTTTCAAACAGCTTCTGCGCCGGGTGCGGGTGCTCTGCGGAGAAGTCGCGTCGGGGGCCGTAGACGCCGGCCATGACGCCGGAGACGATCCATTGCAGGCAGTTGAGGATCGCCCGTTGGTGGAACACAAGAGCCTGTTCACGCCCGAACCGCTGTACTTGCTTCTGGCCATCCCGCTGAATCTCCACCTCGAACGCCTGCGGCCGACTGGTCAGGGTGTATAACAGCGGCCCCAGGGCCTCGGGCGGTAGCTGGCGCACCCAGGCGGCAATGGCGTCCCGTTGCGGGTCGTTGACGATGGTGTAGGCGATCCGGCTGGCCATGTCCCGGTCCCGGGTAAACCACTCGATCATCTGGCGCAGTCGGTGGGTGCCGCGCAGCAGGAGCAGGGCGGGTTCGACCAGGGTGATGGCGGCGAGATAGGCCAGGCGGCTCATCTCCTCGAAGGCGTCTTCGTCGATCCAGTCGACGCGCTCGTAGCCGACCTCCACCAGCGCCTGGTGCATCATGGCGAGCCAGAGGTCGAGGTGGCGGGGGTCAAGCGCCAGGCGCACGCTGCCCCCGCCGCCGACGCCGAGCACCAGGCGCAGGGAGGCGTGCAGCACGAAGCGGCCGTTGTGCAGGCCGAGCCGGAAGGCGGCCTCGCCGCCGACGCCGACGCGCACCTCGGGGTTGATCTCGGCGGCGGTCAGGGTTTTCCACTGGCGGGCCTCGTCCCGGGCGTAGCCCGCGCGGTCGATCTCGGCCATGGCCTGGTAGCGCGGCAGGCGCGCGAGCAGGTTCGCCGGCGGCTGCCAGAGCAGACGGCAGTGGTTGTGGCCGGCCAGTCCGGTGCCGGCGAAGGCCTCCAGTCGGGCATCGACGCCGTCGCGCTCCACGGGGGCGAGGCCGTTGACGGCGAGACGGCCCCCGGCGGTGTCGAGCCCGACGCCGCCGCCCAGCGCCACGGACACGGCGGCATGGCCGTGGAGCACGGGCTCGATGTGCAGGCAGTAGCGGCCGATGGAGCGGGCGTCCGGGTGATCCGCCTCCAGCCCGAACGGGACGATGACCGGCTCCGCCTTGGCGGGATCGGGCAGCTGGATGGGCGCGAGGGCGATCTCGCCACGGCCGAAGTCGAAGGCGTGCTGGCCGCGCAATCGCAACACGACCGGCGAGCCGTGCTGCCCGCGGGCCACGGTGGCGGTGATGCCCAGCTCGTCGAGAGCGAGGCTGGGGGCCACACTGACCGTCCGGCCGCCGGCGTTGCCCCCGGTGTCGATGCCGGCGGTGTCCTGGTAGCGGGCGGTCAGGCCGATGCGGGCGCCGTTTCCGGAAGCGGCTGTCTCCGGTTCGGCCTGCGCCACGGGTCCGGGCCGGCGCAGCCACAGGGGTGCCTCCCCGGACAGCGCCCGGTCGCGCCGGTCGGGCTCGGCGTATGCGCCGGCCAGCAGGCGCAGGAGCTGCGCCGGGCCACTGGCATCGAACAGGCGCATGGGGTGGTTGAGCGGGTCGGCGAACAGGATCCGGCGCAGGCGCCGGCCCCACTCCTCCCGGGCGCTGTCGTCGGCAAGGCGGTCGATGACCAGGCCCTGGTGGTCGAGGTCGTGGAAGAAGCGTTCCGGCTCGAACAGCCCGAGCGGCTCGCTGTGCCAGTCGGGGTTCCAGTCGAGCCGCCGGCAGCCGCGTCGGGTGAGCCACCCGGTCAGTGCCGTGTCGGGCAGGGAGCGGGGCTCGGTGACCGTGCGGCTGTCGTGCGCGATGGCGGCATCGCGCTGGCGGGCGTAGTGGGGGCGGGTCTCGCCCAGCTGGTGCAGGCTCAGGTGATCGAGGGTGCGCTGCCGACCGGGGCCGCTGAACTCGCGCAGGGGGAAGTCGGCGCGCACCAGCCGGTGGATCGGGGGCGGGCGGTAGGGTTCGGGGTCGCGGATGTCGTCGGGGCCCAGGTCCCAGTGCAGGACGCGCCTCGGGCGCGTGCGGTCCACCCGGCGCCGGGCCGTGCGGTAGAGGCGGTCCATGCGCTCGCGCAGCCGGTCGAACCGCGCCTGCTCGTCGGTGAACAGGAAGATGGGCAGCGGGGTGGCCCGGCCCGTGCCCTGTTCCCACTCCCTGAGCCGCGTGTCCACGTCCTCGCGCAAGGCGTCGAGTTCGTCCAGGGTCGCGAAGTAGCGGGCCACGTAGTCCACGCCGTCGGCGAAGCCGGCGTCCGGGTCCTCAGCCAGCGCCAGCTCGGGGGTGGCCACGCCCAGCCCGGCCAGCTCGATGAGACTGTCGATGTAGTGGCGGTAGTCCTGCTCCAGTTGCGGGATGTAGTGCTCGATCACGGAGGCGATCTCGCAGCGTTCGACGGCCTCTGGTACCGGGTCCTGGTCGCAGAGCGCCACATGCCGGCGGTATTGCTCCAGGATCTTATGGAGCGGCCGCGTCGGTGGCAGGCCCTGACCCTGTTCCAGGTGGGACCGAGCACCCTGGAAAGCAAGCTCCCGCCGCCGGTGATAGCGCTGCAGCGCCTCGCGGATGCGCGCCTCGCTGTCGCCGTGGACCAGGGCGCTATCGACGACATAGCCGGCCTTCTCGGCCTTGTCCAGGCCGCGTTGATAAAGGGCCTGAAGTGCGTCGAGATGGTCGTTGCTCTCGTGGATGCGTGCCGGTTCCGGGCATTGGGTCGGTACGGCCGAAGGCATTGAATGGTCGCCGGACCAGGATTGCGAGGTGCTCACGCTGGTGGTGCCCTGGAAAGGCACGCCGTCCACCACCCGTTGCAGCAGCGTGTCCGGGGCCTCGTCCTGAAGGGCGGCGAGCTGCTGGAGGGTCTGCGCGAACCGTTGGCGGTCCGCTTCCCCCAGGAAACTGACCGGATGCGCGGGCAGGAAGCTGTCCAGCACGCCCGCCTCCTCGGACAGCCGCCGGTTGCGCTCGTCGCGGTCGTCCACGGCGGCGATGTCGGCCAGCTTGTCGGCCGCGTGGTGCATCGCGGCGGCGGCTGTGGCGTTGAGCAGCCAGAACTCGCCGGAGCCGGTGAGATAGACGATGTCCGCCCACAGGAACGTTGCGCACAGGGGGCGCGGGTCTTCGTGGAAGAGGTCGTCGTCGCGGCCGCGCGGTCCCGCGGGCCAGACCTGGGGGGCGATGGAGTCGGTCATGCACGGGGCTCCCGGGCCGCCTCGCGCAGGCGTCGCTGATGGTGCAGCAGCGTCAGCCAGTTGTGGGCATCGACGCGCAGGCCGATCCGAGTGGGTGGCGCCTCAGCGCCTGCGCGCGGCAGGGGAAAGTACAGTCCGTTGTCTTGTTGCATGCCGGCTCCGTGGCATAAGTCCATGATTCCGTCTGCAGTCTATGGGGCCCGCGTCCCTTCATCAAGTCGACGCATTGTGAGGATAAGAGGGCATGGGGCGGCTCAAGGAGTATCTCTGCTTGCGTTCCGTTTTGTTCTGGTGTGGGCCTGGCTCAGGGCGGCAAACTGCTCCAAGGACAGATTCTCGGCCCGTTCTCGGGGGTCAATTCCGACTCCGATAATGGTGTCAGCGGACATTAACGGGCGCAGGGTGTTGCGTAGGGTCTTGCGGCGCTGGGAGAAGGCCTGGGTCACCAGCCGGGCGAATGCCTGCTCGTCGCCTACGTCCACCGTGGGTTCGGCGTGCGGCACCAGCCGGACGAAGGCGGAGTCCACCTTGGGCGGCGGGCGGAAGGCGCCCGGCGGTAGCCGGAACAGGTTGGTGACCGCGCAGCGGTACTGCACCATTACCGACAGCCGCCCGTAGGTCTTGCTGCCGGGCGGTGCGGCCAGCCGCTCCACCACCTCCTTCTGCAGGGTGAAGTGCATGTCCTGGATGACATCGGCGCTCTCCAGAAGGTGGAAGAGCAGCGGGGTGGAGATGTTATAGGGTAGATTGCCCACCACCCGCAGCCGTGCTGGCGGTGCTGGGGCCAGCTGGCGGAAGTCGAAGCGCAGGGCATCGGCCTGGTGCACGGTCAATTCACCGGCGGTGCGGGCCCGCGCCTGCAGCGGGGCCACCAGGTCGCGGTCCAGCTCCACGGCGGTCAGCCGCCCGGCGGCGCGCAGCAGCGGCAGGGTGAGTGCCCCCTCGCCGGGGCCGATCTCCACCAGGGGGTCGCCGGGCCGGGGGCGGATGGCCTTGACCATGCGGGAGATCAGTGTGGGATCGTGCAGAAAGTTCTGCCCGAAGCGCTTGCGGGGGCGGTGGCGGCGGTGGTTGTTCATGCCACGCAGTTTATCCGGCTGCGCCCGCTGCGGAAATGGGCGATGCTCGTATGCAACGTGGCAAGTCGGGAGACAGGCAGATGATCAACACCACCGTGCGTCGGCTGGGCGGCACGTTCTTTAAGGGGTTGGCGGCAATCCTGCCCGCCGTGGTCACCGTTTATGTGTTGTGGTGGCTGGGCAGCACCGCCGAGGCCATCCTCGGCGGCCTCATCCAGTGGGTGTTGCCCACCAGCTTCTACATCCCCGGACTGGGTTTGATTGCGGGGGTCGGTCTGGTCTTCGCCCTGGGGGTGCTGCTCCAGGCCTACGTCTTTCGGCGCATCTGGGAGTGGGGCGAGGGGCTGATGACCCGCCTGCCGGTGATCAAGACCATCTACGGCGCGGTTCAGGACTTGATGGGCTTTTTCTCCGGCGACGCCACCCGCAAGATGCAGCAGGTGGTGGTGGTGGACCTGCCCGGCGTGCCCTTCCGCCTGCTCGGCATCGTCACCCGGGAGGACTTCTCCCAATTGCCGGACGCGCTCGGCGGCGGGGACACCATCGCGGTCTATACCCCCATGAGCTACCAGATCGGGGGCTACACGCTGATGCTGCCCCGGGACTGCGTGCACCCCATCGATATGAGCGTGGAGGATGCCATGCGCTACGCGGTCACGGCCGGCATGTCGATAAAAAAACCCACGCCTGCTCCGGGCCCATCACCCGGTGAGAATCATTGACGGGTGCTGGCAAGACGGGTTTCGGGTAACTATGATGGTTTGCGGACCATAACGACGGGGTCATGCTGCGGCTCGGGAGCCCGGCCGGCATCACAATGAGAACAGCCGGTCTGGGTTTCGAGGCCTGGCCCCTAAACATAACGAAGCCGCCACCAGTCTCGGCTGACGCGGATACAGGGCCCAAAAGGCCCGGTATTTCGGGACCTCCGACTCCGGATCCCTGCCGCTGACGCCGCGCGCGTGGCTAAACCCAAGAGGTGAACCCATGGCTGCAGTTGAACCCCTCCCAGAGGGTGATGTTGATCCGCTCGAGACCCGGGAGTGGCTCGAGGCACTCGAGGCCGTTATCGAGGAGGAGGGCCCCGAGCGCGCCCAGTACCTGCTGGAGCAACTGGTCGAGAAAACCCGCCGACGCGGCGGCGTGGCCCCCTTCAAGGCCACCACTGCGTACGAGAACACCATCCCCCGCCACCTTGAGGCCCGCTCCCCCGGAGACCACCAACTGGAGTGGCGCCTGCGTTCGATCATGCGCTGGAACGCCATGGCGATGGTGGTGCAGGCCAACAAGGAGCATGACGGTATCGGGGGGCACATCGCCTCCTACGCCTCGGCGGCGACGCTCTACGAGACCGGTTTCAACCACTTCTGGCATGCGCCGTCGGACGAGCACGGCGGCGACATGGTCTTCATCCAGGGCCATTCGGCGCCCGGTATCTATGCCCGGGCATTCCTCGAGGGCCGCCTCACCGAGGATCAACTGCACAATTTCCGCCAGGATGTCGGAGGTGAAGGCGTTACCTCCTATCCTCACCCCTGGCTGATGCCGGAGTTCTGGCAGTTTCCCACCGTCTCCATGGGGCTGGGGCCGATCATGGCCATCTACCAGGCCCGGTTCATGAAGTACATGCATGACCGCGAGGTCATCGACACCGAGGGCCGCAAGGTGTGGGCCTTCATGGGCGACGGTGAGATGGACGAGCCGGAGTCCTTGGGGGCGATCGGCTTGGCCGCCCGCGAGAAGCTGGACAACTTGGTGTTCGTGGTCAACTGCAACCTGCAGCGGCTGGACGGCCCGGTCCGCGGTAACGCCAAGATTATCCAGGAGCTGGAGGGCGAGTTCCGCGGCGCCGGCTGGAATGTCATCAAGCTGATCTGGGGCTCCGGCTGGGACGCGCTGCTGGAGCGCGACCGCACTGGGCTGCTGCGCAAGCGCATGGAAGAGTGCGTGGACGGCGAGTACCAGAACTTCAAGGCCAAGGGCGGTGCCTACACCCGCGAGCACTTCTTCGGCAAGTACCCGGAGCTCAAGGACATGGTGGCCCACATGTCCGACGAGGAGATTGCCCGGCTCAACCGCGGCGGCCACGATCCGCACAAGGTCTACGCCGCCTACCACGCGGCGGCCAACCACAAGGGCCAGCCCACCGTCATCCTGGTGAAGACGGTGAAGGGCTACGGCATGGGCGAGGCCGGCGAGGGCCAGAACATCACCCACCAGCAGAAGAAGATGGGTGAGGCGGCGCTCAAGGCCTTCCGCGATCGGTTCGATATCCCGATCCCGGACGATAAGATCGCCGAGGCGCCCTTCTACAAGCCGGACGATGACAGTCCGGAGATCAAGTACCTGCACGAGCGCCGCCAGGCGTTGGGTGGCTACCTGCCCAGTCGTCGCACCGAGGCGGCGCCGCTGAAGGCGCCGGCGCTGTCCGCCTTCGACGTGCTGCTGAAGGACAGCGGCGACCGCGAGATGTCCACCACCATGGCCTTCGTGCGGGCGCTGACCATCCTCACCCGCGACAAGGACCTGAAAAAGCACATAGTACCCATCGTGCCGGACGAGGCGCGCACCTTCGGCATGGAGGGGCTGTTCCGCCAGCTGGGCATCTACTCCTCCGTCGGTCAGCTCTACACCCCGCAGGATGCGGATCAGCTGATGTATTACAAGGAGGACAAGAAGGGGCAGATCCTGCAGGAGGGGATCAACGAGGCCGGTGCCTTCTCCTCCTGGATTGCGGCGGGCACCAGCTACAGCAACCATGGCGTGAACATGGTGCCCTTCTACGCCTACTACTCCATGTTCGGCTTCCAGCGCATCGGGGACCTGGCCTGGGCCGCCGGCGACATGCAGGCGCGCGGCTTCCTGATGGGCGGTACCGCCGGCCGCACCACCCTGAACGGCGAGGGGTTGCAGCACGAGGATGGCCACAGCCACCTGCTGGCCTCGACCATCCCCAACTGTCGGGCCTATGACCCCACCTTTGCCTACGAGATGGCGGTGCTCATCCAGGACGGGCTGCGGCGGATGTACGTGGATCAGGAGAACTGCTTCTACTACATCACCATGCTCAACGAGAACTACCGGCAGCCGGCCATGCCCAAGGGTGCCGAGGAGGGCATCGTCAAGGGCATGTACCTGTTCCGCGAGGGCAAGAAGAGCTCTGGGAGGAAGAAGGCCCCGCGGGTGCAGCTCATGGGCTCCGGTTCCATCCTGCGCGAGGTGATTGAGGCGGCCGACCTGTTGCAGCAGGACTTCGGCGTGGAGGCGGACATCTGGAGCGTTACCTCCTTCACCGAGGTGCGCCGTGAGGGCATGTCCGCCGAGCGCTATAACACGCTGAATCCGGAGACGAAGAAGCCCCGGGTGCCCTACCTGCAGGAATGCCTGAAGGGGCGCGCGGGGCCGGCGATTGCGGCGACCGACTACATGCGCACCTTCGCCGACCAGATCCGTCCTTGGATGGATCGCACCTACCGGGTGCTGGGCACGGACGGCTATGGCCGTTCGGATACCCGCGAGAAGCTCCGCCAGTTCTTCGAGGTGGACCGCTACCACGTGGCGGTGGCCGCACTGAAGGCACTGGCCGATGACGGCGTCGTGCCGGTGGCTAAGGTCTCCGAGGCCATCCGTAAGTACGGCGTGGACCCGGAGCGGCCCGACCCCTGGACGGCCTAGACCCTCCAGAACCGGCCCGGGGCGGTGTGTCCCGGGCCCTGTCGAGTCGCAAGCCCAGCAGCCGGAAGGAAGAACAACATGGCAGACGTCAAAGAAGTCCGCGTCCCCGATATCGGTGATTTCGCCGAGGTGGACGTGATTGAGGTGCTGGTCGCCCCCGGCGACCGGATCGAGAAGGAGCAATCGCTGATCACCCTGGAGTCGGACAAGGCCTCCATGGAGGTGCCCTCCAGTGAGGCCGGGGTGGTCAAAGAGGTCAAAATCAAGGTGGGCGACAAGGTCTCCGAGGGGGACGTGGTCGTCTTGGTGGAGGCCGAGGAGGGCGGTGATTCGCCCGCCGAGGCCCCGACGGGCAGCGACGCCGGGGCGTCCGCCCCAGCCGCCGGCGGTTCCGATGCCCCAGCCGCCGGGGGCGGTGAGGCCGTCCAGGTGAAGGTTCCGGACATTGGTGATTTCGCCGAGGTGGATGTCATTGAGGTGCTGGTCAGCCCCGGTGACACGGTGGAGCAGGAGCAGTCGCTGATCACCCTGGAGTCGGACAAGGCCTCAATGGAGGTGCCTTCGAGCCACGCGGGCGTGGTCAAGGAGGTCAAGGTCAAGGTGGGCGACAAGGTCTCCGAAGGGGATACGGTCGCCGTGCTGGAGAGCCAGGGTGCCGGTGGGGGTGCCACGGCCTCCGCGCCAGCCAAGGAGGCAGGGGAGGCGGCAAAGCCGTCCCAGGAGCCGGCCGAGACCTACGCCGCTGACAGCCAGCGCGAGGCCGCGGCGCCGGAGAGCTACAAGGCGAACGCCTACCTGCTCACCGACTCCCGTCCGCCCCAGGCACCGCCGCCCATCGACCGCGAGGCCCATCGCCGCGCCCACGCCAGCCCGGCGGTCCGCCGCTTCGCCCGTGAGCTGGGCGTGGATCTGGGCCAGTTGCAGGGCAGGGGCTCGGGCCGCAAGGGGCGCATCCTCAAGGAGGACGTCCAGGCCTACGTCAAGCAGGCCCTGGCGGGGGGCGGAGCGGCCGCGGCACCGGCCGGGCAGGCCGGTGGCGCCGGCATCCCGCCCATCCCCGAGGTGGACTTCAGCAAGTTCGGCGAGGTGGAGCGCCAGCCGCTCTCGCGCATCCAGAAGCTCTCCGGGCCGCACCTGCAGCGCTCCTGGCTCAATGTGCCCCACGTCACCCAGTTTGACGAGGCGGACATCACCGAACTGGAGGCCTTCCGCAAGTCGATGAAGACCGAGGCGGAAAAGGCCGGGGTCAAGCTGACCCCGCTGGCCTTCATGGTGAAGGCCTCCGCGGCGGCGCTGCGGGCCTTCCCGCGCTTCAACAGCAGCCTGGCGCCGGCCGGTGATGAGCTGATCCTCAAGAAGTACGTGAACATTGGCGTGGCGGTGGATACCCCCAATGGCCTGGTGGTACCGGTGATCCGCGATGCCGACCGGAAGAGCGTCTACCAGATCGCCGAGGACCTGGGCACGCTCTCTGCCAAGGCGCGTGACGGCAAGCTGGGGCCGTCGGACATGCAGGGCGGTTGCTTCACCATTTCCAGCCTGGGCGGCATCGGCGGTACCGCCTTCACGCCCATCGTCAATGCGCCCGAGGTGGCCATCCTCGGGGTCTCCCGCTCGTCCATGAAGCCGGTCTGGAACGGCAGCGAGTTCGAGCCGCGGTTGATGCTGCCACTGTCGCTGTCCTACGACCACCGGGTGATTGACGGCGCCGCCGGCGCCCGGTTCACCGCCTGGCTGGCTCAGGCCCTGGGCGACATTCGCCGGCTGTTGCTGTAACCGACGGGGGATACCCGAGATGGCAGATTTGGTAGAAGTGAAGGTTCCGGACATCGGCGACTTCGACGCGGTGGACGTCATCGAGGTGCTGGTCAGCCCGGGTGACGAGATCGAGGTGGAGCAGTCGCTGATCACCCTGGAGTCGGACAAGGCCTCAATGGAGGTGCCTTCGAGCCACGCGGGCGTGGTCAAGGAGGTCAAGGTCAAGGTGGGCGACAAGGTCTCCGAGGGGGATGTGGTCTGCACCCTCGAGGCGGCTGAAGCCACGGCCGGGGGCGAGGCCCCCGCCACCGGCGGCGGCAGGGCGGAAAAGCCCGCCGAGCCGGAACCGCCGGCCGCGGCCACCAGGCCCGCCCCGGCGGCCGCCCCGCAGGGGGATGCCCCGGTGGACGCCGACTGCGACGTGCTGGTACTGGGCGCCGGCCCGGGCGGCTACACCGCCGCCTTCCGGGCGGCGGACCTGGGCCTGAAGACGGTGCTGGTGGAGCGCTACCCGACCCTGGGGGGCGTTTGCCTGAACGTGGGCTGCATTCCCTCCAAGGCTTTGCTGCACGCGGCCAAGGTGATCGACGAGGCGGAGCAGTTCGCTGACCACGGCATCACCTTCGGTAAGCCCAAGATCGACATCCGCAAGCTGGCCGACTGGAAATCCAGCGTGGTCAAGAAGTTGACCGGCGGACTGGCCGGTCTGGCCAAACAGCGCAAGGTGGAGGTGGTGACCGGCAAGGGGGCCTTCAAGGACGCCTACCACCTGGAGGTGGACGGTAAGGAGGGCAAGCGCACCATCAGTTTTCGGCACTGCATCATCGCCGCCGGCTCCCGGCCGGTGGTCCCGCCCCCGCTGGCGGTGGACGACCCCCGGGTTATGGACTCCACCGGCGCGCTGGAGCTGGAGGAGGTGCCGGAGCGGCTGCTGGTGGTCGGCGGTGGCATCATCGGCCTGGAGATGGCCTGTGTGTACGACGCGTTGGGCAGCAAGGTGACGGTGGTGGAGCTGGCGGACCGGCTGATGCCGGGCGCGGACGCCGATTTGGTGAAGGTGCTGCGCAAGCGCATCGATAAGCGCTATGACGCCATCCACCTGAACACCCTGGTCAAGGAGCTGAAGCCCAACAAGAAGAGCATCACGGTGAAGTTCGAGGGCAAGGACGCGCCGGAGAGCGACCGGTTCGACCGGGTGCTGCTGTCGGTGGGGCGCCGGCCGAACACCGACCTGATCGGCCTGGAGGCCACCGGGCTCAAGCCCAATGATCAGGGTTACATCGACGTCGATGAGTATATGCGCACCGGTGTGTCGCACATCCATGCCATTGGTGACATCGTCGGCCAGCCGATGCTGGCACACAAGGCGTCGCACGAGGGCAAGGTGGCGGCGGAGGTTATCGCGGGCGAGAAAAGCGCCTGGGATGCCCGGGCGATTCCATCGGTGGCCTACACGGACCCGGAGGTGGCCTGGGTGGGCATCACCGAGGAGGAGGCGAAGGCGCAGGGGATTGCGTACGAGAAGGGCGCCTTCCCCTGGGCCGCCAACGGACGGTCGCTGTCGCTCAATTACCAGGACGGGATCAGCAAGCTGTTGTTCGACGAGCAGTCGGGGCAGCTGATTGGCGCCGGCATCGTCGGCCCCAACGCCGGTGACCTGATCGCCGAGGCGGCCCTGGCCCTCGAGATGGGCGCGGAGGCGGCGGACATCGGCCTGACGGTGCACCCGCACCCAACCCTGTCCGAGACCGTGGCCATGGCCGCCGAGGCGGCGGAGGGGACGCTGACCGATCTCTATATCCCCAAGAAGAAGAAATAGCAGCGCCGCGGGGTGCCTTGCGCCCTCGCTTATCGTGGCCGTCGGGGTTTAGGCTCTGGCGGCCTTTTTGTAGCTGGATAAGTCGTGATCGTCCGTGGTGGTTCGTGGGTCCGTGGGCTTGCGGTGACCCGCCCCACCAACGGCCTCCGGGGGGGTTCTTGGTCAGCGGGGCTTGCGGCGGCGTCACGGAGACCAATGCGGCCCGCGGGCAGTACCTCGGGATCAATCGGGGCGCACAGGGGCGCACTGGGGCAGCCAGGGTGGCACGAGAGCAGCCTTCCGCGAGCCAGTACCCTTTCAATCGACAGGGGCGAGGCGGGGGTTCGGATGCGAATCGTAGGCAGCAGGGATGCTGCCTACGAGCCCCCATGGATGGGTTTACGGCGTATTCGCATCCGAACCCCCGCCTCGCCCCGTTCCGCGGCTTCCCGCAGCCACCGGGCCTAAGGCCTCTTCAGCCTTCTCC
Source organism: Alkalilimnicola ehrlichii MLHE-1 (assembly GCF_000014785.1). Classification (NCBI taxonomy): domain Bacteria; kingdom Pseudomonadati; phylum Pseudomonadota; class Gammaproteobacteria; order Chromatiales; family Ectothiorhodospiraceae; genus Alkalilimnicola; species Alkalilimnicola ehrlichii. The sequence continues at coordinate 313,917 of NC_008340.1, forward strand.
CTACCCCCGACATCCAACCGCCGACACACCCCGTCCAGGCGCGCTGTCAGTCCAGCCGCCCGACCGTCACCCGCTCATGCCCGGCCAGGTCCCGCAAGGTCTCCACCCCGCCGAACCCGGCCTCCAGGAACAGTCGGCGCACCGCCTCCCCCTGCTGAAAACCGTGCTCCACCATCAACCAACCGCCGGCCACCAGATGCCCCGGCGCCTCGCCGACGATCCGCCGCAGGTCACCCAGCCCGTCCCGTCCGGCCGCCAGCGCCGACCGCGGCTCGAAGCGCACATCGCCCTCATACAGCTCAGGCTCGTGGACGCCCACATAGGGCGGATTGCTCACCACCAGATCAAAACGCTCACCGGCCAGTGGGCCGAACCAGGACCCCGCCACCACCTGCACCCGATCCGCCAGCCCTAACCGGCGGGCGTTCTCCCGGGCCACCACCAGGGCCCCGGCGCTGGCCTCCACCGCCGTCACCCGCCACGCCGGACACTCATCCGCCAGCGCCAGCGCAATGGCCCCGGTGCCCGTGCCCAGGTCCGCCACCCGGAGCTGCCGGTCGCCGTCAACCCGGGCCAGCGCCGCCTCAACCAGCAGCTCCGTCTCCGGGCGGGGGATCAGCGTCTCGGCCGTCACCTTCAGCTCCAGCGACCAGAAACCGCGGCGGCCCGTCAGGTGCGCCACCGGCTCGCCGGCCAAACGGCGGGCAAGGAGTTGCCGGAAGCGGGCCAGGCTGGATGCCGGCGGACGGTGCTCGGGATGGGCCAGGAAAAAAGCGCGATCGCGCCCCAGCGCGTGCGCCAGCAGGGCATCGGCGTCCGCGGCCGGCGAGTCGCTGCCCGCCGCCTCCAGTCGGGTGCGGGCGGACCGGCGCAGCTCGGCCAGGGTGGGCTGCGGCGGGGTGGAGCCCGTGGCGGGGTGCGCTTCCCGGGTCACGCCTCGGTGGTCGGCCGGGCGGCGGAGGCCGGGATGGCGCGCTCCTCCAGCATGATCGGGATGCCGTCCTCCACCGGATAGATGCGCTGATCGTTCTCCGTGATCAGGGCCTCACGCAGCGGCGTCTCCACCGGGCTGTCGTCCATATGCCGCACCTCGCCCTGCTCGATCCGCTGGTTGAGTCGCTTCAGGGCATCCGCCTCCAGCAGGCGCACCGGCTGCTTGGTCACCGGGCAGCACAGTATGTCCAGCAATTTCTTGTCCAGGCTCATCGTTGCGGGCTCGACTGCAAAAAGTGGGTCTCCAGTATAGCACCGGGCACCGCCAGCCCGGTTCCGGTAAGGGCAAGCCTTGCCGCCCGGCGATGCCGCTCAAGACCTGGCGGCGTCTGCCGTTTATTGGCCCAGGACACAACGGTTCGCCAACGGGCGGATTTCAGGCATTGGGGGGATACCCATGGTGGAACACGAGCCTCAACACCAGGCAAGGGGTGAGCACCGACAGGACCACGCGCACTGCTCCTTCTGTGGGCGCCCCGAGGACCAGACTGGGCCGCTCATCGCCGGGGCGGAGGCGTGGATCTGTGAAGACTGCGTGGCCGAGTCCAAGGCGCGGCTGGACAGCGAATTCACCGGATCACTGACCGACCAGCTGGCCGGTCTGTCCACCCCGAGGCAGCTGCACGCCCACCTGGACGGCTACGTGATCGGACAGGAACGGGCCAAGCGCCAGTTGGCGGTGGCCGTCTACAACCACTATAAGCGACTGATCTGGCGCGGTGCCCGCCGGCCCGGTGAGGTGGCCAAGAGCAATATCCTCATGGTCGGGCCCACCGGCAGTGGCAAGACCCTGCTGTTGGAGAGCCTGGCCCGCCACCTGGAGGTGCCCTTCGTCACCGCGGACGCCTCCACCTTCACCGCCGCCGGTTATGCCGGGGCCGATGTGGATGACATCGCCGTCCGGTTGCTGGAGGCCGCCGGTGGTGATCCTGCCGCCGCGCGTCGGGGCATGGTCTTTCTGGACGAAGTGGACAAGCTGGCATGCCGCGCACCGGGCGGCAGCGGTAACGGTCGCGACTTCTCCGGTGAGGGGGTGCAGCAGGCGCTGCTGCGTCTGCTCGAGGGGCGGGTGGTTAACGTGCCGCGCCGGGGCCGCGGGGGCGGCGTCCACAGCGTGGACACCCGCGACGTGCTGTTTGTCTGCGGCGGCGCATTCCAGGGGCTGCGTCAGCAGATGGCCGGGCGTCGCGCCGGCGGTGGCGTGGGCTTCGGGGCCCGCCTGGCCGAGACCGCCGAACCGCCGGCAGTCCCGGATGCGGACGACCTGGTGCACTACGGACTGATCCCCGAGCTGGTGGGACGGCTGCCGGTGGTCACCACCCTGGAGGCATTGAGCGAGGCACAGCTACTGGAGGTCATCAGTCGGCCGCGCAACGCCCTGCTGCGCCAGTACCAGGCACTGTTCCGGCAGGACGGCTGTGAGCTGCACTTCACCGCCGGCGCCCTCGAGGCCCTGGCCCGGCGCGCCGCCGAGCGCGGCACCGGTGCCCGTGGTCTGCGCGCGGAGCTGGAGCGCCTGTTGCTGGAACCCATGTACCACGTTCCGGCCCGGGGCGATGTCGAGGCCGTGGTGGTTACGACCGAGTCAGTGGCTGGGGCACCTGTGCGCTACTGCAGAAGCCAGGCCTTGCGGCAGGTGGGTTAGGCAGCCGGTGCCCGCCTTGCGTAACAGTAAGTTTGGCGGTAAGGGGCTGGAGCGGCTAATATGTCGCCCTTGTGTCCAACTAGTCGGCCCTTGTAGTGGCCGGGAGCACCGAACCGCCTATGTCTGATCGTACTGTGGACGACCTGAACGTCGAGAAGATCGAGCACCTCCCCACCCCCGCCGAGATCAAGGCCCAGCTGCCGCTCAGCGAGCAAGCCCGCCGTCTGGTGGTCGAGGGTCGGGAGACCGTTCGCAACATCCTGGATGGCAAGGATCACCGGCTGTTGGTGGTGGTGGGGCCCTGTTCCATCCACGACCCCAAAGCGGCGCTGGACTATGCCAAGCAACTGAAAGCGCTGAGTGATCAGGTGGGCGACAGTCTGTTCATCGTCATGCGGGTCTATTTTGAGAAGCCGCGCACGGTGACCGGGTGGAAGGGGCTGATCAACGACCCCGACATGGACGACTCCTTCCGGATCGACAATGGCCTGTTCCAGGCGCGCAAACTGCTGCTGGACCTGGCTGAGATGGGACTGCCCACAGCCACCGAAGCGCTCGACCCGATCATCCCGCAGTACCTGCAGGACCTGATCACCTGGACGGCCATTGGTGCCCGCACCACCGAATCGCAGACCCACCGCGAGATGGCCAGCGGCCTCTCCACGCCGGTCGGATTCAAGAATGGCACCGACGGCAGCCTGGACGTGGCCATCAACGCCATGAAGTCCGCCGCCCATCCGCACAGCTTCCTGGGCATCAACTCCCGCGGCGAGTGCAGTATCATCCGGACCCGCGGCAACAGCTACGGCCACGTGGTGCTGCGCGGCGGCCATGGCCAGCCCAATTACGACAGCGTGCACATTGCCCTGTGCGAGCAGGAGCTGGAAAAGGCGGGGCTGCCCGCGCGGATCGTGGTCGACTGCAGCCACGCCAACTCCAACAAGGACCCGGCGCTGCAGCCCATGGTGCTGAAGGACCTGGTGCACCAGATCCTGGAGGGCAACCAGTCGCTGGTGGGCGTCATGCTGGAGAGCAACCTGGGCTGGGGCAACCAGAAGCTGGGGGCCGATCCCGCTGCCCTCGACTACGGGGTCTCCATCACCGATGCCTGTATCGACTGGCCGACCACCGAGCAGGGTCTGCTGGAGGCGGCGGAAAAGCTGCGCGAGGTGTTGCCCCGGCGGGCCGCGGCCTGAAGGGTCGACGTCGTGAACTGAATCAATAATAATGTAAAGAACGTGCCAAAACCCGACAAAGGGTTGGCATACAGGCGGCGGGCGCTGACGCCGTTTCCGGCGCGGCGCGGCTGTGACCATGGAGGACACCATCATGGCTGACAAACGCAGGCTTCCCGTGCACGGCATTGAGCCGTACCAGCCGGAGGAAGGCGAGGAGTACATGAGCGAGGCGCAGCTGGAGCACTTCCGCCAGTTGCTGCTGGCCTGGAAGCGCGAGCTGCAGGAGGAGGTGGAGCGCACCGTGCACCACATGCGCGATGACGCGAACAACTTCGCCGATCCCAACGACCGCGCAACCCAGGAGGAGGAGTTCGCCCTGGAGCTGCGAACCCGGGATCGTGAGCGGAAGCTCATCCGCAAGATCGACCAGACCCTGGAGAAGATCCGCAAGGATGATTACGGCTACTGCGATCAGTGCGGTATCGAGATCGGGCTGCGGCGGCTGGAGGCCCGGCCCACGGCCACGCTGTGTATCGACTGCAAGACGCTCGAGGAGATCCGCGAGCGTCAACGGGTGGCCTGACCCCGCCAGCGCTGAGCTGAACCTGAGGCCCACCCCGGCGCTGCCGGGGTGGGCCTTGTCATTTTCTCAAGGGCTGCGCCCCGGCCCGTGGCGTGGCTGATCACCCCTGCAGGTTGCCCCCATGCACGCACAACGGCTGGTGCAGATCACCGACTGCCACCTCAGTGCCGCCCCCGGCAAGCGGGTTCGTGGCATGGATCCCTGGCGCAGCCTGGATGCGGTGCTGGCGGCCATCGGCCGCGGTCCCCGCCCCGATCTGCTGCTGGTCTCCGGCGATCTGACCCAGGACCTGGGCAAACCCGTGCTGGCGCGGTTGCGTGAGCGGTTGGTACCGTTGGCCGACCGGGTACTGGCCCTGCCTGGCAACCACGATGACCCGGAAGCGTTGGCACGGGTCTTCCCCGGCAGCCCCGTGGATACCGGTGCCACCAGCCATTCGCTGGGCGAATGGCAATTGCTACTGATGGACACCTCGCGCCCCGGGCGCGTTGAGGGCGAGATGGGGGTACAGCGCCTGGAGGCGCTGGAGTTCCTGCTGCACGAGGGCCCGGCCCTCTGCGCGGGCCACCATCCCCCGCTGGCCTGCGGTTCGGCCTGGCTCGACGCCATTGGGCTGGAGGATGGTGCCACCCTGCTGGCCTGGCTGAAGCGCCACCCGCAGGTGCGTGGGATGCTCTTCGGCCACATCCACCAGGCCCTGGACCGGCGCCAGGGCGCACTGCGCCTGCTCGGCACGCCCGCCACCAGCTTTCAGTTCCGTCCGGGGCGGGCCCGCTTTGCCTTGGATACGCGGCTGCCCGGTTATCGCACGGTCAAGCTCTGGCCCAACGGTCGCCTGACCAGCCGGGTGTCGCGGGTGGCGGTGCCCGGCACCTGAGCCGGGTCAGTCCCCGGCGAGGGCGGCCAGTTGGTCCGCCTGGTGCTCGGTGCGCAGCGGTTCCACCAATTGATCGAGATCGCCCTGCAGGATCTCCTCCAGCCGGTAGAGGGTGAGGTTGATGCGGTGGTCGGTGATCCGGCCCTGGGGGAAATTGTAAGTGCGGATCCGCTCGGAGCGGTCGCCGCTGCCCACCAGTTGCCGGCGCTGCTCGGTCTGTTGGGCGCTCTGCTCGGCCTGCTGTGCGTTCTTCAGCCGGGCCTGCAGCAGCGCCAGGGCCTGGGCCCGGTTTTTGTGCTGTGAGCGCTCGCTCTGGCACTCCACCACCACCCCCGTGGGCAAGTGGGTGATGCGGATGGCGGAGTCGGTCTTGTTGACGTGCTGGCCGCCGGCCCCAGAGGCGCGGAAGGTGTCCACGCGCAATTCCGCGGGGTTGATGGTGATGTCCTCGACGGCGTCGGGCTCCGGCAGCACCGCCACGGTGCAGGCCGAGGTGTGGATACGCCCCTGGGACTCGGTCTCCGGCACCCGCTGGACCCGGTGGGCCCCGGACTCGAACTTGAGCCGCGACCAGGCCCCCTCGCCGCTGATGCGGGTGATCACCTCCTTGTAGCCGCCCTGTTCGCCCTCGCTGGCGCTGATCTCCTCCAGGCGCCAGCCGTGGCGCTCCGCGTAGCGGGCGTACATCCGCAGCAGGTCGCCGGCGAACAGCGCCGCCTCGTCGCCGCCGGTGCCGGCGCGGATCTCCAGGTAGAGGTTGCGGCCGTCGTTGGGGTCGGGGGGCAGCAGCAGGACTTGCAACTCGGCCTCCAGGGCCTCGAGTCGCGCCTGGGCCTGGCTGATCTCCTCCTCGGCCATCTCGCGGATCTCCAGGTCGTCGTCCCGGGCCATTTCCCGCGCCGAGGCCAGCGCCTGCTCGGTTTCCTGGTAGTGATTCAGCTCGGCGATGACCGGCTCAAGCTGGGCGTACTCGCGTGACAGGGCAGCAAAGCGCTTCTGATCAGAGGCGGTGTCCGGCTCAGCCAGTAGAGCGCTGATCTCCTCGTGCCGCTCCCTGAGTCGTTCCAGTTTGTTCCTTATCGACGCTTTCACGGGTGTCCTCGTTGGCGTTTTCGATCTGCAACAGGGTGCGTGCCAGCTCGATGCGCTCGCGGTCGCCGGCCTCAGCCGCCTCGCGCAGGCCCACGGTGGGGGCGTGCAGCAACCGGTTGGTGAGCGTGTGGCTCAGCCAGGCCAGCACCCGCTCCGGGGGCTCGCCGCAGCGCAGACGGCGGTTGGCCCGTTGCAGCAGCTCGCGCGCGTGGGCGTGGCCGCGCTCGCGAAAATCACAAATGCTGGCCACCGCCTGTTGGGCGCGCCGCCAGCTCAGAAATTGATCCACCTGGCGTTGGACGATCTCCTCGGCCTGGTGCGCGGCCTCCTCCCGCGAGCGTCGGTTCTCGGCAATCACCTCGCGCAGGTCGTCCACCGTGTACAGGTAGACATCGTCCAGGTTGCCGGCCTCCGGCTCGATATCCCGCGGCACGGCCAGGTCCAGCATGAACATGGGCCGGTGCCGGCGCTTGCGTACTGCCCGCTCCACCGTGCCCTTGCCCAGGATGGGTAGCGGGCTGGCGGTGGAGGCGACCAATACGTCCGCCTCCGGGAGCCGGGTGGGGATCTCGCTCAAGGGGATGGCCTCGCCGCCCTCCAGCTCCACCAATTGGCGGGCGCGCTCCAAGTTGCGGTTGGCGACGATGAGGTTCTTCAGCCCCTGCTCGCGCAGATGGCGCGCCACCAGTTCAATGGTCTCGCCGGCGCCGATGAGCAGTGCGGTGCGGTTTTGGAAGTCGTCGAAGATCTGTCGTGCCAGGGTCACGGCGGCGAAGGCCACCGAGACCGGATTGGCGCCGATGCCGGTGTCGGTCCGGACCTGTTTGGCCACCGAAAAGGCGTGCTGGAAGAGCCGGTCCAGCACGCGGCCCATGGTGCCGGCGTCGATGGCGCCCTGATAGGCGATCTTGGCCTGGCCGAGGATTTGCGGCTCGCCCAGCACCAGGGAGTCGAGGCCAGCCGAGACGCGCATCAGGTGGCGGACCGCGCCGGCACCCTCGTGCAGGTAGAGATAGTCGCGCAGCCATTCCGGGTCCAACCGGTGGTAGCGTGCCAGCCACTCGCCCAGCATCTCCGGTGCCCGGTCGTCCATCCGCACGTAAAGTTCGGTGCGGTTGCAGGTGGACAGGATGGCCGCCTCGCGCGCGGTGGTGTGAGCGCGCAAATGCTGCAGTGCCGCCGTAACCGCGTCCGGCGCGAAGACGATCTGCTCCCGGATGTTCACGGGGGCGCTCTTGTGGTTAAGGCCCAAGGCGAAAAGAGACATGAATGGCTACGTGTCAGCGGCGTAATTCGCGCCGGTGGCTTGTCAAAACGGCCGGCACCCGGTCCCCCGGCTGGTGTTGCACAGGTGCATCGGGCATCATCGCTATGGTAACGCTTTAAATCCCCGAGGGCAGCATTGGAATGCAGAAAGACCGCCTGACACCATGGCGCCGGCTTGGTATCGGCCACCGGCTGCTCCTGTCGCTCACCGCTTTGGCGGTGCTGGCCGGCTGCGCGTCCGTCGCCCCCGACTCCGCGCCCACCCCCGTTGAGCCGCCCGTCGCGGTGGTCAGCGACTTGCCCCCCTGGGAGGACGACCCCAAGGCGCGGCTGCTCTACACCATGATGGTGGCCGAGATGGCGCGCCACCGCGGCGACGCCGACCAGGCCCTGGCCGCCTATCTGGAGGCCATGCATCTTACCCGGGATACCCGGCCGGCTGAACAGGCCGCGCAGCTGGCGATCATCCAGGGGCGGCTCGACGATGCCCTGGCGGCGCTGCAGCGCTGGGATGCCCTGGATGACGACAACGCCGAGGTGGATCGGCTGCTGGGGTTGTTGCACCTGCGCGCCGGCGAGCCCGATCGTGCTTACCACCACCTGTCGCGCTACCTGGAGACGTTGGACGGCGAGGTGCGCCAGGCCTTTCAAGGGCTGGGTGAGCTGATGGGCCGTGAGGCGCGGGCGGACGACGTACTCCAGGTGCTGGAGCGGTTGGCGGATGAGTACGCCGGCCACGCCAGCGCGCAGGTGGCGTTGGCCCGGGCGGCCATGCAACTGGGGCGCCTGGAGACTGCCCTGGAGGCGTCCCGCCGAGCCGCCGAGCTGGACCCGGACTGGCAGGCGCCGCGGATGCTGGAGGTGCAAGCGCTGGTCAACCTAGACCGGCCCGAGGCCGCCCTGGACGTGGTGGAGGCGCTGCTGGCCCAGGATGCCGAGGACCGCAGCCTGCGGATGCTGCACGCCCGTCTGCTGGTCAACATGGGGCATCGCGAGCGCGCCCTGGAGGAGTTCGAGGTGTTGATGGCGCAGCGCCCCGATGACCTGGAGGTGGCCTATGCGGCAGCCCTTCTCGCCACCGACCTGCGCCGCTGGGACCAGGCCCGAGAATACTGGCAGTTCATTGCCAAGCGGGCCTATCAGCGTGCCGAGGCCTTTTACCGTCTGGGCCGCATCGCCGAGCAGGAGGGTAACCGGGAGGAGGCGCGTGCCTGGTACGAGCGGGTGCCCGGTGAGTATTGGACCGACGCGCAACTGGCGCTGGCGCGCATGGAGATGGACGACGGCCGCGAAACGCAGGCCCGGGAGCGGCTGGCGGCGGTGCGCGAGCAACGCCCGGCGGAGCGCACCCGGGCCTGGACCCAGGAGGCCCATCTGTTGTCCGGTCAGGGCCGGGCCGGAGAGGCGGTGGCGTTGCTCGATGACGCCCTGGAGGCGGAGCCGGGGGACCACAGCCTGCTCTACGCCCGTGCCCTGGCGCGGGTGGAGACGGGGGATCTGGCCGGGGCGGAGGCGGACCTGCGCGCCATTCTGGCCGATGAACCGGACGACGCCCACGCCCTGAACGCCCTGGGGTATACCCTGGCCGATGCCGGTGAGCGCCTGGAGGAGGCCCGCGAGCTCATCGCCCGTGCGCTGGCACAGGAGCCCGACCATCCGGCGATTCTCGATAGCAAGGGCTGGGTGCTCTACCGTCTGGGCAAGCCGGAGGCTGCGCTCGACTATCTGGAGCGGGCCTGGGCCCGGCAGCCGGATCCGGAGATTGGCGCCCACCTGGGCGAGGTGCTCTGGGTGCTGGGCCGCCGAGAGGAGGCGCGCGCCATCTGGGAGGCCGCCGAGGAACTGGAAGCCGACCACCCGGTACTGCGGGAGACCCTGGAGCGGCTGCGGCCATGAGGCGCGGGCGTCTGCTTATTGCCGGCCTGGCGGCGCTGGTGCTGTCCGCCTGCGCCACCCTCCCCGAGCCGGTGGACGACCCAAAGGCCCGCTACCAGGAGGCGGTCGAGCGACTGCGGGCGCAGACCGACTGGGACGCGAGCGGGCGTGCCGCCCTGCGCACTGCGGACGATGCCGGCAGCCTGTCGTTGGAATGGCGCCAGCGCGGAGAGACCTACCAAGTGGACCTGCGCGCCCCCCTGGGTGCCGGCAGCGCGCGGCTGGAGGGCGGGCCGGAGGGGGTCTGGCTGACCACCTCGGCCGGTGACCGCGAGTACGCCCCGGACCCCGAGACCCTGGTGGCCTGGTTCACCGGCTACCAGGTGCCCGTCAGCGCCCTGCGCTACTGGCTGCGTGGCCTCGACGCCCCGGGGCCTGAGGTGGAGCGGCTGGACCTCGACCCGGCCGGGCGACCGGAGCGGCTGCATCAGGCCGGCTGGGAGGTGGTCTACCGGGACTGGAGCCAGACCAACGGCCTGCCACTGCCCCGGCGGTTGGACATCTCCCGCGGCGAGGACAGCGTGCGGGTGGTGATCCGCGATTGGAGCCTGGCACCATGAGCTGGTCCCGCCACTGGCCGGCCCCGGCCAAGATTAACCTTTTCCTGCACATCCTCGGCCGCCGCCCCGACGGCTATCATCGGCTGCAGACCGCCTTCCAGATCCTGGACCGGGGTGACGAACTGGCGTTCCGGGTCCGCCCCGACGGTGAGCTGCGGCGCCGGGGCGGACTGGATCACGTGCCGCCGGACCAGGACCTGACCGTGCGTGCCGCCCGCCTGCTGCAACAGACCACCGGTTGCCGGCTCGGCGCGGACATCGTGCTGGACAAACGCCTGCCCGATGGCGGCGGCCTGGGCGGCGGCAGCTCCAACGCCGCCACCGTGCTGCAAGCCTTGAACCGGCTCTGGGGCACCGGCCTGTCGACCCTGGAGCTGGCTGGCCTGGGTCTGCGGCTGGGCGCCGATGTGCCGGTCTTCGTGCATGGCCGAACCGCCTGGGCGGAGGGGGTGGGCGAGCGGCTTACCCCCATTGAGACCCCGTCGCGCTGGTTTCTGGTGGTGCATCCCGGGTGCCGCGTGTCCACCGCCGAGGTCTTCGCCGCGGAGGGTTTGACAAGGGACAGCGCGCCGAGCACAATATCGGCCCTTCGCGCCGGGAGGGTCCGCAATGACTGCGAGCCCTGGGTGCGTGCCCACTACCGCGCCGTGGACGAGGCCCTGGGTTGGCTGTCGCGGTTTGCGCCGGCACGCATGACCGGCACGGGGGCCTGCGTGTTCGCGCCCTTCGAGCGCGAGGCGCAGGCCCGGGCCGCGCTGGACAGGCTGCCGGCCGCCTGGCAGGGTTTCGTGGCGCAAGGCGTTGCGTGCTCCTCCTTGCTTGGGCGGTTGCGTGGTGAGCAGGACAGCGCCGACAGGGATGGCCCGACATAGCCGACGGTGTCGGCACCGATCAACAACTGGGGCGTCGCCAAGCGGTAAGGCACGGGTTTTTGGTACCCGCATTCCCAGGTTCGAATCCTGGCGCCCCAGCCATTTCCCTTCCCGCGAGCAGCCGGCTCAACCGGACCGCAACCGCAACGGGGTAGTGCGCTGTGAATGACAACGGACGCATGATGGTGTTTGCGGGTAACTCTAACCCGCAACTGGCCGAGTCCATTGCCGAGCATCTCAAGACCCGCCTGGGCCACGCCGTGGTCGGTCGCTTCAGCGACGGCGAGATCATGGTGGAGGTCAACGAACACGTGCGCGGCAAGGACGTCTTCGTGGTCCAGTCCACCTGCGCACCCAGCAACGACAACCTCATGGAGTTGCTGGTCATCATCGATGCCCTGCGCCGGTCCTCCGCCGCCCGCATCACCGCGGTCATCCCCTACTTCGGCTATGCCCGTCAGGACCGCCGCCCGCGCTCCCAGCGCGTGCCCATCTCGGCGCGGCTGGTGGCGAACATGCTGGAGGCGGCCGGGGTCAACCGCGTGCTCACGGTGGACCTGCACGCCGACCAGATCCAGGGCTTTTTCAACATCCCGGTGGACAACGTCTACGCCTCGCCCATGCTGCTGGGCGATATCTGGCGCCAGCTCTATCCGCGCAAGATCGTCGTCTCGCCGGACGTGGGCGGCGTGGTGCGCGCCCGGGCCATTGCCAAGAGACTGGACGACGCCGACCTGGCCATTATCGACAAGCGCCGGCCGCGGGCCAACGAGTCCAAGGTCATGAACATCATCGGCGATGTGCAGGACAAGACCTGCATCATCGTCGACGACATGGTGGATACCGCCGGCACCCTCTGTGAGGCGGCCAAGGTGCTCAAGGACAAGGGCGCCTTCAAGGTGGTGGCCTACATTACCCACCCGGTGTTGTCGGGCAATGCCATCAACCGGATCAGCGAGTCCCACCTGGATGAGCTGGTGGTGAGCAATACGATCCCGCTGAGCAGCGAGGCCCAGTCCTGCGATAAGATCCGCCAGCTGTCCATTGCGGACATCCTGGCCGAGACCATGCGGCGCGTCAGCCAGGACGAGTCGGTCAGCGAGCTGTTCGTGGAGTAAGACCCGATTTCAAACGCGGGGCCGTCCGCCGGGCGGCCCTTTATCACAAGCCGCCGAACCTGGTCGCGGGGGAGGCGGTGTTTTGTATGGAGAGGACCCATGTCTGCCATTGAAATGAAACTCGACGCCGAGCTGCGCACGGAGACAGGGAGAGGTGCGAGCCGCCGCCTGCGCCGTGCCAAGCGCGTGCCCGCCATCATGTACGGCGGTCACCAGGAGCCCCAGGCCATCACCCTAAACCTGCTGCAGCTGGACCGACTGATGCAGGAAGAGGCCTTCTACTCCCAGATCCTCACCGTCAACCTGGACGGTAAGAGTGAGCAGGTCATCGTCAAGGACTTGCAGCGCCACCCCTTCAAGCCGCTGGTCGAGCATGTGGACCTGCAGCGGGTGGTGGCGGGCGAGAAGGTGCATACCTCGGTGCCGGTTCACTTTGTCAACGAGGACAAGGCCCCGGGCATCAAGGCCGGCGGTATCATCCACCACGATCTCAACGAGATCGAGATCGCCTGCCTGCCTAAGGACCTGCCCGAGTACCTGGAGGTGGACGTCTCCGCGCTGGAGCTGGGCAGCGCCATCCACCTCTCCGACGTGCCGCTGCCGGCCGGGGTGGAGATCCCGGAGCTCGTTCAGGGTGCGGACCACGACCACCCGGTGGTGTCCATTCACGCCAGCCGCAAGGCCAAGGCCGACGAGGACGAGGCGGCCGAGGGTGAGGAAGGCGAGGAGGGCGCCGAGGACTGAGTGCCTCGCCGCCGGCCTGAACGGGGGTGCCCATGACTGACAGCCCTCAGCCCATTCAGCTGATCGTCGGCCTGGGCAACCCCGGCGATCGTTACGCGGGAACCCGGCACAATGCCGGGTTCTGGCTGTTGGACGAGCTGTTGCGCCGCCACGGCGGGGCGCTGCGGCCCGAGCGCCGCTACCACGCCGATCTGGCGACCCTTCACCTGGGGCCGCATCAGTGCCGACTGATGCGGCCGCAGACCTACATGAACCGCAGCGGCCAGGCGGTGGGGCCTTACGCCCAGTTCTTCCGGCTGCCACCGGAGTCGATCCTGGTGGTCCACGACGAGATCGACCTGCCGCCAGGTCAGGTCAAGCTGAAACAGGGCGGCGGGCATGGGGGCCACAATGGCCTTCGCGATATTATCCGGGCCCTCGGCAACGAGCGGGGCTTTTGCCGTGCCCGGATCGGCGTCGGCCATCCCGGTCATCGCGACGGTGTGGTGCCCTACGTGCTGTCGCGGCCCGCGCCCGACGAGCGACGGGCCATCGCCGACGCCGTGGAGGAGCTGGCCGACTGCGTGGAATGGCTGCTCGCCGGCGACTGGGGGCGTGCCTGCCAGCGCCTGCACTCCCGGTCCTGACGGAGAGAGTTATGGGTTTCAAATGCGGAATCGTGGGGCTGCCCAACGTGGGCAAGTCCACGCTGTTCAATGCCCTCACCCAGGCGGAGATCCCCGCCGAGAACTACCCCTTCTGCACCATCGACCCCAACGTGGGGGTGGTGCCGGTGCCCGATCCGCGGCTGGACCGGCTGGCGGAGATCGTCAAAC